>CANQZQ010000001.1 GCA_947628375.1 uncultured Bacilli bacterium
GATTAGTCTGACCCCCCCGTTATTCATTAAATTTATATAGGTATTATCATTCATAAAATAACCTCCTAAAAAGAGATTAATTTTTCTTAATCTCTTCTTTATTTTTGTCTATTGTTTTATGGCGTTCAGCCCAAGCAAGAACTTGAGGTGAATGCACTTCATGCCCTACTCCATCGAATTCTAATTCTTTGCAATAGGCTCTCATTTGTTTATAATCCATATTTAATACATCAACATCTTTATTAATATAATCATAAAAAGTTCCAATTCAACTTTCAGTAAAATGACAATCTGAATAATGTCTAACTTGATATAAAGTATCTTCAATATCAGAATAAATTATTTCATCCCAATATTTTTCTTTTAATCTCTTTCTTAATTTAGCAACATTATTTCTTAATTCATATCAATCTTCTTCAAGAGGGTCATAATCTGTTGA
Organism: uncultured Bacilli bacterium; assembly: GCA_947628375.1. Lineage (GTDB taxonomy): Bacteria > Bacillota_I > Bacilli_A > RF39 > UBA660 > SIG200. The sequence continues at coordinate 440 of CANQZQ010000001.1, forward strand.
TGCTACCTCTTTTAAGAAATCAAGTAAATTATAAAATGAATAAATTGTCATATTTAAAACTTCATGTTTCATATATTCATCTTCTTCATCTTCAAAATTATATTTTTTATTAAATTCTTCAAAGAAATCTAAAATTGAATTTGATGAAGCCATAGTCCATCCACTTAGATGTTGACCATAATGTGGATCTTGTCTCGATAAAGAATTCTCATTAGGGAATCAATATGCTGTACATTGACAATCTCCGCCTTGTTCATATGGAACTTGAAGCACTTGCCAATCTTGCGCATGCGCAATAGCATAATCCAATTTTCTAATAAATGGATAATCTTCTCCTTGACGAGAATTTTTACCAGTTGGGCAATGTATATCATACTTTTCAATGAAATCTCTATTATAACATCTACTTTGTACCCATATACTATGTCCAGGTATATTGTGTTCATAACCTTTTGTATCAAAAGAATAAACTAAACCATGAACACAAGCAACTGGTTTGATATCCTCTGCGGCAATTCCTTGTGCTTTGTTAGCTTCACTTTCGGGGTCTTGTGAGCCTTCAATGATACTTAAGTATCTATCACAAGCATTTGCCGCAAGCATATCATCACAGTCTATCAATAAGAAATATTTATAATCTCCAGCTTTTCAGCCAATTTCGCGGCTTTCGCCTTGATATTTATGTTCTTTATTTTTTATTAATGTTATTTTTATATGTTCACTATCATATAATTTTTTAAATTCATCAGATACATAATAATCATAAGGACTTTTATCTTTTTTATCTCTACCTTCTAAATAATCATCTACTAATACTAAATGAATATTAAAAGGATTATTTTTACTAATGTATTGATGAATTACTGAAAAAACCATTCGATCTGTAATAACTCGCTCTCCTCACATAGGAGATACAACTGTTATACCTCTTGTTTCTGCCATAATAAATTCACCTTCACTTTATGTATATTTTAACATAAAATTTCAAAAAATGCAAATTATTATAGTTTTGTTGTGCTTGATTGAGTACTTCCGTTTTGACTAGTTTTTGTTAGCGCGGTAGTGCTGCTTAAAGCGCCAACCGCAGTTGATGAAGTTGAATATTGACTTGTTCTAGTTAATGCAGTAGTTGATGATAAAATACTTGTTGTCACAGAACTAGTTGCATAATATGTTGAGCTCCTAGTTAATGCAGTTGTTGATAATAAATTTCCTTTTGTAGTTGAACTAGCATAATAAGAACTAGTTCTAGTTAAAGCTGTTGTTGAACTTAAAACTGCATTCGTAGTTGTAGATGAATAATATCTAGTAGTTGATTTTGTTAACGCAGTAGTAGATAATAAGTTTCCTTTTGCTGTACTTGATGCATAACCAGATTGAGATCGGGTTCCACTGACAGTTGATGTAAAATCTCCATATCATTGACTATAATCTGTTGTCGCATATCTACTTGAAGAACTTGACGTTGTAGTTAATGCGGTTGTACTATATAAATTTCCAATTCCAGTTGATGAAGCATAATAGCTTCCTGAATTTGTTAATGCAGTAGTTGAACTCATATATCCAACTCCTGCAGAAGTTGTATAATAGCCACTTGATTGTGTCAATGCAGTAGTTGAACTTAAATATCCTACATATATAGAGGTTGCATAGTAATTTGCGGGTTGAGTTAATGCTGTAGCATTATTCATTCCATTGGCATTGACAGATGAAAAGTATGACGCACTACTATTTGTGTAATAATATGGTTGAGTATAACACTCAGTATAATATCGTCCAGTATAATATGTTGCTGTTCCTTGACATCATCTTACATTCGTAACATTAGTAAAAGTACTTGCATTCATATTTATTGTTCCAACTTTTGTATACATACTGCTAGAAACAAGTCAATAAGTAGAAGCTATATATCGACTTATAATTTGCTGAGTAGAAAAAGTTTGATAACTATGAGTCTCCATTATGCTTGGTAGCGTAACTCCTTTGTTATTAGTTGTCCAGGGTTTTAAAGATGTATAAAATCAATTTTGAGTTCAATCTGAACCAGAATAACTTGTTGCATAAGTTCAATAGTTTGCTCTTCATCCGCTATATCCATAAGTATTTATACTAGATAAATAACCTGCATAACCATATGTGCTACCTCTAGAACTATATCCGCTATAACCGTAGGTGTTTCTTGAACTTAATCTACCGCTATATCCAGTTGTTCTAGTTATCCTAGCTGTTGTACTTCTATAACCGCTACCAGTGGTTTGCCTAGAGGTAGTTCTTCCGCTATATCCAGTTGTTGATTGAGTGCTTCTTCTACCTGAATATCCGCTAGTACTATATCTCGTTAATCTACCAGTATATCCAGAAGTACTAGCTCTAGAACGAATTCCACTATAACCGCTTGTACTTCTTCTACTAGCAGCTCCGCTATATCCAGTAGTTACAGTTACAGTAGTTTGATTACCTACAACAGTTGTATAACTTTGCATAGGTCTATATGCAACGTCACCTATTTTAACTTTTAATTGAACTCCAGTTGTCGTAGCACTCGTTAAATCAAGAAATGACCGGCTCCCCCCCCCGATATTCAAGAAATGAGGTGCCATATGTGTCGTATCACATTCATATTGTCTAGATTCTAAACCATTTTTAACTATTATATAATCCATATTTACACCTCTGTTGTTGCACTTACACTAGAACCACTTGATGATGTTTTAGTAAGTGCTGTTGTTGAACTTAAATTACCAGGAACACTTGATGTTGTACTATATTGACTACTGCGTGTTAATGCTGTTGTACTACTTAATATAGCATTCGTTGTGGTTGATGTCGAATATCTTGTAGTTGATTTAGTTAATGCAGTTGTTGATACTAATAAACTATTAGTTCTAGTTGATGATGAATACCCTCCTGTTGTTGATGATGTTCTACTACTTGTTAAAGTAAAATTAGAAGAAGGTAAATAAGTATAAGAAGTAGTTTGATTATTAATTGTTCATGTAGATAATTCTGATGTAGTAAAAGTGTTTATTATATTGTAACTTCTAGTTTCAGATTCACTAACCGATCAATGTAATAGTCCTTGGCCACTTCTAAATGTTGTTATAGTGTTACTACCAGTACGATAAGTTAAAGAAGTAACATGAGTATGAACAGTACTACTATATACACTACGTGATGTTTCTGATGTAAATTGAGAATCATAAATATAAATTGCACTAAGAGTAGATGATCGAGATCCTCTATAATAAGTTTGAGTTATTCTACTTGATTGAGTGCTAGTAGCATATCCACTATATCTAGTCATCGATTTTGTTGTTCTTCCACTATAACCTGTAGTAGATATTGTTGATCTTCTACCACTATATCCACTTGTACTACTTCTACTAGTTACGCCTGAATATCCAGTAGTACTAGTTACAGTTACTCTATCATCATAACTAGTTGTTGTACTTTGTAATGGTCTATAAACAATATCATTAATTTTTATTTTTAATTCTTGATTATTAGTATTTGTTGTTAAATCTAAATAATTTGTTGAATTAACTTGCATATAAGGAGTATTATTATAAGTAGACTTACATTGATATTTTTTACTATCTACTATTAAATAATTATTTACACAATCATTCATAGTAATACCTCCTATTCTTCAGTTTCAATTCAAATATTTAAATTACTTGTATCACTCGGATTAACAGGAATTATTCCTTGTTGAGATTTAACTAATGCGGCAACTGCTTTACTAGTAGGCATATTTTCACTTGCACTATCAATAGCTACAGTTGTATCTACAGCTTTAGCACATGCAGCTGCTAATTTATATCCATTATAAGTTTTATTTGATAAAGCTTGTGTACTATCTAAATCTACTAAATTTAATGCAGTAAAATCAGCAGTAATAACAGCTTCCGCATTTGTTACGTGACCTTCGCCATTAGTAGTAATTTTATAAATCCCGCTATCAAAAGCTTGACCTTTATTAGTAACAGCATGTTTGTATGCGGCAGCACCTCGGTCTCCACGGTAAGCATTCTCGGCACCTTCGCCTAAAACCAAACCTCCGCCAGTTAATGCTACATATTTTTCTCCATCCCAACGATATTCAATGTTTGTAGATCTATCTACATAGATAACATTTCTATCTCCTTCAGATGGAAATAAATCAAAGCTATCATAACCTTGAACGTTAGCTAATCCACCAGGTATTCTTTCTAATGGAATTAAACCTTGTTCATCTAATTCAGCGACTCCGCTATTTGCGCCAACTAAGTCCGCATTTAATTTTTTACCAAGAGCCGCATTAACAGCACCAGATGTAATTAGCGCATTACTTGATGCAGTTCCGCCTTCAGTAGTATCAATAGCTCTTGTAGTTACAGCGCTTGCGCCATTACCAATTAGTACTTGTCCAGCTGTTAATGTTGCAACACCAGTTCCACCATTACCAACACCAATAACGCCATTTATATCTTCAGGTTCTACATTAGCTTTATAAGCCATTGCATCTAAACCAGTAATTTTTACTTCTGCTTCATTTCCATTTGTATTTACTTTAATAGTACCATTATTAGTGCCTGCGGCAACCGCTCTAACGCCCGCATTTCTAAAGTCAGTGCCGACTAAAGCGACACCCGCGCTTGCAGTATATTTAGTATCATTATCTGGAATAGTGATAACAGTATCTCCAGAGTCGTCAGAAGGACTTATTGTAACTTTATGTCCATCTTCGACATCTTGAGTAAAAGTATAAGAAACATTAGATCCATCCATCTCAATTCTTTGGCTATCAGAAATATCTAAATATAACTTTTTAGTGTCTGTAGTAAATATAATTTGACCTTCTGCAATAGCTAATTGACCAAGTTGTTCTCCTAATATTTTATAAAAACTTACAGGCTTTTTAGTTTCATCCATAAGTCTATTCCTCCTCTTCTTCTACTTCTCAAGTAATTTCTTCATTATCTTGTAAACTGCTTATTCCACTTAAACTTAAAATACCTTCAATCGCTTTTTTACCTTGCATTACTATACTTGAACAAACTACTCCAAGTACACCAACACTTGATAGAGTATTTAATAAGTCATTAGATAATAATACTACTCCAAAAGTATCAGTTATTATTTCATTTATATAAGGTAACATTGTAAAAGCAACACTAAGTGCAGCCGCACTAATATAAAATACTATTACTTTTAAAATACCTTTAAACATTTTTTTAATATTAAAATTTTCTTTGTTACTTCATACATTAACTAATGTACCAGTTACAATATTAACTAAGGCTAAAATTCCTAAAATAATACCTAACCAGCCCATAATAGACAATGTTGATAAAATTGCTTCTTTCATATTTTAACCTCCTATTGTTTTTCAAGAGCCTCTGCTTTATAAAAACCAGTTGTCCCAGTATTATTTCCAACTTGATAAGGGTACGCTCTACCATTCCAAATTTTTAATATTTGTCTCTTCCAACCAATACCATAAGCAGTATTAGATGTACCATAACTTGATCCATTACCAGTTCCAATAATTTTAACCTTATCTCCTACTTTAAGCGCGGGAGCCGGTGCTGGTTGCACTGGTTGAGGTTCTGGTTCTACTGGAGTAGGTTCAGGAATCGGTTGAACGGGTTCCGCATTTCCGCTTTCAATAGCTTGTTGTACATCATCTGGTAAATAAATAAATGCTCTAAATGTATAAGCGCTAGCAAGTCCTCATCTACCATTTGTATTTTTTCTAGTTTGATTTCAAAAAGCTTTTGACCCATATCCGCTTTCAGAAGTGTAAATAGATCCATCATCGTTTACTTTTTCAACTATCCAAACGTGGCCGGCGCCATCTTTTCCGCTAAGTGTAGCACCTTTTTGCGCACATCCAATAGCTCCAACTCTAGGTTCGCTACCCGTTTGAAGGCCGGCCGCAACTGCTTTCTCAATAAAATTTTCAGCATTGCAGCATAATTTTGTATAAGTACATTTAGAAGTTCCACGAATATTATTAATAATTTCGTTAAATCTTCCACTAGCATACCCAACGCAGTTAGCTAATACATTACAATCTTTATCTTGCGGATATCCTTTAACACAAGTATTTCATCCACCTGCGCCAGTTGTAATAAAGTTCTTATTTCCGCTTACAGGTTTACTTGTTCTAGGGTAAAATTTGCTATTATTTACAATTGCACTACTGATTTTTACAATTTGATCTTCGCCATCTTCATTTAATTCTTCTATTGTATCTGTATTAAATGTGTATTGAATGTCATCATTGTTAATATCAGGTCTTAAAAATGCTTTAGCAATCATTGCTTGCATTTCCGCAGGCGCTTGTTCTATACGAGAAATAATCTCTTCAATCGTTAATTGTTCCATAATATACCCGCCTTTCTATTCTACTGATTTCCAATAGATATTATTTCATTTTGAAATATCATCTTCTGTAATGTCTTTTACATATTGAGGTACTGTTGGATCATCTTCTGTAGTAAGGGCAGTATCTTGTAGTTCTTGTATATCTGATTTTACATTTGTCATTGTGTTTTCTAGCGTTTCTCCATCTTCCATATCAATATTAACAGCATTTGCGCCAATATCTATATAATCTGAAAAATCGCCATCAGGATTTTTTGCTCTCAATTTTTTAACCTTACTCATGATATAAATCCTCCTTTACAGAAAAATTAAAGAAGAGAATAATTTATTTTAAACATTCTCTTCTAAATTTTTATATCTATTCATATTTTAATTTATCTAAAAAATAATTATTCTGCTTCGTCCTTAACTTCTTCTTTTGTTTCTTGCTTTTGTTCTTCTTTTAATAAATTATTATATAAATCACTAACTTCTCTAAATACATCTTTTAAAACATAAAATTTTGCTTCAAAAGGTAAATTTGCAGAATTTATTAATCCTGCTAATTGTTTTCTTAATTCTTCCATATCCTTTTATCTCCTTATTATTCTGAAACTGAAAAACCTGTACAAAATCCCTTTTTAAAAGTTATACTAATAGTCTGTTCTACATCGAGTCCTGCAGTTCCTTGTTTATTCGCTTTAAACGTAAATGTTCCATCTTTTACTTTTGTACTGTTAACTGTAATATCTCCTACGTTAAAAATTACTCCATGGCCTTCTCCAGAGCCACTTGCATTAATAGTCACATCACCGCTATCTCTAACCATGACTAAACCGGTAGTACCGCTACCTGACTGTAAACAAGCTCCTAAACCACCATTACTTCTAACCACCATTGCAGATCTACTAGACTCATAAGATATACCTCCTCGATAATCAGAAGTGCTCCCTCCATCTATATCAATAGTACTATAAAGACCAATACCGTTTTCTGCATCGATATTGAATCCGCTTGATCTAGGATGAGCTGTGCCACCACCGCAAGCAAAGAAATTGTTTCCATTTTTTCATCTTATTCTATTATTAGAACTGTCAATAGTAAAATATGTACTAGATAATGTTGTTGAACTTAAATTTCAGCCACCTATTCTGCCACTTTTAGCATACACGTAACCATTGTTTTGAACATAAAATACTCCATCGCCGACCTCAATATTTCTATGTGTATTTCCAGATCCAGACCTTAAATGGACATTCCCATCGACTGAATGCAATTCAGTTTCTTCAATAACTCAGCCACCTATTTGACCACTTTGAGAAGTTATATTACCATTAATTGTTAATGTTGTTCCATCTCATTTAAGCTTGTCACCAAAAGATACTGTTCCATCATTATGAATATGTCATCCAGCTCCAGTATTGCAATCTAAATCTCCATTAGAACTTAATATTACATTTTGACCTGTAGAAGTTAAATTATTTTCATTAATATTCCATCCACCGATAGTTCCTTTTTTCGCAGTTAAACTACCATCAGCATTTAATGATACTTCTCCATTAGTTAAAGAACCATTCGTAATTTGCCAATTTCCAATATTTCCTGCGGTAAATGTTGCAGTTCCATCTTGGTTTATTGACCATATTCCATCTTTATGTTGAATACTACCATTTGCATTTAAGTATATATTTCCGCTATGAATATTATTAGGTTCAATTATTCAACCACCGACATCTCCAGTTGTAAATGTAGCTGAGCCATCTTGATTAATAGACCAAGTACCATCTACATGTTGGATACTCCCGTCAGCGTTTAAATAAATATTTCCGCTATGTAAACTATTTGGCTCAATAATTCATCCGCCAATGTTACCTAATGTAAAGCTTACAGAACCATCATTGTGAATAAATCATTTATTTTCGCCATCAATATTACATTCAATATCTCCAGTTGCTTTCATTACTATATTTTCAGTACTAATATTATCATCATTAATACTTCATCCGCCAATAGTTCCAGCTCTTGTATTTAATATACCTTCATTAGTAACTTCAAATTTACTATGACCTTGTTCATTTAAACCACCAAGCGCAAATCCGTCAGTTCCAATATAGAAACCATTTCCATCTGCATCAAAAGTAGGTTTATCAAAAGTATGAATGACACTATTTACGCCATTTCCGCCAATATAAATTAAATTATTAGTGCTTCCTGCACCAATTGTTGCTTCTGTTGTTCTTAAATAACCATCATGTGTAACATAGAAATTGCGGTCGCCGGCTCAAAATGCGAGAGCCTTGATCTCATGTTGCGTTGGAGCTGGAAGAGGCACATCTTCAGTAGTAACCCCAGCATCTATAACATTCTCGACTGAGCTCATACCGGTCCAGTCTTTATAAATCTTATAGTCATCGATTTTTCATCCTGCGATCTCGCCGCCGCCGCGCATATAAGTAAATCCATTTGGTTCTACTCTAAAATTACCATTACCAAATAATATTCTTGGTGTAGTTAAATCAATAAGCATTCCGCTATTGATATCTTGCATGTCGCCAGTGGTTTGATTAGCTTGACCATCGTATTTATGAGTTCTATCATTATAACTATAATTAGTTCTAGGTAATCCATTTCTAGTAGGATCGGTTGTATCATCAATATAGTTAGCTCAGAAATTATTGCTATAAATCATAGCATTATTATTTGTTGGATCTAAAATAATTTGACCTGGTCCATTTTTACCAAAAATACCATAGCCATTATAAGCACTTAAATATAATGTTCTTTGTCCTTTATGATATCCCAACAAACCAACATCTTTTTGTGATTGATTAGCCTCTTTAACAGCTCCCATTCACATACCAGTAAAGCTATTATCTTTTTCTTTAATACCTGCTCCAACCTTTGGCGCTAGTAAGTATCCACCATTTGAGTCTAATTCTACACTATTTCCATTTCAATTGTTTAATTCTGCTTGACCATATCTATTAAGCATAAAATGAATTGGAATATGAATTCTACCAACTGAGCTTCCGCTTCTAGTCATTGTACATTCAAGAGCTATGTTTAAACATTCTCCATCATAATTATTAACAGGTATAAAATACTTTTCATTTCTATCTGTTGTTTTATTCCCGCTATCTTCAATAAGATATTGTTCTTGAGTTCAAGAACCAGTAACTCCATTATAAATTCTTCCATATTGTTTTCAAGAGTAAGTAATAGCTTCAGATTTTTCCATTTTACTTACATTTTCTTGATAACCATTAATAGTTCTTTCAACTATTATTTCAAAAGGTTCTGAATTGCTATAACTTGGATAGCGGCCGTCCGCGCTATAAGTAGCAAACCTAAATCCAGTATTTTCTTTTAATCCAGCCCTATATCCGCTACTCATTGTGGCAGTAATTAATGGCATTGTTGCATAATAATAAACACCATTTAAGCTTACTGTACATTGAATTATATTAGCAGGAGAATTACCTGAATAACTTTTATAACTAAATGTTCCATCGCTTGTTACTGAAATATCATGAGTATCATGTTTATTACCTAATATTGTTCAAGTTAATACAGCTGTTTTATTATTTTCTGTTGTTGGTCCTGAAGCATAATTGTCAAAAATTTTATCTCCATTATGCCAAATTTCAACTTTAAACCATTTTCCAGATTGTCTAGGTGTAAAGTTAGGGCTACCATTTAATATCATTGGATATACATTTGAATTCCAATTTCCGCTAATATTAGGAACAATTTTCGCAATATATTCAGTTCCATTAGTTCCAGGTTCGCCATCTTTTACAAAAGTAAAATTAGTAAATGCAGTTAATATTATATTATTTTTATATTCAATTTGTAATTTAATATTGTTATTAGTATAATCAACATTATATATATCTGCAATATTATAATTAAAGTCAGTTAAATTAGTATAAGTTGCAGTTCCATTTGTTTCATCTTCTTCGGATGGCACATATCCATCTGGAATAATTAACATAGTATTTTTATTAGGAACTATTCATTTAATAGGACATTTTGCTAATGCGTCTTTATTAATAGGTCTCCCTAAATTATCATAAACTGTGAATGTTAAATTTGTAGGAGCCATTGATCTATCTGGCCACATATTATTAATAGGTGAGTTTCCATCTGCTGTATAACTAAATGTTTTTGTTCCATTATTAATAACTAAAGTATAAGCGTCTTCCATATTTAATGTATTTCTAATAACAATAGAAGCACTTCCTATATAAACTCCATTATTATAAACAGAACATTTATAAGTAGAAAAATTAATAATTGTATTTACTTGTATTTTTCATAGATGCATTCTCTCTACTCTCATTAATTTATCATATTTTTCCATTATTGTCAAATAAGAGTTCAATTGTGCTTGAGATGCGGCGGGCATCGCTGTTTCCGCTTCGATTCTCGCTTGGAGATTCTTATAAGCGGTTGCCGCATTATTATATTCATTATTTTCAGCAGGAGTTTCCGCTAAACTGCTAAAAATATTATTGCTGTCTATTTCTGCCCATAAATAAGTAAAATTAGCACCAGATTGGATTTGGTTATTTACTCTACAAGTTAAACTAGGAGTTCCGCCATCAAAATAAAATTCAGTTCCGCTATCAGACTCTATAGTAATATCCCATTGAGAGTCATAATTAGTAATAGTAATTTCTTTTGATAAAGTAATATCATCATAAACAGCTACACATTTATATCTGGTCTCTTTAGCTTGAGAATCTTTTTTAGAGACGGTATATTCTCAACCAGCTGGCACTCATTCATAAATAGGTCTATTGTCTCTATCTACGCCAACTTGATTTCTTTCATTCTTACATTGCCAGCCTTGTCCGCCATAGCTGCAATAATCTTCGCTAGATGGAATTACACCAACATTTTCTACAAATCAATAATATTTTACAGATTGAGAATTATTATCTATATTTTTTCCTTTAATTCTTACTTGCGCTCTTAATAATCTTGTATCACTATCTTTGCTATTTTCATCAAAATAAGTTCCTTGAGGTGTAATAAATACTAAACCATAAGAACTTAATTCAGCTTCGCTAGTAGGGATTGCGCCATAAAATTCTATATCTTTTATAAAAACATCATCTGGGTGTCCACTCTCTTGTTTAGGGAATTTTTCAATAAATAAATAAATTTTATCAATATATTGAAAATTATCAGTATCGATATTAAATATTCCGTATTGTCTAGTTCAATTAACTTGTTGATATGGGTCACCAATCATTTGGTTAACATCAATTTTATATCTTCTTATAACAGTATCGCCAGTATTATTATCTCAAAAAGCTAGTTCAAATACTATACCAAAATTTCCTCTAAATTGTTGTTCTTTAGGCAATTTAGTTTGAAAATTTCCTCCGCAAATAATAGATGATGATTTTTTTATATAAGTTTCTACACTTTTTAAATTCAAACGTACATCATTGTTAGAAGTGTTTCTGTCATAAATAGTTTTAGTTTCATCTTTATAAGAACAAAAGCTATATTGATTATTAGAGTCAATGCAATTAGTACCAACTCTTTCATATAAGTCTTCTTCTTCTGTTACATTACCAGCATAATTAACACCTAATTTTTTAGTTGTGCCTAATATCTGTTTATCTCTTGTCATGTCATTCGCTGGAACTAATACGTATACTTCCGCACCTTTCATGTAAGTAACATCTGAACTTCCAGAATATGCAATAAATGAGCTATCTTGATATTTTACTTTATATTTTCCAATAGTTGGATCAATACATTCAATAATTTGACATTGAATAGTTTTATCATATCCAGCTCTTTGAACCGCATCTGTAGCTATCTCTTCAATAGCATCAAGTATTTTATCTTCATAATTTGAATTTGTTGCCATATTCTTTCATCTCCTTTTTCTCCTCTAAAGAAATATCAATTTTTTCATTTTCTCTTTACATATATTTACCCAAATAAAAAAGGAAGAAGATTATCTTCTTCTTCCTATTCTTTGGCTTGCTCTATTTACTAAATTATTAAGAGCGTCTTCTATTTCATTTGAACTTGTTACATTAGGGAATGTAGCTGTAATACTTACATTTTGATTTAGCATATCATCAAAAGTACCTACATCAGAATTCGCGGCAACCGCTGATAATCTGCTTAACATAGCTGAACCTAATGTTCTTATAACGTTTACTGCATTTAATATATTTTCAGTATCGGTACTATTTAATACTAATTCTTTTTGATGTAATAGCGCTAATCTACCGCCATTATTATCCCAATCTCCTGTATAACCACCTGTATCATATCCAGATAATTGAGATTTTTTAATCCAACCTAAATCTTTATATCTACCATCTGCACTCTTAATATGAATACCATAAGGATTTTTAGTTATCATATCTACGATAATTCCATTAGTCACGCCTGAATAAGCACTTCCGCTTGGATTTCCACCATATGAGTCATGATAGTATCTACCAGAATATGTAGCTACATCGCCTTTATTTAATACTCCATCTCCTGTTGAAGTACCTGTATTATTTGAAGAAGATGTTTGTGGAGTGGTTGTAGTAGTACTACTAGTATTATCAACTACTGGTCCAGTAGATCCAGCGCCAGTAATTTCTCCTTTAGATTGGCTTTCCGCATATTCATTAGCATTTTGATTACTTGCGGCTATTCAATAATTTTTAGCCTCGGTCGCAGCACTCTTAGCAGCTGATTCAAATTCACCATATTTTTCAATCATCGCATCTAATTGATCAATTATATCTCTCATAGATTGTAATTGTTCTTCATAACTATTGATTAATTCACCATTGTTTTGGATTAATTCTTGAGTTTTAACAATAGTATCATCAATGTTGCTAGCGATATCTCCAAATGATTGACCAGCTTGATTTTGTAATGTTACTAAACCGTCTTCATAATTTTGAGTAGCTTGATCTAATTCATCAAGAGCTTCTTGAACAGCTGGTAAAAAACCGCCTTCGCCAATTAAATAATTTGCTAATTCTTGAGTTCCAGATTTCATTTGAGGAATTAACTCTTCTAAATAAGCTTGTTTTTCTTCCTCAGTCATAGCTCTGAATTTTTCAGCATCTTCTTCATATAAGTAAGCTAAATCATCAAAAGCAGACTCATTTAAGTTATTTCTAATTTCAAGATTTTCTTCTAATATACCATTTAATAATGGTTCATATTGTTCTCTTAATAATAACTCTCTTTCAGCTCTCGCTTCTGGATCATTGATTTGTGCGGCCTCCGCCATTTTTTCTTGGAATTCAACTCATAAATCATACATTTGATTAAGATTTTCTAAATAATGCTCTTTGTCAAAATCATATAATGAATTATATAAATCACCAAGTTCATCTTGTAATTGACCAATTTGGTCATCATCCGCAACGAACTGATATGAATAATTACCTTGACTATCTCTTCTTAATCTCATTTGAGATTTATTTTGTTGAGCTTCTTGTAGAGCAATTTGTTTTAACATAATGTCATAACGCATATTTGCTCTATCAATATCATATTGAGTTAATTTATCTTGCTCTCTTAAATTAGCAAGTTCTTCATCCATTATTTTCTTGATTTGTCTACGAGCTTGAATGCTATCTGTTTGGTCATAAGCATCCATATATTTATTTTCAAGTTTTTGGATACCTCAAGTTGCATCAACAGTATCAAGATATTGTTCAGCATTTTTATTGATTAACTCTCATTCTTCCTCAATATAATCTAAGCCTTTCCCTGATGTAGCTTGATCATTTAATCTTTGGAAGATTTCATTAATTGCATTTAAGTATTTATCTTGTAAATTTTCAATAGCCTCTTCAACTGCGGAATTCCATTCATCAACCGCGGCAAGCCAGTTTTCTTTTGCGGCTTGTCATTCTTCAGAACCTTCTTCCATGGTTTGCATTTGCGCATACCAGAAGTCTTTTTGCATTCTTTGGAATTCTAATTGTTTATTATAATTTTCTTCCTGTCTATCATAATATTTAGATAATTGACTGTAAGCTTCTTCACCATAGACTAATTCAATAACATTCATATCATGTTCAATTAAATCTCTTAAAGTTTCATATGTATCAATTTGCTCATCAAATTTTTCTTGAGCTTCATCAATCATATCTAAATAAGCTTCATGTATTTCTTCTTGTAAATCTAATACACTTTCAAGACTTTCCATTAATTGAGTATAATAATCTTTTAAATCTGCTAAAGCTTGTGCGCGGTCGTCGCCATAAGAACTAGCACCGCCATCCGCATCTTGTTGATATAATTGGTCTAATAAACCATTAACTTGTTTAGTTAAAGCTTGAACTTCACCAGTTGCCGCTTCATTATAATAACTAGAGAAATCTAATAATCTCGCTCTTGCATTACCTAGAATATCGTCTTCTTTAATACCGTCGATAATACGTTTCTTGAATTCGTTCCAATCTCTCTCGGCTTCCGCCATATCTAATCGAACTTCTATTTCAAGATTAAACGCTTGGATTTGTAAATCTATTTGTTCATCGATATTGTCAATAATATCTTGTTCTAGTCCAGGAATAAAGTCAGACACAAGTTCATCGTATCTATCCATGTTCTCTTTAAATTTATCAAATTTTTCTTTTGCAGCATCTACAGTTCCCGCTTCATCTCAAGCTTCTTGTTGCTTAGCAGATAATTTATTATATTGGTCAATTAAACCATTTACATAATCTTCTTGTGCTTGGAAAGCTTCCATATAATTTTGGATAGCTCCATCAGCATTAAATGCTACACCTTGTTTAGCAAGTTCATCTTTTAATTCAGATTGTTCATCTCTTGCTATTCTTAATTTTTCATTATAATTTTCAACTTGAGTATTTAATAAATTCCATTGTTGACTTAAATTATCAATTAAACTTTTACCAACTAATTTATCTTGTTGAGATTGGACTTTAGATAATGAATTTTCAACTTTTTGAATTTGAGTATCGACTTTATGATATCTATCAGCTTCATCATCTAAATAATTTTCATATTTAGCATCTTTTCCGCTGCCAGAACCAGCAGTTCTTGCTTCTTTTTGCCATTTATCTAAAGATTCGTTAGCGCTCTTTAAAGCTGCAATACCTGCATCCGCAGCTCCTATTTGATTATCTAAAGCTTGAATTTGACTTTTAGTTTGATCTATTACAGCTTGGACTGTTTGTCTATACCTATCAGTAGTTTTACCTGTTACTTCATCAACCAACCCAAGATCTTTTTCTTTTAATAAAGCATCAATATCACTATATTCAACTTTTACTTCTTTTGAACCTGTTGTACTTGGAGCTACACCACCTTGTGTACCAGAAACATTTAAATCACCAAGTACTTCACCATTTTCTGATGCTTTAATTTGTCTAGCTAATTGTTGATAAGCTGAATATAAAGCTTTAACATTATTTATTCTCGCATCTATATTTTTCTTGTTATTATCAGTAGCATCTTTTTCAGCTTGTTGCTCATTTTCGCTATCTGTTTCATACATACCACCAAGAGCAGTATATAATCCTTGATTAATGTCTTGTTCTTTATTAGTAACTTCTTTTTGATCTTCTAATTGAGCATTTAAAACTTTTAATGAATTTTGATAATTTACCTCTTCAATTTGAGCTTCTTGCAATGCGGCGGCTGCATCTGCTTCAGTTTCTGCACCTAAAGCTACTTCTAATGCATTCAATTTAGCTACTAAAATACTTTTTTGCTCTTCTAGCAATACCTTTTCATTTTCTAATTGTTCGATTTTTGCTAACCTATCTGCTTCTAATTCTGCCTGTTTTCCATTTACAAAATTATCTACAACAGCTTGGTCTAATTTAATCGTTTGATCAGCAGTTTCATGAGCATTTTGTAAAATAGCTCCATAGCCTTTATTAATTAAATCTTGAGCTTCATCAAATGTGTATTCAAGACCTTCATTAATAGAGTCATGTAATTGACCTATTTCATCTGCAAGACCAAATGCATCATCTACATCTGATTGTAAATCCGCTTTTACTGCAACCTTGATACTGAAATCAGTATCTTCAATTGCTTGTAAGACCTCTTCAATTTGATCAACAATTTGCTCTTTTTCTTCATTTGAAGCATTTCTAAGCTCAGCTTCAGAAAGTTGCCCCATTAAATCATCTAATTGTTCATCTTCATGTTCTCTTGCGGTTTTATATAAGTCTTTTGCATTTTCTTCTTCTTGTTCTTTTATTTCTCTAAGAGTCTCTAAATATTCATGAGAAGTTCTATTTTTAATTTCGCCAAGTTCTTCATATTTTTGTTCTAATTCAGTTAAATATTGGTCTTGTTCTTCAGATATTTCTTCTACATCGCCAAGAGAAAGAATATCTAAAACTTCTCCTTGTTTTGTAGCCTCTTTTAAAGATGTTTTTGCTTGAGAAAGATAAGCAGTAGGATCAAAATTTTTTAAAGTTTCTTCAAAAATATTATTTAAATTTACATCTGTTAGACCTAATCCTTCTCTAAAATAAGCATTCCATTCTTCAGTAGTAGATTTTTCATCTTGATTAGTATCTGCTTGCATTGGGTGTTGCTCAAATTGAGTTTGAAAAGCTTCTATCTGTTCTCTTGTATATCTCTTGTTAATTTCTTGAATTGCATCATCTTTACCAAATAATTGTAAGAAATCACCAAGTCCAGGCGCAGTTTCGTTATATGTATCAATTATGTCTTGAGCTCTTTCTTCTCGCATTTTTAATTCTTCATCAGTAAGATTTTGAATCAAATATTTCTTAATGGTATCCATTGAAATATTTGGAGCAATAGAATTCCCTTTTTCATCTACTATTTTATAAGAAAGTTTTTTCCCTAAGGCATTTGTACTTTCAGGATAAAGATTAAATAATCGATTTAAAGTGTTTCCAGTTGCTTTAGAATCAAGATCTACAAAAAGATTGTTAAATCAATGTCCTAATACTTTTCCAGCATTACTAAAACTCCATTTTGCAGAAGCAACGTTTCCTCCTTCAAGACGATTATATGAATTAAGAATTTCTTCCCAAGATAGACTTTCAACATATTGTTCTTTTTGTTGTTTTATTTTATTATAATCTTCTTGAGAAGTATTTGATTTATTTTCTCCTAATAAAGCATCTGTATACCCTTCAATTTTGCTTGTATATCCTTCAATACTAGATGTATATTTTCCAATATGGTCAATATTGTCTAAAATCGAATCTCTCAATCTTTCAATAGATTCATCAGAATCATTACCTAATCTTATATTAGCATCTTCTAATAAAGTCCTTATTTGATCTGTAGAACCATTAGCAATTATATCTGCATTCTTAGAAATTGTAGAAGCAAATCTATTTAAAGTATCTTTGCTTTCAAAACGAAAATCAGACAATTCTTTTATTAAATCTTTAGCTTCAAGTTCAATTTGAAATTTAGTTTTATCAATTTGAGCTGATAAATTAACATGTTGAGCTAATTGAACTTTTTCTAATTGTTCACTTAATATTGTATCTAAGCCTTTATCAGTTATATCTAAACTTCCAGTTAATTCATCTTTTGTAATTGCACCTAATTCTAAAAGTCTAGGATATTTATCCATTAATTCTAATACTTGAGAATTAAGTTGAATTACAGCTTCTTTTCATTCAGTAGTACCCTTTTCCATATCTTTCAAAGCATCTTTTGCGCTTTGAAAATTTGAAATTTCAGTTTTTAATGTATTATAAGCATCTGTTAAATCACTAACTCTTTGCGCTGTTTCTGTTATAGTCGCATTGAGCTCATTTAAAGCTATATTATCTGCTTCTACTCGTTGATATATTTGATAACCAATTGCAACTAATGCGCCTGCTGCAGTAATAATTGCTCAAAGTGGAGCTTCTAATCCAAATAATGATACTTGAGTTGTTAAAGCAGCTTTACTAACTCCTAAAAGACTTGTATCTGTTGTATTTAATGCTTTTGCCAGAGTTGGTAATAAATTTTTTATAGAATCTCAATTCTTATATAATGCTATTCCTTGAATTGCAACTACTGATATTATGTTAGAAAATTTTTCTCATCCACTTAAATCTTTATCATTAATTGTTTTTCAAATTCCGCTAACAGATGTTATAGTAGATAGTAATACTGTTGTTCCTCTGACTATAGTATTTATATCTTTCTGACGTTTTTTAATGTCAGTATATTGTTGAATTTGTTTATCTAATTGTGTATAAGCTCTATATATATTATCAATATCTTCTTCTGTTAAATTATTACTTTGTTGTTTTAAAGCTATTAATCTTTCTTGTGTAGCAAGAAGCTCTTGATATTCTTCATTTTGGTCATCTATTTCTTTATTAGCAATTCTCTCTTTAGCCACTTGTATTTGTATTTCTGTAGTCCCTAAAGCAGTATCTAAAATTTCTTCAACATTTTTCCCTTTTTCAACATATGGTTGAACATCTTTACTAGCAAGTATTTCTTCTTTTGTTTTTTTTGCTATTTCATATTGTTTAGCTAATACACCATATTCTTCTTGCATTTTCACTAAACGTTGATATTCTTCATCGGTAATTTCAGAAGCAACGTCTCTTATTCTGTCATAAACTTCATATTCAGCTGTTACTCTTTCTCGAGTTTCACTACTTAAGTTATCAAAATTATCTCCATATAAATACTCTGCTAAAGCTTCTTTAGATTCTCCGGCGGCCGCAGTATTTTTAGTAATTTCTCTGTTTTGAATTTGTCTACTAATACCACCACTTATTTGTTTACTAAATATATTTGCAGCTTGTAAACCAAGAGTAGTAAGAGTTTGCATACCTCCACCAAGACCTTGTAAATAACTATTTAGTACAGATAATGCACCATTCATTACATCTATAAAGTCTTTCGCAGTCTCTTGATCAAATATAGTTGCATAAATTTTTTCAGCTTCAGTTCTTAATTGTTGTAAATGAGCTTCCGCACTTTCCATATAAATATCTTGTTGTCTTTGTAATTCACCTGTTGAATTTAATGAAGTTTGTAAAGCATCATTATACATATCTCAGTTACCAAATAATGCAAGTAAGTTATTATATTGTCTAGTACCTGCCATTACTTGAGCTAAAGCTACTTGTTGTTCACGAGACATTTTACCTCAATTGTCACCAACTTCAGTAATAACATCTCCCATATTTCTTAAATGGCCTTCGGCATCTAATACATTAATGCCAAGCGCTTTCATTTGTTCAGTATAACTACCTAAAGAAACTTCATCATCTAAACCAGCTTCAATATCAGCCATACGCGCATAAATAGTTCTTAATGCAGTACCAACTGATTCTGGCGCTTGTCTAGTTACAGATACAATAGTAGCTAATTGCGCATTTAATGAGTCAATAGGAACACCCATTGCATTTGCGGCAGATGCTACTTTACTCATACCAGTTGATAACTCTTCTAGATCTGCTGCTGTAGATGCGGCAACCGCTGCTAATTTATCTATGTATTCTTCTGATTGAGCTATACTAACATTATAACCATTCCAAACCGCAGTTAATTGTTCTGATACTTCTTGCGCAGATTGCCCAGTTACGTTTGCTGCTTTTAAAGTTACATTTGTTCTAGCTTCAACTTCTTCATCTGATAAGCCTTGTTGATAATAGATTAAGGATGCATTAGTGTAGTCTAATGTGGCTTTACCTAGCGCTTGCGCAGCTTTATTTGCTTGTACAGCAAATCTTTCCATATCTTCTGCGCTTTTGTTAGATACTATTCTAATATTATTTAAACTTGTATCTAAATTTTTAGTATAGTTATACGCTTTTTGTAATGAATTTGAAAGATTATTAAATATACTTGAAGATATACCATATCTAACAGTATTTTTAAAAGTTGTTGCAAATCTGTCTAAAATTTGGCTACTTTGTTTTAATTGAATGTTAGAATTTAGTACCATTGAACTAAAAGATGCAAAAGCTTCCGCACCTTCCGATCCAGACCGAACTAAGACATTTCCTAAATTTTCAGCTGAACCTCAAGTTTCTTTAATACTATTATTAACTTTTGTAAAATCTAATTGATTAAGCTTAGAATTATAAGCATCTTGTAAAATATCACTTAATTTACTAGCTTCTTTTCCCGCTTCAATGAGACCTTGTTTTAAATTATCTCCAACATTTGCGGCCTTACCTTGTACAGACAATCGGATTAATTGATTTTGTAAATCATCTAATGCTTTTTTATCAACACTAGTGACAACATCAACTCCGACTTTAACTCTTTTTTCGGTTGTTGCCATATCCTTTTACCTCCTTATTTATTTATATAAATAAAAAAATAACCTTTATTACTAAATATATTTTAATAATAAAGGTTATCTATTAATTTGCTTTGGCCGAATTAATTTATATCTCTTCCACCATTTGCAGCTTTTGCAAAATCTATAACATTTTGATATTGTTCAGGATTAAAATCATCTAATATTTTTTGCATAGCTTCAGCTTGTTTAGGCAAATCTGTAATAAATCTATTAATAATTGCGCCAACGCTTTTTCTAGCTTCTAATTTTCTTTTCATTACTTCTTCTACATAAGATTGCAATTCTTCATATTCTTTATCTGGAATTAAACTAATAATACCATCAATTATTCCATTGCTTTCAAGTAAATCATATAATTTAGTAGGATCTTCTTTTTGCTTATCTGTAAAAGTAATATTTGAATACATAAATACTAAATATAAATTAAAATACATATCTAATTTAATTGGATTATAAATGTCATCCTCTTCAGCATTTTGTAAAGCAATCATAACTAAAGCGTATTTATCTTCAAAAGGTAAATATTGTGCTACTTGTATTTCTTGATCGCCGCATTTAAAACATCCAATTGAATTATCAATTTTTAATTTTAAATTAGTAAATGGGACTTTTGTCATATTAATCTCTCCTTTTATCTCTTTTATTTATTATAACATAAATTTTATTTTATGTCAAGTTTACTAATTAATTGAGTAAGATAATCATATGTTTTATCAAGACTTTCTTGTTCAATATCATTTGCCGCTTTATCCACTAAAGGATCTTTTAAAAATAAAGATTGTAAAGATAAAGTTAATTCTTGAGTATTTGATGTAGTAACAAACTCTTCAAAAATATCTCTTATTTCAGTAAGTGTTGTTCTAATTGTTTCTGTTGTTACTAAAGATGGCGCACTTGCAAAATATTTAATCTGTTTATTTAAAAAGTCTCCACCTTTTACTGAAGAAGCAGTATTTTTTCTAACTTCTTCAAAAGTTCTTTCAATAGTTTCAACACTTAATCGAGGAGGAATTTTATTTGTTCCACGTCTTCCAACTAAAACTCTATATACTTCATAAGCATTACCTAAATTTATGTGTTGTCCTTTAGGAGAATCATTATGAATATAGCTTCAAATTTTAGAATAAACATGATGAGTTTCATCTGCTTTTGATAACACGGCACTTTCTTTCATATTAAAAGTTTTTCTTAAACCTGATTTATTATACATTCTTAATTTTAATAAATTATCTATTTTACTTTTTGTATTATATTCAACTCTTGTATATTTTAATAATTCATCAAGAGAAATTTGTTTTTCATATAATTTTCCTCTATATGGAATACCTATTTGATATACAATTTTTTCATTAGTAAAAAAATATCTTAATTCATCAATTAATCTATAGCCTGTTTTCAATAGCTCATCAATTTCCGCTTCTGAATAACTTAATTTTTTAAAAATCGCATAAGAAATAGTAGTGGTAGAAGCATCAACGGCCTCATATTGTTGAATTAATGGTCTACTTTGAATTTCTAAATTATCATAAAAACTATTCAAAGCAGTTAAATAATTATCTAATGTATTAATAATAGTTTGAAAATATAGTTTTGTTCCTTGAGGAGTTTGACTTATAAATGCACTATTTAAAGCATTCTTTATAATTTCAATATTATTATTCATATCTACCAACTCCTATATAATAAAAAAGAGGCGGCAACCGCCGCCTTTAATTATTCTTTATTGTTTAATTTTAATGCTGATAAATCATATTCATAAACAACTTTATCATTGACATAAATTTTTAATGTTTCACCTTTATGAGTGTCAACTCTTAATAAAACATTATAATCACTAGGGTCTATATTAACTCTAGCTTCTTCACTCCATCCGATTTTAATATTTTCATCAGTAGCGCATAGAGGTAATTTATCTTTATTAATATGGAATGCTAATGCATTACCTTCAGTAAAGGCAGCTCCTTCAATACCTGTTGCATATAATAATGTACCAGTTAATTTACCTTCTTGAGAAACTTTAATATCAGTTTGATATTCACTTACTTCTTTACCATAAGAAGTGTCGTTTCCATTTCTAGCAACTAATACTTTATCATGTCCTTGTTTAAATATAAGCATAGGCGCTTTTTCATCAGCAAGTTTATGTTCTGCACCAGTATTTGAATAAGTAGCTAAGAATAGGTCTTTACCTTTTCCACTATTTTCAGTGTAAAGTGTTCCATCTTCTTTTCTAAATCCATCAACATTGATAGCCATTTTACTATAATCTTCATTACCTAATTGTTGTATTAATACTAATCCCCAGTCTTCTGAGTAACCTTCATTAAATGTGGCTTTTCCGCCTTTAAAGTCAATAGTAGCATTTGCATTAGCAGTGTTACTAATTCTAACGCCATTTAATGTATTATTTTCTAATATAACATGAGCATTAGGTTCAAAATTCATCATAGTAATTGCAGTATGTTCAATATCTCCAACGAATTTATTATCTTTGATTACAGTTCCATCAGAAATTGCATATCCATTATTAAATTCTAGTACATTTCTAACGCCATCTAAATTTTTGAAAGTATTTCCTTCAACAGTTAAAACACCAGTAGTAGCTTTATCTACAAAAATCATACTATATACATGACCTTCAGCAGGTCCATTAAGTGTACTATTTTTAACAACAGCATTTTCCCCTGCAACTTTAATTGCGAATATAGGATTTTTACTATCATTAGTTTCGGCATCAGTAGTAATACCATCTACAGTAACGCCATTTAATACAGCATTGTTTCCAGTAACTTCAATTAAACTAGTATTTTTAGTCATTTGGGCAGCAGGGGTTACTTTAATATTTCTTAAAGTTACTCCATTTCCGCTCAAAGTAATATTACCCGTTAATTTATTGCCATTACCATCGATAGCTAGATTATCTCTGGTAACAACAATATCGTCAGTAATATCTTTAATTATTTCGATCTCTTCGACCTTTGGATCGGCTAACGCTTCATCTAGCGACTCTTTATCATTAGCCGCTAGTTTTTTTTTACGTCGTCTTCAGTTTCACCTTTTTTAGAAGTAGCATCAGTTAAAGTTTCGTCGATATCAAATCCTGCTGGGTGACCCATTACAGATTTTCTAACTTCGTTACCTGCTTTAGCATCTTCAATAACTTGCATAACCATTAATACTTTTTTAGTTCTATCAAAATAAGTATATCCAGGGAATGCATCCATAGTAAATGTAAATGTAGAAGGATCTCCTGTAGCAGCCATATTAAATGTAAAGTTAGATTGAATTTTTACATTTGGTAATGTGATTTCTGCAGGCATATCTACACCAGTGTTTTGATCTCTGAATAATGTGCTTGCTTCAACATAATAGTTTCCTGCAAAGTGTTCAGCATCAATTTGTAATTCAGATACGTTTTTAGATTGTTTTACAATATAGAAATCTACAAATACTGGCATACCTTGTTCAGCAGTTGCTCCAGTAATTGATAATCCATCTTCTGAAACAGTTAAATCTTCTTCAACCATTTTTACGATAGAACCATCAGCTTCTGCAACCATTACATTTACAGGTGCGCTAGCATCAATTTCTTCTCCTTCAGCTAATGCATCAGATAAATCAATTGTACCGTCGCTATTAACTGTAGTATTTGAAGTCATATGTACGTGAACTTCTTGTGTTTCATCTTTAAATAAACCAGCACCAGATAAGATAGAGAATCCAATTGGAGATAATAAAGCATCTTCAACTGTGAAAGTTAAAGTCTTTTCACCTTCCCAAGCGATTAATCTAGTATTACCTCTACCACCTTGTGCATATACAGTAGTAGCAGCACCTTCAATAGTTGAAGTAGTAGCAGTATCAATGTAAAGAACTGGTTGACCTTTTTTAAATGTAGTTGTTCCGATTGTAGTATCGGCTTTTGCTTTGAATACTACATTGGCAATTTCTCTTACACCAAATTTCATATTTTTTTTCCTCCTTCAAATATTTATTTTATTCTTCTGAATGAATATCTTTCATTCAGTCTTCAGCTTCCTTTAAATCCTTTGCTCCGGCTAATTTAGCTTTTATATTTATATCATAAGCCATTTTTAATTGAAATCTATCATATTCATCATATAATTGATAAACAGTATATTTTAACAATTCATTCATATCTTTTTTTTCTCCAACAGCTAAAATAGAAACATAACGATTTAAAATACTAATCTTTTTATTTTTATCATTTTTTACTTGCGCAAGTACTTGTTTGCGCTTATTAAATTTTTCGGCGAGTTTTTTTGCAAGATCGCCGCCAGGATTATATTCTTTAGTATCATCCTTTTTAAAAGAAAATATTTTATTAAAGATAATTTTAAAATCTTCAAAATTATCTCTATCGATAGAATGTTTTTCTACTTCCCCATTCTTTTGTAATACAATAGCCTTTTGTGTTAAAGTTATTCTATATTCTGGAAAAAGTAGAGCCAGAACCATTTCTACGCAATTTCTGTTTTTTTGCATTACCGCATTATGCTCTCTCAGTATTGCTATTAATATATCAAAATTGCTTTTATCTTCTAAATTTATTTTGTCCTCTTCTGCAAGCATATTTTTAGAAAAGTTAATTAATTCGCATCCTGTAAAAAATGCATCTTCACCTAAATAACCTATTTCTTTTATTGTAGGTTGGTGTATAACTACTCCCGCTTTAAGAAATGGAATATCATTACCAGATAGGAAAGTTAATTCACTATCCATATTAATCCTCTTCTTTAGGTGGTAATTTATCATCATAGCCATGAACAGCTCTATATGATAAGCTATATCCGCCTAAATCTTCATTTAAAATTAATTGATTGCAACCCATAAAATTAAGTATTCCAATTCCGCTTAGTTTACATCCATTCAATAGCCCATCAATATAGCCAGCTATTTTTAAAGGTCTTAATCTATAATCTCCAATATCTCAATATTGGTTATGACATATAATATCAAAATTAATAGTACAATCTCTAAAGAAAGGATTTTCTTCATTAGGAGTAAAATAATCCATTGATATTATAATATACGCTTTTACTTCCTCATGCTCTGGCATTTCAATTCTAGGTGAAAATCTAATATAACCATTTTCAATTAACATTGGTAAAGATGCTGCGGCAACCGCATCTTTTATTACTTTACTTTCTTTATTATCTAAGCAATCTTTTGTATTAACAACTAACAACCTTTTTAAAATATCGCTATAAGGTTGACTAGAAATAAACAATCTTCTTAATATAGCTTCAAAATCTTTTTCGCAAGATAGAAAAGAAGAGTCGCAATTTGTAAGTAATATTGGTCTTGTGTCTCTTATCATACTCTCATCTCCTATAAGCTATCTATTGTTATATTAAATATAACATCTTCTTCGCCTTCAACTTTATATTTTAATTGAAGGTTTCCACTTCTGCCGCTACTAATATAAACTTCTGTTTCAAATTGTGTGGAGTTAACAAGTTCTCCTTTATTGCTACCTAATTCTCACGTACCATTTACAATTCTATTATCTCCAACCGCATTAACATAAATATAACTATTTTTTGAATAAGGTTTTACATGCTCAGGTCCAAAAATAAAGGCTTTTCCGCCACTTGGGCCATCTGTACCTGGGTTAGTTACAGTTTCATCTTCACGTTGTTGAGTTTCTTCATTAACTTTTTCTTCTATTGTATTTTGATATCATTCTTTTAAGTATAATATTATTATACCATCTGAACTCATATTATCAATAGATTGAACTTCCCAAGGTTTTCCATTTATTTTTATTTTTGTAAATCTATGAAAGAATGCTTCTGTTTTCTCATCTTTTGTAATATACATTTCAAGAGTATAATCAATATCATTTCAAGCTTTATTTTGTTGATTACGCCAATCAATTTCGTTAGTAGAAGGTCTTGCAGCATAGCATTTATAATTTGTGCCATCTACATCTACTTCATATTTACATCTACGAATTTCCGCTCTAAAATAAGCTGTTTCTTCAAATCTTTGTAAATAAACTAATCAATCAGTTCCATTTTCTTTCCAAGTAAAAATATCTCCAGGTTTCATTCCAATCTCTTGGAGTCCTTCAGAAGTTTTTTTTGGTTTAATAATAGATGGATCTAATTCTCTTTCATTTAAACATATATCTTCAAAAGGGATAGAAATATATTTATTATCATAAAGATTTTTTATTTGGTCAGGGTTAATTAAACAACGAAATTCGCGGCCGTCCGCAAGAATCGCGGTCGCGCTTTGATATGAATATAATAATGCTTTTTTTAAACTTCTTAATTTATCCTCGTTCATTCTGTCAATTTGGCGGTTGCCACCTTGATAATTTAAACGAGTTCTCATATTCTCTAATCCTGACATATTTCTATTTCCTTTCTTATGGCAGTTATTAAACTTAAACATTCAAATATAATTCTTCTATATTCAAAGAAATCATCTTCTTTATTCAAATCATATAACCCTTTTAATTTGCATAGCAATGGAAATAGTAAATTATGATAATCAAGTAATAATTTATCCATTCCAGAAAATTCTTCAATAATTGTGCTTAATGGCGTTTCTCAATCTAAATTTTCTTCTCTATTTGGAAGTAATTTATAAGTTTGATTAATTAATTTTTTTAAATCTTCTAATATAGCATTCTTGCTAATATTTGCGCCAGTACTTATTTTCATAAACGTTCTCCTTCTTTTGTATAAGGAGAGTCTTCCATGATAATACCAAAAGTAGAACGCATAATACCATTTTTATCTTTTCTTCTTCTTTTGTATAATCTTTGAAGATGGAAACCTTCTCTTTCATAATCTTTTTTAAGAGTTAATATTTTTGACATGTGATTTGCTTGTGAAGTAAATTTAAAATCACTTCCGCTATATTTCATTCTAACATTTTCAACAGTGGCTAATTGTTGACCTAACCATTCAACTATCATATAAGTTGCAAGAATATTAATTTCTTCAGGAGTTAATTCACTATTAAAATGCCCTTCATCTTCAACTTTTACAACAGTTTCATAATCTTTACCATCTATACTAGGCATTGTTGTAATTTTTTCTGTGTAAAAAGCATAATCTGTTATATCAAATCTCGGAAATTCAAATTTATGCATTGCACTTAATAATAACTCTTTTAATAATTTATGAGTATCTTCTTTTGTTAATTCCATATACATGTCATCAGTAATCTTACTTAAAAAACTATCATAAATTATAGAAAAAGGTGTAGTTTTACCTTCCATAATTACACCTCCAAACTTTATTATTTTATAATTTTATATTTTTCAGTTGATGCGGCAGCTGCAGTTCTTCTTACTGTAGGCGCATCCTCTTTTACTTCTGGTTTCGCATTAAGACGTCTTATAAGACCATCTGTATTAACTTTTTCATCAGCAGTTTCTTCATTAATTTCAATAGCTTTTGTTACATCAAATCCAGTCATATCTAAAATAGCTTTTCTTTTATATATATCCGCAATTTTTAATTCAACTGCTAATTGTTTAACTAAATCTACCGTTCCTGTTGGAGCGAAATCAATACAATCTTTTAATGCATCTAATGAACCATTTAATAATAAATTTTTAACATCTTCTCTAGTATAAAAATATTCAGGTTCAACTTCATGTAATAATTCAGCAACTGCTTCTTTATTATCTATTATTAAATAATTTCTTATTAAACTTTCTCCGCCAGGTATAAAAGATAATCTCCTTAATTCTTCCATTGTAATTTCTTTTGTCTCTCCTGAAGTAAAATTACGATTTAAATTATTTAAATCAGGAATTGTATAACCTACACTACCATTATCCCTATTAGTGACTTTTATAATTGTTTTATTATCTAACATAATTAATTCTCCTTTTTCTCATAAATAAAAAATAGGGAAGGAAAAACGACTCCTTTATTTCAAGAATTTGTTTTACCTTCCCTAAAATATATGTGATATGTTTATAATTATTTAACTTCTTTAGTTAAAGTTTCGTTTTTATAAACACAAATGTTATTAGTGATTAAAGCACCAACACCAAGTTTTCTATATACTTGGATTTCTCTTGACCAGTCATCATTTTTTCTGTCATCAACAAGTGTTTGACCTTCAAATGCGATTTTAACTGGTTTGTCAGCTCCTGTAGGGATAATCCATGCATAAGCTGGGTCAATAACTTTCATGCTATTAGTTTCATCAGTTAATGATTGATTTAATACTACTACATCATGTCCTTTGTAGTTTGCTAAATAACCATTATTCCATCTAGCTTCTTTCATATCATTTGAATACCAACTAGCATCAGATGGCATCATAGTTGCGGCAAATTCAAATGTACAATAGATAGTACTTCTTCCATAAGAGTCTGCAATTGATAATAATTTATCCATTTCAGTTTCTTTGAATGAAGTATCAGTATGTTTATTAACTGTTGATAATTCGTTAGCAGCAGCGATTAATGCAGTTTCAATTTCTTTATAGATAGCTTCGTCTAATCCTTCCATTACGATGTCAACTAATTCATTGAAGTCTAATCTTCCATCTAAGAATTCTTCGATAGAGATTTGAGCAGCTCCTCCGAATGCAGTTACTGGTAATTCATAGCTTTTTCCATCTAATTTGAATACTTCATATACACCAGCTAAACCAGCTTTAGTAATAAATTGTTTTGCTCTTCTTCTTGAAGCAGCAGTGATTTTTTGTCTGAAAATAGCTTTGTCACCTTGAGCAACAGTAGTAATTTCAGCAAATCTTCCGTATTCTTCAATAACTCTTTGAGGTAATACATCATCAACAACTTGTTCTACTAATGCGAAAATAGTATGTTTATTTTGTTCATATAAATGATAGTTACCTGCAATAGCGTTTAATTCTTTTCTTAATGTTTCATTAATTTCTGAAGCAGTAAATGTTTCACCTTCAAAAGAATAAGTAGCAGAAGGTTTTACATTAACAGCTAATTTAGCTAATTTTGTTAAATCTTTAAGTTCCATATTAAAGTCCTCCTTATTTTATTCTTTGAATTTTTACACCTTGTTGTCCATCAGGCATAGTGTAAATTTTAACTACTTTCCATTCCATACCTTCATATGTTCCATCTGTAGTTAAATATCCATCAGTGTTGACTTTTAAAACTGTTTCTCCTTCAGTTAAGTCTTCACTTGTTACTTCTTTATTTTTATCAGTGTTTGCTATAAAGCAATTAGTTGTGAATATATCTCCAACATTTGTTTTGAATAATCTTGGATAAATTTCTCCAGCAACATAATCTTCTTTTTTCATAGCGAAATCTTTGTATGAATCTCTTTCATCATAGCATTTAACTTCGTTATAAACTAACATTGGTTCCATTCCGTCAGCTGTAGGTTTTACAACTTTCTTTTGAGCATAGTCATAAACCATGAATTGACCATTTTCAAGAATATTAATTCCTTCATCTAATGGTAATTGAGCATAGATTTGTCTATTTCCTTGAGCTGATAAATGATTTGGTTCAACTTGTCCAAAACCAATTCTTTTAATTGTAGCCATATCTATTTTTCCTCCTTATATATTATTCTCTATTGTTGTCTCTAGTATGTTTTAATGCAGTTAACCATGCTGGAGAACTAACAGAGTCGTTATCTAAACTATATGTTGTGATAACTTCTTTATCTTCTACATTATCTTCATTTTTTGAATTATCCTCTAAATCAAAATTAACCTTTTTTCTAACACAAATTACAGATAATTTTGCTTCTATTTCTTCTAGAGAATATTTTGATTTATTTTCGATAACGTCTTTTTTATCTTCATCAGATAACATATAGAAACTATTGATTAAAGCGTCTTTCTTTTCGTTATCTACAGCTTCTTTAAATGTTACTAATTCTTGATATTTAGCTTCCATTTCTGCATAACTAGTCTTTAAAGCTTCTAATTCATTTTCTAATAAAGCATAATCTTTTTTCTTTTCATCATCATCGTCATTATCTGCGTTGTCAGTGTCATCAGATTTATCTTCATTTTCATCTTTTTTAGCAGCATATTCTTCTTGACTAGGTTCAGCAGCATCATCAACAGAAGCATTAGATTCGTCTGCGATTTCCGCAGGTTCTTCAGTTATAGAATTTTCTTCTGTAACTTCAGGAGTTTCAGTTTCAACTGGTTCAGTTTCAACAACTTCTTCTTCAGAAGATGTGATAACTTCAGTTTCAACATTTTTATCTTCTAGTTCCATTTTGTATCCTCCTTTTAACGCAACTTGTAGGTCTTTCATCATAGTAAACAATGTTTGTTTAAAGCTATCATCCATTTTAGTAAAGGTTTTACTTACTTCAGGTGCGGTAATGCTTGAGCCTTCGAAGCAAGGTTCAACATTTTCTCCTAAAATGCATAATTTTGTAAATATTGCATCATTTATTATGAAAAATTCCATACCTGTTTTATTGTTTGTTGACCAATGTCCATCTAAAGTTTCTTCATCTAGTTCCATTGATTGAGGTCTTCCCCCAAGAGCTAGTTTAGCTTCTTCAAATTGACCCGTTCAAAGATACCCAGTAGTCATAAGATATTCTCTTGTAACTTTGTTTCCAAAATCATCAGTATCTTCAAATTTTTGAAACCATACTTTGGCATCTGGAGCTACGAATCCATAAGGTTTAGTTAGGCATTCAAATTTAATGCCATCTTCATCCATTATGACTCTTTCACTGTGTTCTCTAAAATCGCCTTTGTCTTCATTATAATATCCAACAATAGGCGCCCCTCTTAAAGTCTTTGCCATTTCTGTTGCAACTTCTTTAGTAATATAACTATGGTTTCTATTTTCACCTAGATATAAAACTTTTATTTCACAGCTGCTCATTAGTGGGTTAATTTCTAAAGGTTGTAGATTAATAAACTCAGGAGAGTCTATAGTTGCTATTGATTGGTGCATCATAACTATCTATTCCTTTCTTAATTTCCACTTATTTATATTTAAATAAAGTGCTAATAATTTTTTCTTTTTTTGTCCTAATTTTCATTAAGATTGACTTTCTTCATTCATTATTGTTTTTTCAGATTTCTCATCGTCTGCTTTTTTAGGTCTTCCGCCAGTACTTTCTTCACTATCATTATTACTATTGCTATTTTGTTTATTTGCGCTATTTAATCTATTTAATACATCGCTATTCATTGTACTTGACATCATTGGTGGAATAAATACATTAACTAAATCTAATACTTGATTTTCAAAATAAGCATTTGCTAATATTGTACTTTGAGATTGACCAAGAGCAATTTGCGGAAGCATCTTACTAAAACCAACTTGCATTTGTTCTTTATAGATTTTCGCCAAATCTTGATAATTATAAATAGTTGTTTTAAGGATTTGCGCTCTATAATAATATTTTTTAGGTTTTTTATTATATTTTTCTATAACATCATTCATAAATGCTTCAAATTGAAGTATTAAATCATACATTGATGCGGCATCATTAAGAATAGATTTTTCAAGAGCAATGTTTCCGTCTGTATTAAATTGCATTTGAGAAACACCAGCTTCATTATAAACTGTTCTTTCTACTCTTGCTAAATCATCTGTTGTAGCAGTACTTCTATTGCTATCCATATCCGCAACATCAACATCCGCGAAAGTAGTTAACACATCTATACCAATAGCCTTACCTAACATTGCAACAGCATTATTATGTAATTGTTGAGCTTCATCTACATCGAATACAAGATCTCCATTTTTATCAGTTGGCATTTTTTGAATAATAATTTTTAATAATTCTTGTGCCATCTTTTGTTTATCTAAATCTTGAGCTTCATCTAAATCTATAATTGCGGGAATGACTGACATAAACATTGGCGAATCTTCTCCATTAATGTTAAATTTAATGGTTGCCGCAGTGTCTAACAAATATCATCCTGCTGAGTCTCCTGGAAATTGAGGAGGTAATTTCCCATCTTTATAAAGAATATATCCTTTTTTAAATTCTGGTGGGAAAAGATTTAGCATCTTCATTCTTTGTGTTGCGTCTTTAAACATTGCATCAAAGTATCTCATATTAAATTCAAGTGCTGGTCTATTATTAACAATAAATCTTGAACGACAATAATTTACAGGTAATTCTTGAACAGTAATTCTTTTAGAAGTAGGAATTAAATATCCATAATAACAGCCATTTTTAATAACTTTTAATGCTATCTCGCCAAATAATTTTTTTAATTCAGAATTATCTAAATATAATAAAATCTTATAAAAATCTGCTAGCGCATCATCTTGATCTTTTTCTTTTGTAGTATCTTCATTTATATAAGGAGTTACCATTCAATCAAATGTATACATACGAGCCATATATTTGCATAATCTTGAATAAATACCACTTGTTTCAAAATAAAATCTAGATATTTCTCGCATATCTTCATAATTATTATCCGCAAGTGCTCTCAATATTATTTCCTTTTTTGTAAATCTAGGTTCTACTTTACTATAATCTCCTAAATTTAAAATAGCATTATCTAATGTTTTTGCTCCAACTTTTATTTTACTAAAATCTACAGGAACAAAGTTATTTGATAAATTATTTTCAATGGTGTCATCATTAAAGTTCATTTTAAAACCTTTTCTTTTAATTTCTTCTTTTCTATTTTTCAAGATTGACACCTCACTTTTTCTATTTTAGTATATATTAAAATCCGCCTTTAGAATAATATAAATTCATAATATAGTCATAATCTATTCTACCTTCCGCAACATACGGAATTTCAATTAAAATTATATTATGTTTTTTGCAGTATTCTTTTTTCTTCATATCATTAAATTGTTGTTTGTGAAGTCCAGAATATCCACCGAATTTGCTTTTTGGTTCATAATGTTGAATACCTTGATATTCAATCAAAAATTCTAAATTATGATCATCATCAAAAACAGCAAAATCAAATCTTAAAGGGCGGCCGCTTGAACTCACTAAATCAGGAAAAGAATATTCTTCTTCAAATATTAATCCAGCTTCTTGCAAAACTTCTTCTATTTTTATTTCTCCTCTACTTGCCCTCATATTTTCCTCCTGTAATATACTAAAATGTTTCTATAATAATATAAATCTTTCAAAAAGTAAATAACTTAAAGTTGCCCAATAAAGCAATTATTAATTTC
The DNA here is from genome assembly GCA_947628375.1 of uncultured Bacilli bacterium. GTDB lineage: Bacteria > Bacillota_I > Bacilli_A > RF39 > UBA660 > SIG200. The sequence goes on from CANQZQ010000001.1 coordinate 34,204, forward strand.
CGCTAAAGAACATCATATCTGCAATATTTCTTTTTTTTCTTTTTTTCTTTTTATCTTCTTCTAATTTTTTATAATACATTCCATGTTCAAAAGCAGAGAATTTATCTTTCTTAATGCTCCTATTAGATTGTTTTAATATAATATTAACGCCTTCATTTTCTTCTACTAAATTAAGCATTTGATCTTTTAAAATAGTAGTTTGTGTAAATGGTATTAAATATTCTGCTCTCTTGTCTGGCGTCATATTTTGTCCAACCTTTGTAGATAATAATTTAGTTTTTGCTTGATTTTCATCAATTAAAAATTTAATTTTCCCACTTGATAATTGAGTTTGAACATAAGTATGCATCTCAGTATTAATAGGCGCATTAGCTTTAATTAAATAAAGAGCATCATTTTCAACACCTGGACCTTTAATTTTTTTATATTTTTCCAAAGTATCTTCTGCGGTACCACCTTCTACACCAAATGGCGGCAACTCTTCTCCAGTATCTGGATCTATTTGCGCTAAAATCATAAAATCTATTAATCCAGCACCTACACCATTTGCATCGATTGATAATGCTCTTGCATTATATTTATAATATAATTTCTTTAAATGAATTGCTTGTTTTTCAAAATCTTCTGCGTCATAAGTGTAAATATTAACAAGAGCAGCTAAATCAGCTCCTTGCACTTGCGGCGTAACCTTAATTACCGCAACCTCAGTCATATCTCCAAAACGACCTACGTCGACACCCAATATATAATATTGACTTTTACCATTTCTTCCACTTGCTTCATACTCTGGTTGCAATAGTACTCTATATTTATCATATTTTTCAGATGAGAAGAATGCATTTTCCGCATCACCACTTCATTCAGACTCGTATTCTCTTGAAAATGAACTATCATTATAGGTTCCATCTAATTTTAAACCTTGAATAAAGTTTTTTGGTTGCAATCCTTCAAGCACTGGAATTCGTCATGTTCCGCCTAAAACCATGGCTTCCGCAGGATTTATAATTTGTTGGATTAATAATTGAATTAATTTATCATAAGCAAATGCGTTTTTCCATCCTGCCGTAGTTACATAAATTTGAGATTTATTAGCAACTTCATCTTCTCTACTGCTTCCATCAGCTAATCTTCTATCTACTACCATTGTAGGAATAATAACTTCATTCAATAGCGTTTGGTCAATAAGAATAACCTCTTCCATTAAACCACCTGTTGCACGTTTACCACGAGAACTTTGTTGTGCAGCCATGATATCTAACTTGCTACCATTTTTAAATATATAAGTAACTTCATTTTTTGAAGCTTTTGAAGCTCCTCTTGACCAATCTATTTCATTTCTTAATCCAGGAATTAATTTAACTAATTCTTCTGCTTTTTCACGAGTAATTCCTGCAGCTTGCTCTTTCCCACCAGTAGTAACAAAGAAATGCGCTCTAGGATATAAAATGCAACGCAACATTAATACTAACACAGCTAAGAATGATTTTGAATAACCACGCGGAAATGTTGCATATACATATTTATGACGCATTGCCGCCCTTAAAAATATCCTTTGATAAAAATATAATTGGAAATTTTCAGGATTATTTCCACATAAAAATTCAACAAACATATCTGGATATTCTCTTCAAAAGGCAACATACTGTCTAATAACAGGTAATTGCGCGCGAATTCTTTCTTCAGAAATCCCAATTTTATTCATCTTTGAAGAAGATAATTCTAATAAATCTGCTAAAGCCATATTACACATCCTCTTCCTCTGATGCTAATTCGTCCTCGTTTATTGCCTTTTGAGCTTCGATTTCCGCATAATACTCTTCAAAATCATTGTCCGCAAGTTCAATATTTTGATCAAAGCTTTCTTCCATTTCTTTTTGAATTTGAATTTTTTTAATAGCATCTTCAATTTGTTGACCAAAACCTAAGTCTTGAGTTACTAATTTTTGAACATAATCATTCATATCTTTTAAAGTGGCATCAACTTTATCTTGTGGTACATCTACTACATATCTAGGAATAAAGCCATCTCTTTCACACATAGTAATTAATTCACCAACAGAATCAACAAATTCATCTTTATTTTCTTTATTCTGTGCAGCAGTAAATTTTGCGGATTTTCTTAAATCGTTATATATTTTTGAATATTTTTGAAATCCCTCTATATCACCGCAATCAATAGCTTGGTTCATTTTTAAATATGTTTTACAAATTGTTATTAAAGTATTATCAGTATCTGCATCTTGAATATCGAAAGATTTTTTCATAGAGTCATAATTTTTTTCTAACTCTACTCATTCAGATGGCTTATAAAATCTTCCTCATTTCATAGCAAGATAGATTTTTTCATCATCTGTTAAATCTTCACCTAAATCTATTAATAGAGATTCGTCAATGAAATCATCTGGATTTCCAAAAGGATTTTCCGCAGCTGAAGTTACTGCGGGAACCGCATAAACTAAATTTTTATTTTGTGTCTCTGTGCTAACTAATGTCTTATATTCAGCTTCAGAAATCTCCCCATTATCTAGCTGTTGTTTTAAATGTTCTTCGTATTTTTCACGCTCTGCCGCAACTGCTTTTTGTTTTTCTTCATTTAACGCTTGTAGCTTTTCTGAGTCTGCTCATGTATATTGTTTCCATTGTTTTAACTTCATTTTAGATAAATATTTACCAAAAACAGATGTTCCATTTAAATTTGGATTTTTTGCAAAAGCTCTATCTCTTAAAACATTCCATTCTTCAGGAATATAAGGGACATCCATATCTTTTAATATTCATAAAAAAGTTTCTGGGTTAAAATTATCAATATGCATTGTTAGACATTTTTTACATAAATCTGCTTTAGATCCATCTCTTCTTTGATAGAATTGAGCATCTTCATCAAGCGCGCGTCCGCATTTTAAGCATGTTTTTAAATTGCCCATATTATATTACCTCTCTTTTTTATTTCTACATGCTTTGCATATAGAATATCAACCATCTTTTGATGTATTATTTTTTGAGAAGAACCGATTATGAGCTAATTTAACTTGTCCGCACCTAGAACATTTTTTCCATTTCCCATATTCTTTATAAGTATAATATCATATTAAATAATTTTCTTTAGCCTTGTCCGCAATCATTTTTGGAATTTTATTACGCCACAATGAAGATAAATATTCCACAGTATAAGTAATATTAAATTCATCTTTTAATAATTGTTGGATTTCCGCATTTGACTTTCCATCTATTTTATAAATTACTAATTTATAATATAGTGGATAATTTTCTTTTAGAGTGTCATCTACAAGATCGTCTAAATCTTCCATAAGGTATCAAAAATCTCAAGTAAATTTTCCTCAGCAATCTTCTTTTAAAGCAGAATAATTACAAAGTAATGCGCAAATATGTTCTGGATTAAAAAATGATACTAAACAATCACTAGCTGGTTCTCCATTTTCATCGATTGTAATATTTTCATCTAATTTAGTTTTTGTTAAATTTTTTACACTTGCCGCACTAGGCATTGCAGGTTTGTACGAATCTTTTATTACGTATTGCTCTTGATGCATTTCTATTAATCATTTTTTAAGTTTAAATCTTTGTTTGCCTGTTGCCGCCTTTTCCGCCTCTTCTACTATTTGAATTGCTTCTTTTAAATCTTTTAATGCTTTTATTTCTTCTATGTCTCTATTTGTTATTTCTTTCTTTTGTGTTAATAATGTATTTTTATTTCCTTCTTCTAATATTAAATTTCATAAGCCATCTTCGCCATTTTCAAATTTATCTACTAAAGCTTGATAAGATGTTTCTCTTTTATTTACTGTAATCATTCTATTGTCAGTAAGAATTAATTTTTCTTTCTTTTCTTCTGGAGTCATTGCGGAAACTATATAATCAGCTAATATTTCTATATATTTTTTACTTTTTAATTGTTCTTTGGTTAAAGTCGGTAAAAGCTCGTTCACAAAAGCTTCACGCTCTTCCGCACTTTTTAAAGAATAATCTAGCTTTTTGTAGTTAGTTTCCATATAAAAGAGTCTCCTTTCTCATTTTTTACATCTCTATTCTACCATAAAAAATTTCTTTTGTCAAGCTCACTTTAAGAATATTATTTGATTTTAACCAAAATATATATTATAATTATTATATAAAATAAAAGGAATGATAATTATGAGAAGAAAGAAATTAACAATTCCAACAAATTTACTACCGAAACCAAGTAAAATTGTTAAAAGAGGAATTTATGAAATGGTTTCAAATTTAACTGGCGGCAATACTAAGCCAAGAGATTACGGTAAGCGACTAACAAAAGGCAAATACTAAAGGAGGTCATGAACCAGGTCAATGTCGCTTCTGACCTGCGTTTCCGCAATGAAAGAGAAAATTTTAGATAAAGTAAAAGAACATTATGATTACTTGTACGGGCTTGGGTATGAAGTTGTATTTACCGCGCTACAAGGTAGTCAAAATTATGGATTAGATGAATATAGTGATGAATATTACAGCGATGTTGATACTAAGAGTGTAGTGCTTCCTAAGTTCGCGGACTTTGTAGCAGCGAAGCCGCCTGTTTCCGCAGTTGAGATTATAAAAGATGAGCTCGGAAGGGATATTCATGCTGAGGTAAAGGATATCCGCATTATGTTTGAAATGTTTTTGAAAGAAAATATTAGTTATATTGAGCTATTGTATAGTCAATATGTTATTGTAAATCCCAAATATAAATGGATATGAGATGAACTGATGGAATACAGAGAAGGCATTGCTTATTATGACGTTAAACAATTTGCTAAATGTATTGCGGGAATGGCTTATGAAAAACAAAAGGCTTTATGTCATCCATATCCATCTGTGGCTAGTAAGATTGCGGCGTTCGGTTATGACGGCAAACAACTTAGCCATGCCGCGCGATTACTTATATTTATCCATATGTGGTATGAAGGAATGACCATTGAAAAATGTTATACAGTTCCCGCAATTTTTAAAGAAGTTCTTATGAATTATAAAAAAGAAAAAGATGAGTGCGGGAATCCTATGAGCTGCGAAACCGCGGTTAAAAGAATGGATGATTATGTAAGCAAAATTAAAGCAATTAAAGATGAAATTGTAAATTCAAACGAATACGGTGTTAATGAGCGCGTTAAGAATTTTTTAGAGCGAATTAAAATTGCCGTATTGAAGCAATGGTTCCTAGAAGAATTGAAACCATGATAAATAAAAATAATTGGAGGGTGAGAGTACCAGGCCAAACTCAAAATCGAACATTCGTTTGATTTTTTCCCAAAATCTCACCCCTTAAAAACTTTGTAGAATACGTTGCGTAGATTACATGTTTGCTCGGAGCGAGAACGCTTCTCAAGCTCCGCTATTTACACAAACTTTACATGTAAAGATTTTGTAAAGCAAAAATTTGTTCGATAACAATTTAATATTATTCACAAAATTATTTAACAAAAAATAAATTAAAAAAATTTAAAAAAAACTATTGACAAGTAATTATTCATGTGGTATAATATAAATGTAAAATGAAAGAGGAGAGATGAGAAAATGTTAAATAATGTAACTTTAGTTGGAAGATTAAATTGGTGTTGTGAACCTAAGAAAAGTTTTCAAATCACAATAGAGAGTAGAGAAGAAACTATCGCAGTTGAAATCTATGCGAACGAAAGTATCTACAATGGACTTAATGATTATTGTGAAGTTGGCAATGTTATTGGTGTTAGAGGAAAAGTTGCTAAAAATGAAGATAATGAAATAATAATTCAAGCTGAAAAAGCAAGTATTTTATCTTCAACAATAAATAAATAAAAATTAACAAAAAACTATTGACAAATAAAAGGTTTAATGATATAATAATAATGTAATAAGAAAGAGAGAGATTAAAATGAGTTGTTTAAAAGTATTAAATGCAAATGAAGAAGAGAAGTTCTTAGAAATGTATACAATAAGTAATTATTCTAAATGGTTAAAAGAAAATAATTATAGTTCAAGTTATGTTTCTTTAAGAAGATTTAAAGCTTATTGCTTTGCTTATGTAATTGAAAATGTATGTAATTCAATTAAAAATATTTTTGAAGAAAATTAAAAAAAGTATTGACAAGCTAAACAATGTATGATATAATATAAATGTAAAAAGGAAAGAGAGAGATAGGTAAATGAAAAAATTAGAAATTGAAAAAAGATTAGAGGAAATTGAAGACCACATCTTCTTAATTGAAATGATAGACAGATGGACAACAGAAGATGACAAATGCTTCTGCAGACTAGTTGAAGAACGCAATGACTTATTAAGTCAATTAGAAAGGTTGGTTTCAAATGCTAACTAAACTAATGTATAAAATAAAAAGCAATAGAATTAATCAAGAGTTTTTTGAAAGCTTAACAACAGGAAAATGTTTTCACATTTCATTTATTGAAACTCAAGAGCAATCAATGTTAAAGCCAATTACAGATGTTAATGATTACATTGAGAGTTTAGAAAGTCAATTCTTTAAAGCTTCTTTATTAATAGATACAACTCATTTTAAAATGTTTAAACTTGAAAGAGATAAATCTTCTAACGACTCAAAAGTTACATTGGCAAAAGTACCAAATGAATTACAAGAGAAGTTAATAGAATATTTATTTCAAGACCAAGAAGAACAAGAGTAAGACAAACACTTGTTCTTTTATTGTGGCTGGCGCGCGGGCGGCCGTCGCGCGCCGAGAGAGGCGAACAAATGTCTGCTAGGTCTTTTGCGAACAAAAATTTGATATTCAAAGCGAACACTTGTTTCCTAAAAGTTTTTTAAAAAATTTTAAAAAAAGTATTGACATTAACTACTATTGGTGGTATAATAAGTATGTAAGATAAAGAAAGAGAGAGAGTGGAAAATGAAAAGAATTAAATGGGAAAATATTTCAGTAATGGTTATGGGGGTGCTAGATATTATGTCAGTAGTATCTCATATTAAATTAAATGGTCTTTACGCTGGGTTAGTTGGCGAGTTAGTTATTTATTTATTAATAACTTTCAGTGTCTATTACATAGTAAAAGATATTAGAAAAAATTAAAAAAAGTATTGACATCAGGAAGTAAAAGTGCTATAATAATAATGTAATAAGAAAGAGAGTTGATAAAAATGACTGAAACTCAAGAACTAATTTTAGAAGACTTAGGTATTCTTTGTAGGGTATTTCCGCAACAACGCTTTGGACAAATATTTTATAACTATGTTTTGCGGTATTGTCCAGGGGCAGACCCATTCTACATTGAAGATGAAGACTTACTAAAATTATTAGAAAAAATTAAAAAAAGTGTTGACATTGAATAACAAGTGTGTTATAATATAAATGTAATAAAGAAAGGGAAAGGTGATTACAATGGCTATGACACCAACAAAAAGACACGCAATTCGTGCAAAATATGAGGCTGAAGCAAAAGCTCGCAAAAATGAAAGATTAGGTTTAAAACCAATTAAAGCTAATAATAAAAAAGGTAAGAGAAGATAATTTCTTCTCTACCTAATAAAATAGAAAGGAAATGATAAAAATGGCAAAAGGAAAAGTAGTTAATAAAATAGTAGCAGATAAAAATGCGGCTCAATTCATGCGGACTGCGGCAAACCTTGTTAGAAAAGGCAAAACAAATAAAAAATTACACGGTAGAAATGCAAATCCAAGAGCTGCAAAATATAATTAAGAGGGCAACCTCTTTTTTCATGCGTTGAGCGGCGCGCGGTCGATGGTCACGCGCCGCTTTGAGGAACGTGCGCAGCTTTACACTTTTTTACAGCGAAAATTTGTTCTATAAAAATTTTTTAAATTTCCTTAAAAAAACTATTGACATTTGCTATCTATTGTTGTATAATATTAATGTAATCAATAAGAAAGGGAAATGATAAAAAATGATTAAACAAATTGATTTACAAAAAGAAAGATACTTAATATTTATTGATACTGAAACAATAGGTACATTAAATGTTAAAGAAAGTGTATTTCCATTTGAAATAGGCTTAAAAGTTTATGATAATGAGAATAAAAAAGTTGTTAAAGAAAAAAGTTATTTAGTGAGAAAGTTCTTTAATAATAAATTTATAATGTTATCTACATTTAGTGCTACAAAATATCCAAATTATTTTGAAAAATTAGAAAATGATAAAAGATATAAAACTTGTAGTGTAACAGACATTGCAAAAGATATTGAAAAAATTATCGCTAGATACAACGCAAAAATAATGGTCGCACATAATGGCGAGTTTGACAAGCAAGCTATGGCAAGATTATTTGAAGAGTTTGGAGTTGACAATCCATTTGAAAACATTGATTTATTAGATACTATGGAAGTATCAAGAGTAATTACATTTTCAAGAGATTATGCAAATTATTGTATAGAACATAAAGATATTTTAAACAGTGTAAAAGATAGTTGTTTTCTTACTAATAGTGGTCGAGTTAGAACAACAGCACAAGCAATTTATAGCTATGTTACTAATAACCCTGAATTTACCGAAGCTCACACAGGACTTGAAGATATTGATATTGAAATAGCGATATTTGAAAAGTCTATGGAAATGTTAGGAAATACAATTGTTCGTTTGAATACTGCACCTACTTGGCGAGATTATTCAATAGTATTAGAAGAAGATTAATCTTCTTCTAATACTTAGACAGGCGGCAGCCGGTTACTTCCTCCTTAACCCTAGCCGTGACGCGCATTCCACATCGGTTTCCGCGTCTTTTTTTACATTGAGAAAAAATTATGATATAATATAAATGTAAAAAATAAAGATAGAAAGGAAACATTAAAACATGGAAGTTTACGTTTTAATCGCTAGTGATGGCGTAATTAATGGCGTTTACTCTTCACAAGATAAATTAATAACTGACTTAACCGCATCTCTTGCAGGTATTAAAATTAAAAATATTGAAATTTGAGATACTGATAAAGGCTTTATTGATTATCTGAAGATAAACAAGAAAACCATAATTACTATTGAAAACTAGCGGACACAAAGACATGAACCCGAAAATGGTCATGCGGGTGTCGTTTCATTTTTATCCAGACCTCCTCAAGATTTTCTTTTAGAAAAAACGCGCATTTCCGCGTTTTTATTTTATCCTGAAAGGGGGGCGCTTGCGACACGCCAGGCGACGTTGTAACTTTTTAAAAAAATTTAAAACTTTTTATTGACATTAAATAATAGCTATGGTATAATGTTAATGTAATAAAGAAAGGGAAAGAAAATGAAAATATACGTGTTATGGGATGACCGCAACTGCGGTGATAGTGAAATAATACTAGTTACCGCCGATTTAGAATTAATCAAAGCTAAAGTCAATGAAGTTTTTGATAGTGATGATGACAACCAACTACTATTCATAGAAGTATGGCAAGATAATGAAAAAGTCAGCAATGTAGAATTTGACGTTTACTGCGATATTAAAAATCATAAATACATAATTAAAAATTTTAAAGAAATTTAAAAAAAGTGCTTGACAAGAAAAAGCAAAAGTGTTATAATAATAATGTAATAAAGGTTAAGCCAACCTTTATAAATAAAAGAAAGAGAGAGTGATAAAAATGGCTGAAACAAAAAAAATGACAAAGAGAATGGTATTCGAGAGAGTAATCCAAGTAATCGAAACAACTGATGTTGAAGATAAGGACTTATTAATCGAAAAATTACATAATGAAATTGAATTACTAAACAAAAAAAATAATTCTTCTACCCCAACAAAAGTACAAATCGAAAACCAAAGCATTAAAGAAAACATTATCAAAGAATTAAAAGCATTTGGTCGCCCAGCTACTGCTACTGAATTAATGGCAACTGAAACATTAAAAGGTTACTCAAACCAAAAATTAACTGCATTATTAACTCAATTAAATGATAGTGGTGCTATTAGCCGTGTTGTTGACAAGAAAAAAGCTTATTTCTCTGCTAACTAATGTTAAGGGCATTGTCCCTTAACATAAAGACTTAAAATTTTTTACCTCCTCTCTTTAAGTCTTTATGTTAGGGTGATAATGGTTGCAACCTCCTAAGGAGCTTTATGTTTTTCATCTAACCGAAAAATGAGGGTATTCGCTCACTTGAGAAGTGAAAGTAGATTTACTCCTGCTTAAAAGAGTAAAAGTCGCCACGAACTTAAAAATGGAGGCAATGTTCCATTGAATACTTGGAAAGCCTAGAGGGGTGCGGAAATTGGTCTGCACAAGTATTCAAAAATAAGGCAAACTGCAGAACGCCTTATTTTTTTGTGTTCGACGGCTCGCGGACTAACGCCTCGAGCCGTTTGAGCGAACATTTGTATGCCTACGTATTTTTGTTCGCAAAAGTTGCTCTAATACATACTGATCCAGATCCTGAAAGGATCAAAGGGGCGCCGCCGCGAACATTTGTACGTATAAAAATTTTTTTAAAAAATTTTAAATTTTCTATTGACTTTATAAACCTATTATGTTATAATAATAATGTAATAAGAAAGGAAAAGCAAAAATACAAAATAAAAAAATTCAAAAAAAAATAAAAAAAATGCTTGACAACTTATTACAAAAGTGTTATAATATAAATGTAAAAAGAAAGGAAATGATGAAAATGGAAAAATTAACACAAAAACAAATGTTTGAAGTAATGAAAGGACACTTTGCAGACTTAGGCAACCAAGTTATAGGCTTTGCAACAGTAAAAGATAGCAATATCGAAGTTACTGCTGAAAATGTTGTAGACTTTATTAACGGTCGTATTGAAGTATTAAGCAATAAGACTTCTCGCAAAGCACCTACTAAAACTCAAGTTGAAAATGAAAATATTAAAGCTTTAATCGTTGACGCTTTATCAAAAGCAGACAAACCAATGTCTATCAATGACTTAATGGCAATTGAAGGCTTAGGCTTCTCAAACCAAAAGTTATCAGCTTTACTTACTCAACTTGTTGATAATAAAGTAGTTGTACGTGTTATTGATAAGAAAAAAGTTTTCTTCTCAATAGCTTAATCAAGTCAAGTCTACTTGACTTGACTTGACACCTAAGCAATGTAAATTAGATGTCAAGTGAAGTCAAGAAGATTGTGCTAAATGCTATCTTGACCGCGGAAAAGGACATATTCCAAGTGCGTTAACTTTAAATAAACCCGCGGCGGTGGGAATGTAGCACCATTCCCGCCACAAAAATTTTTTAAAATTAATGTTAATTTACTATTGACATTTTATTATAGATATGATATACTATTATTGTAATAGGAAAGGGAAGTGAGAAAATGAAAAACTATGTTGAAAATGGCAAAGTTATTGAAATCACACTTGATAATGACAAAAAAGTTAAAGTTATGACTGAATGGGTAAACAAGACCATGCAAGCACTTGATACCGATAAAGAAGATGTATTGCTTATGTGGCTTGAGGACAACGGCTACCTAGTAAATGAAGAACAAGAAGAACTTGATAACCAAGCTAAAGGGGTTGTAAAAGTCGTTGCTAAGGCTGAAAAACCTAAAGTTAAGACACAAAAAGAAAGAGTGCAAAAAGAAAACCCAACTAAAGAATTAATTATACAAACAATAGCAAAAGCACTTGAAAACCTTGATATTTCTAACTTAAACATTGAAAATAAAGCAAAACTTGTTACTTTTTCAATGAATAATGAAGATTTTAAAGTAGATTTAGTGCAAAAACGCAAACCTAAGGCATAAAAAGTGCCTTAGGTAAGCAAAAAAGAAAGGAAATTATGAAAAATTATAGAAAATTACTTACAAATTTATATCTTTTTAATGATATTACATATAAAATTGTTAAAAATAGAATAATAATTAAAACTAATAGAAAAAAATTCGACAGCCCAGATTTTACTTATTACCTTGTTTTACATATCAATAGATTAACTCATAACATAACTAAAGTAGGTGCTTTAATTATGGATGATTTAGACTTTGAAATGTACGGCAAAAAAGTTGTTTCAAGTAGCACTCCCCATATTTTTACTGATGCGGACTTTGTAGAAACAAAAGGACACCCAGGCATAGAGTGGGGCAGTAGATAGCGGAAACCCGCTATTTTTTTTGTTAAGCTGATGTAAAGTTTACATTTACTTGACGCCTGGCGGCTGGTGCTCGACTGTGCGGCCGCCGCTTTCCGCATTATAACATACTTTTAACAATTTGTCAAGCAAAAAATGAAAAAAATATTTTTAAAATTTTTTCACAAAACCTATTGACATTATTTAGCTACTATGCTATAATAATAATGTAATAAAGGAAAGGGAAGATAAAAAATGAAAGAAATGTATGTATTTTTAGACCCAGCATTAGGCGGGGACGCAGTTTATATTTTTGATAACAAACAAGAGGCAGACAAGTTTATAAAATGGTATAAACAAGACCTTATTAATGAGGGTATGGAAGATATCGTTGATGATATTGAAGATATCAACTATTGGATTAAACCAATAATGACCTATGAACAAGCTAAAAAAGATTATGTGGAGGGCGATTAAAATGAGTAATGAATTTATTAAAGATTTTGAAAAAATTGGAAAATTCTTGTTAAAAGTTGAACTTATTGCAGACTGGAACATAGAAGACTTAAGCGATACGCATAAATGGGCAAAACTAGTTTTAACATTAAACACTAATGAACCTCAACATTTGGAAATTACTTTTGACAAAGAGTATGGCTTCATTACAAATATTGAATATTCAAATGTTTTAGATTTATTAGACACAGCAGAATAAGGCGGAAATCCGCTTTTTATTTTGCTAATTTACTTTACATGTAAATTTACATGTCAATCGCCGGCGCGACCATGGTCAAACTGCGCCGAATTTTCCCAAAGTCAACACCTTTCGCAAATTTTCAACCAAAAATCGTTAAATTTTACATTTTCTTTACATCCCTAAACTAAAGGGGGCTGGGGCGAACATACGTACGCCTTTAGGTTCAGGCGGCAACCGCCAACTTCCGTATATGGCCAAACTGACTGCGTAATTTGCATATGGACCGCCATATGCGATTTTTTTATGCGATTATTGAGCGGCAGCACGCGATTAATGTTTCCTAAAAGCTAGATTTCCGCATATGCAATTGACAAATAAAAAAATTTTTGATACAATATAAAAAAACGAAATTTTTAATTCGTTTAGCGCAATCAATAGCCAGACATAAAGAGCGGGAAGCGGCAACTCCGCATCTTAATTGATTATATTAATATAATATGATATAATATAATGGGAAAGAATAATAATAATATATATAATAATAATACACTTCCATTTTAATAATTATAACAAATTTTAAATAATTTGTCAAGTAAGCAAAATAAGCCAAGAAAATTTTAAGCAAACTACAACAAACGATAATTTATCCATAAAAATAATAAAGTTAACAAGAGATAAGTAAATAAGCCTCACTGAGCATATAAAAATAATGAGAGGGAAACGATAAGGAGTTAAATAAAAAGAACGATAGGACGGGAACCGTGCCACCGCTATCGCTCAATTTTACCAATCTTATCTAATTTTATTCTAAATTATTATATTCTTCTGCCATTCGCATACTTTCTTCAAAAGCCTCATTCTCATAGTCTTCTTTTCTATTTACAATAGTCAAACTGCTTTTCAATCTGCCAATATCATTTATAGTAAAGCTAATTTTATATAATACTGCCATTATATCTTTTCTATCAACAGCAGCTTCAGTATATAATACAACTAAATTACATAATTTATATAATATATTAACATCTATACTTTCTTCACCTTTATTCAATAGCCTAATATTATCAATACCAAAATAATCCTTTTTATTCAATAGACAATCAAATATAGCATTCTTAATAAACCAATTGCGGAAACCAAATGCTTTCCTTATATCCATGCAAAAATACCTCCTTTCCCTAGCGCCACGATGCGACCCCACGTAATGTGGGGGCGCTTATACATACAATTTCGAGCGAAGCGAGAAATTGTGTGTATCTTTATATTTATTATTTAGGTTTGATACATTGATACAATTTATACATTTGTATCAAACTCATTGGAACATTTGCTTATCATTGATACAAAGTATTAAAGCAAACCCTTAAAAATCAAACAATCGAGGTTTATTTTCTTGTGTATCATTTGTATCAATTTTGTTCACATTGTGTATATCATTGTATAAATCATTTGTATCTTTGTATACATCCATTGATACATTTGTATCAATTGTATCATTCTCATTGATACAATGTTCATACCATAATTTTTCTTTATTTTTCCACACATCTCTTCTAGCAATTCTTTGAACTCCACCACCACATTTATCAATTACTTGTTGTTCAGTTGGTTTAATTCCTTGTTTGCGAAAATCAAAATATACCCCCAAAATTTGCTCATCACTAATCTTCGGAGTAACCCCGCCCTTTTTGCCAATCTCTGCCGCCTTTTCTTTATATACAGCCTGCCCCTCAATCATTCTTTGCGGATTAGCTAACAATGCCCTAATAATAGCGTCCCCATTAACTTCTTGCGGTAATTCTCTATATACGCCCCAATAGCATAAAGCATCTATAACTTTACATCTAGTTTCATAAGGCAATTCTTTTAAATCACTATAAAAAGTAGGAACAAAAGTAAAACTATTTTCTTTCATTGCGGCAACCCCCTTTCGCTTTCTCAAAGTCAGCTTCAAGGGTATCATCCATCTGAAATATTCAAGTTGTGTATTGAGGTTCTTCAGGATTTGGCATAGTTGTAACAACTAAATGTCCCTTTTTTATTAAAAACATTGCAATTTTTAAACTATAAACTATTTTATATTCGTTATTATTAATATTCGTCTTCATATATCGCAATCCTCCTATTTATTTAGTTCTTGCACATATTCTTTAGCATGAGGATTTTTATCTAAAAACTCTTTTAACTCTTCTATTTGTTTATCTTTACTTTTATCTATTTCAATATATACAGCATTCTTGCCTCTGCCTTGCTTAACTATTTCTACGCCATAATTTTTTAATATACTCTCTTTAATGCGCGGAAATCCATGCAAAACACTATTTTCTTTATAATTATACTTTTCGCATAACTCTTGTAATGTCATAGCAGTCTAACTCCTTTCATATATATTTGAATTTCTGATATTCCAAAATATCCATTTTTGACCAAAATAATGCGGAAACACAGGTTAGAAGCAACATTAATCTAGTCCATAGATTCCTTAACCGGCATCTCCGCATAGTATTCATTTATTTTATTATTTGGTAATTCATAAATACCAAAATGTATTTTTAATCAAATTCAAACTATTAATACCCATTTCATAATAAAACCTCCCTCGCGAAAAATCGTATTTTTCGACTTTTATTTATACTTTTCGTTTCTTTCAAAAAGACAATATTTTAGTAAACCACATCATTAGTTTTTCGGTTTCCTTTTTTGAATAAGGTCAATTTTAAAATTATCTTCACCAATAGCAAAAGTAATTATCTTACCCTTATTTTCAATAACCAAATCACTAACACCCTCAAGTGCAGCAACCGCTTCTGCAATTGCTGAGATGAGCATTTCTTTCGTAGGGTTCTCCTTCACCGTTCTTCTAACCGGCATCTCCGCCTTTTTCCTATCGCCTTTTGTTCTATGTAATGAAGCTAATACTTTATTGTCTTTTGCTTTTGCATTTAATTCTTCTTGGTCTTCATTAATAATGTATTCTTCATCTTCTAACCAAGTTAATACAGCTTCTTCCTCATCAATATCAAGATTGTCCATCATTCTATCAATGAATGCACTTTCCACTTTTGCAACTCTTCCATCATCAAGAGTCACAGTAATTATTCTTCCATCTCTTGTAAAATCTTTTAACATTTTTAACACCTTCCCTTTCATTATATTTTTATTATATATATATTATATCATAAAAAACAAATTTTGTCAAGTATAATCGTAATGCGGCAACCCTTGGTTCGATGCTTGCACGACCTGCATCTCCGCAATCCAAAAAAAAGAAAGTGTTTATTCACTTCTGGCAAGTAGGACTATCTTTCAAAGCCCTTAGCTGTTTCAAGCTCAGCTATAAGCTATTTAGTTTATGCCATCCCATTCCACTAACAAGGAACCTCTATTCTAGTAAGAGTATGAACTAATGATTTCTAGTAAATCAATAACTCAGGATAGATATATCTTAAGTTCACCATCCTTATATATAAGAACTAATTAACTTTTAATTCTTATATATAAAGAGGAGAACCTCTTTATTTTACTCAGCTATTGTGAAGTATACACTTCTTTTATCTTGAGTACGTACAACTCTGTTAGCATTAACTAATTTCTTAACTAATGCCGCAACTTTTTGAGCTGAAGTAATTTTATCACTTTTAACTGCATTGTAGATATCAGTAACAGTTATTGGCTTTCCAGCTTCTGCTATTGCATTGTAGACATCTTCTACTAAAACTTCATTTTCTTTTTGAGTTTTAGTCATGCCAGTTCTTTTCTTAGAAACTAATTCGATTTCCTTATTTAATTTTTCAATTATTAAGTCTTTGTCCTCAACATCAGTTTCGCTTACAATGTCAATTAATCTTTCAAACATTTCTCTCTTAGTCATTTTTATCATTTCCTTTCTTTCTCTCTTTCCTAAGATTAATATATATTTAAACACTTTCGTGTTATAAAGATTTTTTGAAATCCTTTCGCTTATAAGAAACTTGCGGAAACCGCGAGATTTAAAGAAGAAACAGCCTCGTCACTAAAGATTTTTCTCTTATGGCTTTGACTCAAGGTCTACCAGCTTTAGTAGATTTCTTAAACTATACTTTCTTTCTTTTTCTATATATATTATATAATATTTTTTAAATATTATCAATTTATTTTGAAAGGGAAGGGATTAATATTATTTATTAATCCATGAGTGTTTATATTGTAATAACTCTTTTTTATTACATATATATTATATAATAATTTTTAATTATTATCAATATTCATTCTGCGAACCCAATCTCGTCTCCACGGTTCGCCGCCTCTGTCCACGCCCTTCGATAAAATCAAGGCACTTACCAACGAGGGTTTCCTGATATAAATGGTTCACCTTATATATCGGCAGGTACGCCTATTTATAACGCGGTGGTCGCTCCCCGCAAATCTATTAATTAAACTTTACTTCTTGAGTTTCATAATAAACTCTATATTCAGCATATGTATCTCGAATATCGAAGTAAGCATAATTACCGTTTAATACTTCATAACTAACGTCAAAGTTGTCATCGAAAGAATCTGCATCATAATCCTCTTTTAAAGAGTCTATATTCTCTTGATATAACTCTTTTAGTCTTGCAACAGCCTCATCAAAAGTTTTAAAAACTTTATCTTCACTCATATAACAAGTATAAGAGTCAACAGTTTCAATTCCACCATGAATTATATACATAATTATCATTTCCTTTCTTTTTACATATATATTATATAATAATTTTTATATAATATCAAATAAGATTTTTTAGCTCTTCTGCGGACTTCCACCGCAGAACGTCTAACGAAGGTTCAGATGGTTGAATAACTCTCCCCGATTACCCTTCTGTTAAGTATATGGCATAAGGTCCGCCCTTAATAACTCCATATACTATTGTTAGACCATTATTTTCTTTAGAGTGTCTTTATCGCTACTATGTAGCGTTGAGAATTCCACCAAGAGCTAATAGGTTATCAAGATATTTTATATCTTTCCTTTTTTATTACATATATATTATAACAAATTTTTTATTTGTTATCAATATTATGCTTATAACTAAAGATAACACGCGGGCGGTGGCATTCCATCCTCTAAAGTCAACCACTTACTAGCTTTTACCTTCACTCAGCTTTCAAGATAGGATTACTTTTTTATCATAGACTGAGCTATTGTTATCTTTATTTATAAACATAATATTGCGGAAGCAGAGGTCTGATGCTACATGACCTAACATTTCCGCTTCCAAGTCAAGACTTACGGCAGTATTAGCGACCCCTGCCGCAAGTCTTGACT
>CANQZQ010000002.1 GCA_947628375.1 uncultured Bacilli bacterium
GTAATATAGAAAGATATAAAAAAGAGAGTAAATATAACTATGAACCAGATAAAGAAGAAAAGGAAAAAGAATATGAAATAATAGAAGAAAGAATCAAACATTTAGAATGGTTACAAGAGATATTACCAAAAGAAGAACAAATAAAAGTAAGAGAAGATATAATATATATACTTAAAGATTTAGCAAGATTAGAAAAGAATATAGAAGAGTATACATATCAAAACAAAAATAGCATAACAGAAGAAAGTAAAAATGAAGAAATAAATAATATATTAGAAATTCCTTTTGATATAGAACATAAAGAAGAGATATTAAAGAAAATAGAAGAAATAGAAAGAAAATACCGCGCCTTTTATGAATACAAAGAACATCAAGAATATGGAGATATTGCCATAGATGAAAGTGATTTAACAAATATCTATAATTTAAAGTTTGGTGCTCTAACAATAAGTAAAGATGGAATAGTAGATACATTTGTAAATGATGAAACAGATAAAATAGAAATCGAATATTATCAAAATATCATATTCAGTATGATTCAAGATATAATAATGGGTAAAAATGAAGTATTTAATGAAATATTTAGTAAAGATTATACTAAAGCAATTCTTTTAGTAAAGAAAATATTTATTGATAAAGGCTCAAATGTTTTAACTGATTTTGGCCTTCTCAATTTATTAATATCTTTTAATACAAAAGATGGATTATATAACTTTTTTACCAGTACTAAGTATCCGATGACAATTAATGACTGTCAAATTTTTGATTGGGATGAATATTTGTCCTTAGAAACTATTTATTTTATAAATAGGGCTTGTAATAAACATACTAATTTATATAATTATGTAGGGCCTAATAGTTATCATTACGACGATAACTATTATGATTTATATTTAATATATCGTAAATTTTATAAACCTACTGAAGAAGATAAGTATTATTTACCTGAAGGTATAATTGAGATAAACGAACAACCTAGTAATAATTTAGGAAAGACCGATTTAGAGCTTATAAATAAAATTCAAAGTGATTCTAAAGAAAAAGTAGTGTACCTTCCTAAAAGTTTAAAAACGGTTAACCGTATTGTAACGCTATTTGAGGATAATAGTCTAAAAGGTATTGTTTTAAATGATGGGTTAAGAGAGTTAGGCGCATATGCTTTTTTTAATCAACGATTTGTTGACATTACTTTTCCATCATCTATTACTAGAATTTCAAAAGATGTTTTTAATTACCGCTATATTGAAAATGTAACTATTAAAATAAATAAAGATAATTACGATTTAATTAAATATGATAATATTAAAAATATTTTTATAAATACTATTACTGGTATTTTAAATAATCATATAGAAGATAATCTAGGAAGTATATCGGTTGGTATAAATGCTGATGATCCTCCTATAGAAGAAGATGTTAGAAGTACTGTTAAAACTTTAACTATTTATTTTGAAGATTTAGATGATGACATCATAATTAATTTACACGATTTACAAATTCCTTTTTCTAAGTCTCGAAAAAAAGACTATTCTTCAATTTATCTTAATATATTATATAATCAAATAAAGTTAGCTTTAAAAAATAAAAGAAAAGAATTTAATGAATTGCAACAAGTGTTACCAGAAAATGAAAGAATAAAAATACATAATGATTTAAAAGGCTTTCTTGTTGATTTAAATATATTAAATAGAAAATTGAAAGAATATATAGAATTAAATAAAGACGAAGTTCAAAAATTAAAAATTCATATCGAAGATTTTAATGTTTATAAAAATTCATATGAACCAACAATCAGTGGTTTACAAGGTACCTATGAAGTTGAATTAAAACCATATGAAGCAAAATTTAAATTATATAGATATTTTAATATGATTAACATAAATGAAATTAATATGTTTTATTATGCTAAATATACTTATTTAACCGCATTTGATGTAGTAAAACCTTTTGTTAGTGAAAATACTATAAATGAAGAATTAGAATATTATAAAGAAATTGTTAATAATATAATTGAACATTATAGAAATTATAAACCAAATAATAACTCTGAAATAACTATTGGAAAAATAATTAATTTAAATTTAAAATTATTAGGTAATGCATCAAGTGAAGATATTCTTAAAGATTTTTATCTTTTAAATCTCTTTTTAGCTCTTGATAATCCTAAAAGATTATATAATTTTCTTCATTCATTTAATGATGCATATATAACTGAATACTATAGAGATAATTCATTAATTAAATTTGAAGATACTATTCCATTAAGTACCGCCTTTTTAATAAAATACTACTCGTGTGATTATGATAATTTTGATATCAATTTATATAAAGATAAAAAATATACTATTACTAAAGATTTTTTAGAATTATTTCATTTAATTTATTTAAATTATAGTTTAAAAATTGGTGAAACTAAAAAGTATAAAGAATATTTAAAACTACCTAATACCTTTTATTTATTTCCTGAAGGAATAAAAGAAATTAACTTAAAAAATAGAGATGAAAATGACCCAATTATTAACAATATCCAAAATGATCTTTTTAATAAAGATGTCATTATGCCTCGTACGTTAAAAGTTTTAAAGGGTGATTTATTTAATCATAAACCTAAAGGAAATGTTTACTTAAATGAAGGTTTAGAAACTCTTGATGTAATAAATTTAGCTTTTACTGATGATGAAGAAGTAACTATTCCTAGTTCTGTTAAAGAAATAATAGGTTTTGTACCAATTTATCTATCTGATTATTCTTTCAAAAAAATAGTATTTAATAATTTTAATTTTGAAAATAGAAAAGTTTTAGTTAATATCTTTGATATTTTTTTAAAAACAAATTTAAGATTTTTTATTTTTAACTTTACATTAATCTTTCATTACGATGATTTAAATGAAGATATAATTCCCAAACTTGATTTATCTTTATATGATTCTATTAAATTTGCGGGAAATAATAAGTATAGTAGTCAAGTTATTGAAGATATTGTTAATAATATTGAAAAAGAAGTGCAAGAAAAAAGAGGCAATAGTAAAAAACTAGAAAAATAGTTTCACAAGTTTTTGTGAAATTTTTTCTTATAAAAAAGGAAATCAAAGAAAAAAGTCATAAATATATAGTAGGAGGACTAGATGAAAGTAATAGATGAAATCCTACTAAAAGATATTTTATGGGAAATAAAAAATAATAATCAAGTTACTGAAATATATTTAGCTAATAAGTATTTATGTAGTGAAAGAACTATAAGAAGGTATATAAAAATACTTAAGAATAAGAATTTAGTAAAAATTGAAGGTTATGGAAGAAAAAGGAAGTGGATAGTATAAATTAAAAAAGTATGTTATAATAAAAGAGCTATTTAGGAGGTAACATGAAAGTAATATTATTAGAAGATGTTAAAGGAAAAGGTAAAAAAGATGATATTATAAATGTTAGTGATGGTTATGGCAATAATTATTTAATTAAAAATAAATTAGGGGTTTTATATACTGAAGGTAGTAAAAAAATATTAGATAAAGAGATAACTAAAAGAAAAGATGAAGAAGATGCTTTAATAACTGAACTTATGAAAGTTAAAAATAAATTAGAAGATAAGAATATTTTATTTAAAGTAAGTGCTGGTAAAGATGATAAAGTATTTGGTAATATATCATCTAAACAAATAGTGGAGGAGTTAAAAAAATTAGGATTTAATATTGATAAGAAATGTTTAAAAATTGATCATAATATTGACTCTTTAGGAACTCATAAAGTATTAGTTGAATTACATAAAAGAGTTAAATTTAATATTAATATAGTTGTAAGTAAGTAGGTGATGATATGGCAAGAGCAATGCCATCAAATAAAGAAGCAGAAATGAGTGTTTTGGGTGTTATTTTTCTTGATAATACTCTTGTTGATAGTATTTGCGAAGAAGTAAATGCTGAGATGTTTTTTGATGAAAGAAATAAATACTTATTTGAAGCAATATATGAACTTCATAATAATGGAATACCTATTAATGCTGGAATGGTTAAAGAAGAACTTGATAAAAAGAAAAGATTAAATTCAATTGGGGGATTATCATATATAAGTGAAGTTATTGATTCAGTTGAAACAAAAGCTAATTTAGAATATTATATTGCTATTTTAAAAGAAAATTATACAAGAAGAAATTTAATAAATGCCGCAACAGAAATTGTTAATGCTTCATATGATGAGGATGATTTAACTAATTTACTTGATAATGCCGAAAGAAATATTTTAAATGTTGTTAAAACGAGAAATATTAAAGATTTTGTACCAATTGGTGAAATATTAAGAAGAGCTCAAGCTAAATTAGAAGAACTTGCTAAAAATAAAAAATTAATTACTGGTTTAGAAACGGGATTTTATGATTTTGATAAAATTTCAACCGGATTTCAACCGGGTGAGCTTATTATTTTAGCAGCTCGTCCTGCTATGGGTAAAACTGCTCTTGCTTTAAATATGGCTACTTATGCAGCGACTAAAACAGAGAAAGCGATAGCAATTTTTAACTTAGAAATGCCCGCAGAACAACTTGTTAATAGAATTATAAGTGCGCAAGGGGGAATTGAAGGATATAAACTTCAAACGGGTAATATGAGCGAAAAAGATTGGAAACGTTATAATGAAGCTATGAATACTTTAGCTAAAACTAATCTTTATATTGAAGATAATACTGGTCTTACTTTAGGGGAAATTAAAGCTAAATGTCGAAGACTTGCTAATATGCCTAAGGGACTTGGTTTAGTAGTAATAGATTACTTACAACTTTTAACAACCGGTAATAAAAGAGTTGAGTCAAGACAAGTTGAGGTATCAGAAATATCAAGAAGTTTAAAAACTATGGCTCTTGAGTTAGGAGTACCAGTTCTTGCTTTAGCTCAACTTAATCGTAGTAGTGTAACTAATAAAAGAGAAGGTAATTTACCAATGCTTTCTGATTTAAGAGAATCTGGTTCTATTGAACAAGATGCGGATATGGTTTTGTTTATAAATCGTAAAGATTACCATGAAGCTAAAAAAGATCAAAAAGAAAAAATAGTACCGGCAGAATTAATTATTGCTAAGCACCGTAAAGGAAGCCTTGGAACAATTGATTTATTATTTGAACTAAATATGAGTGCCTTTAGAAGTGTTGCACCTAATTTAGAGGAAGAGTGATTATGAAATTAAAAGATAAAATAATAACATTTGTTATATGTTTAATAGTTATTTCTTTGTATGTTGTAATAGCAAGTTATAATTATATGGATAATGATATTAAACATGTTTATAATGTTTATTTAAATAATGAAGTAATTGGTTCGATAACTAATGAAGATGATT
Organism: uncultured Bacilli bacterium; assembly: GCA_947628375.1. GTDB lineage: Bacteria > Bacillota_I > Bacilli_A > RF39 > UBA660 > SIG200. The sequence goes on from CANQZQ010000002.1 coordinate 5,326, forward strand.
TATATGCTATGATTAATCGTAAACAATCTTTAATTAAACAAAGATATAATGTTGATAATGTTTATCCACCAGAAAATTTAAAAGTAGTTGAAAATTATTCTTATGATGCTAAAATAACTAGTATTGATAGTATATATAATAAAATAGAAGAATTACAAGATTTTACTATTTTAGGTTATGAAGTAACTTTTTCGGCTTATAAAGGTGATAGTGAGGAAGATGAAAATAATCATGATGCTTTTAATGTTTATATATTAGATAAACAAATATTAAATGATGCTTTAAAAGAATTTATTTTAGTTTTTATAGAAGATGAAGAAGATTTTAATAATTATATGAATGGTACACAAGGAACATTAGAAGAAATTGGTACAATCTATGAAAAATTAGATATTTTAGAGGATATTACTATTAGAGAAAAATATATTAGTGTTAATGAAAAAATATATGAAAATAGTGAAGAATTAGCCCAAGATTTATTATTTGGTTTTAATCATAAAGAGAATAGATATACTGTTAAAGAAGGGGATACTATTGAAAAGATAGCCGAAGCTAATAAACTAAATAAACAAGAATTTTTAATAGCTAATCCTAAATATACTAGTGAACAAGCATTGCTTACTATTGGAGAACAAGTTAATGTAACCTTAATTAATCCTGAGATTTCTTTTTCAGCGATAGTATTAGAAATGAAAGAAGAAGAGGAAGATTATAATACTGTTATTGAAAGAGATAATACTCAAGCTGCAGGTTATGAAGAAATTAAATTTCCGGGAGTTAAAGGTTTATCGTTACAAACTAAAAGATATACTAATGTTAATGGTGAAACATTAAATGATGTTGAATTAATTGGAGCTCCAACAATTATTCGGGAAAAAGTAGATAGAATCATTGTTAAAGGAAGACAATCATCAGGTGGATCATGGGGTAAAGAGACAGAAACATATATTGGATCTGGATGGTTATGGCCAACAGAAGTTCCGTATTCAGTTACTAGTGAATATGACTGGCGTTGGGGAAAAATGCATAATGGTATTGATATATCAGGTACACCGGCTGATTCCCATGTTTTAGCAGCAAATGACGGCGTAGTTGTAAAGGTTAATACTTCATGTTCTAGTTATGGTGGATCACACTTATATGATATGTGTGGTAGTGGTTATGGAAATTATGTAGTCATTGATCATGGTAATAATATTTTTACTATTTATGGTCATATGCTTCAAAATGTTATTGTTAAAGTTGGACAAAATGTTAAAATGGGTGATTATTTAGGATTTATGGGTAATAGTGGTTCTTCAACTGGTCGCCATTTACACTTTGGTTATTCAATTGGTGATCCTCTTTCAGGAGGAAAATTTAAAAATCCGAGGGAGTTGTTTCCAAGATAATGAGAGTATGTATACTTGCAAGTGGTTCAAAAGGAAATTCCACTTATATTGAAACTAAGAATCATAAAATTCTTCTTGATATGGGAAAAAATAAAAAATATATAGTAGAGGCTTTAAAAAGTATTGGAATAAATTATAAAGATATAGACATTATTTTAATAAGTCATTTACATAATGATCATATTTCAGCATTAGAGTCATTTATTCAATCTGTACCTGCAACTGTTTGTATGCCTCAAGAAATGTTTGCTTCTTTAGAGAGTTTACAAAATTATGATCATATAAAAATATATGATGATGAAATTAACTTTGATGGTTTAAAAATATACGCTATTAAATCAAGTCATGATGCTATAGCTTCTAGAAATTTTATAATTGAAGAAGATGGGGTATCTATTGTTCAAATAACTGATACAGGTTATATAAAAAGTAAATATTTTAATTTATTAAAAAATAGAGATGTTTATTTTATTGAAAGTAATCATGATATTGAAATGCTTACTCATGGATCTTATCCTGATTGGCTTAAAAAAAGAGTTTTAAGTGATGAAGGCCATCTTTCTAATGAAGCTGCTGGTTTTTATCTTTCTAAATTAATTGGTGATAAAACTAAAAAAGTATATTTAATGCATTTAAGTGAAGAAAATAATCGACCAGAAATAGCTTTAAAAACTGTTAAAGATACTTTAAAAGAATATGATATTGAATTTGATGATATTAATTGTGCGATGCAAAATAATATTAGTGAAGTGATTACTTTATGATAAAAATAGTTTGCGTTGGTAAAATAAAAGAAGATTATTTAAATATGTTAATTAATGATTATGCTAAAAGAATTAATAAGTATCATAAATTAGAAATAATTGAAGTTAAAGATAATGATAATTTAGATATCGAAACTAATAATTTATTAAAAGTAATAGATAATAAAGATTATAAAATTGCTTTATGTATTGAAGGAGTAAATTATGATAGTATTTCTTTTTCAAAGCATTTAGATAATCTTTTTAATTATCATAGTAATATAACTTTTATAATTGGTGGCTCAAATGGTTTAAGTTCTAAAATTATAGAGTTATGTCAAGAAAAAATAAGTTTCTCTAAATTAACTTTTCCACATGGTTTATTTAGAGGTATTCTTTTAGAACAAATTTATCGATCTTTTAAAATAAATAATAATGAAAGTTATCATAAGTAATATTTGAAGGAATAGTGATTTAAATGATAGGTAATGATTGGGATGACGTATTAAAAGTAATTGAAGATAGTCCAGGATTTAAAAAATTTTTACAAATAATTAATGATAAGTATGAACATAGTATTTGCTATCCTCCTAAAAATTTAATCTTTAATGCTTTAAAATTAACTAGTTATCATGATGTAAAAGTAGTTATTGTTGGCCAAGATCCATATCATGGAGAAGGAGAAGCACATGGGTTATCTTTTAGTGTACAAAAAGGAGTAAAAATACCGCCCTCATTACAAAATATTTATAAAGAATTAAATAGTGATTTAGGTATTCCGATAGCTACTTCGGGAGATTTAACAAAGTGGGCTAGGGAAGGAGTTTTAATGTTAAATGCTGTTTTATCAGTGGAAAAAGATAAACCAGCATCTCATCGTAATTTAGGATGGGAACTTTTAACAAATTATATTATAAAAGCTCTTAATCAAAAAGAGACTCCAGTTGTTTTTATTCTTTGGGGTAACTTTGCTAAAGAAAAAAAGAAATATATTACTAATCCTCATCATTTAGTTATTGAATCCGCTCATCCTTCACCATTTTCCGCATCATATGGTTTCTTTGGCTCTAAACCATTTTCCAAAACAAATGAATTTTTAATTAAAAATAATATAAAGCCAATTGATTGGCAAATTTAAATTAAAATAAAACCGATGTTAAAAGTTTATAAGCTTTCCTCATCGGTTTTATTATTGTTATATAAAGTTATTACTTGATAGTTAGTAATCTTAGCTATAATATTATAGGGAAATTGTTTAATTAATTTATTATTTAATATTGCATTATCATTATATATTTTTTTAGCCGCTACTAAAGATTCATTTATTTCTCTTAAACTTTGTAATTTTTTATTAAAATCACTATCTTTAGCTAATTTTTTAAAATCATATGCTAAATTATTAATTAAGTTATTAGCTTCATCTAATTTAAAATCTTTTTCTATATTAGATATTTCTTCATCTTTATTTAAATAATCTTTTAAATAATCTTTTTTATCGTTTAATTTTTTTATATTAGTATTTATATTTATAATAATATCTTGTTTTTTAATTAAATTCTCATTAATAATATTTTCAGCTTTAATCATTTTTTCTTTATAATTTTTTAATCTATTTATACCGATAAAATATATTAATAATAAGACTGATATTATTAAAATTAAGATAACTATTATTTCTATATAAACCATATTAAGACTCCTTACTTACTATTTCTTTAAGTTCTTTTTTATTAATAAAATAATATATAATTAATAGAAAAATCCCTATGACACCAATTAAAGGTATTAATAGTAATCTACTATTTACATCTTTTATTATATCACAAGCTATTAAAGATAAAAATATCATTATAGCATAAGTTAATAATATTTTAGGTAATTTATTAGTTATAGAAGAATAATCTAAATTTATTTCTTTTTTTAAAGAAATAAATGGTATTAATAAAGATATTATATAACCAATTAAAGTAGCTGTAATGGCTCCATAATATGGATAAATATTTAAATAATTAAATAAATACATTAAAGGTAGATCTAATATTAAATTAATTCCTAAGCCAAGTAAAACAGAAGTATAAATTATTTTAGTTTTACCAAGTCCTTGTAAACCATTACTAATCATAATATATAGAGCATCAAATGAGGCCACTATAATAGAATACTTAATAATTATTGGACCAAAAGAATTATTACTTCCAAAGAAGATATGCCATATTTCTTTATTAAATATACTCATAAATATAGAAAGTGGTAAGGCTATATATAAGAAGATATTAATAGTTTTTAAAAAACTATTTTTAATGGTTTGATAATCATTTTTAGCTTTATTTTTAGAAATATTAGGTACTAAACTTAAGGCAATACCTGTGGCAATACTTGTTACTATAGTATTTATTTTAACTCCCCAAGTAGTAAAGACACTGCTAATTGCATCAATATCTTCTCCTTTTAAATGAAGATTTACTAAACCACGATTAAGTAAAATCATATCAGTAGTATTATATAAGGAATTAGCAATATTAATTATGATAAAAGGAATAGCATAGATAATCATTTTTTTAATAATAATTATTTTTTCATCCTTTTTTAAAGTATCAGTTTTTATTTTTTTATCTTTGATTTTAAATAATTTAAAGGAAAGATAAATATATGCTGCAATAGCACCAATACATGCTCCAAAAGTAGCTATTCCAATCGCTGTTTTTAAATCAAGATTTAATATATATAAGATATAATAACTGCCACCAAGAACAACAATAATTCTTATTACTTGTTCAATAACTTGACTAAAGGCTGGAGCACTCATATAACCATGACCTTGTAAGTAGCCTCTACTTATAGATAAAAGTGGAACAACTAAGATAGCAAATGATACCCATCTTATAACATAAGTAACATCATTAATATTAATACCTTCTAATTTATTACCTATTATTAAGGAAGCTATTTCTTTAGCAAAAATAAAACATATTAAGAAAGATATAATAGAAAATATTAAAATAATTATTTTAGTAGTTTTAAATAAATATTCTTTTTCAATTATTTTACCTTGTTCATTATATTCACTTACTAATTTTGATATAGCAAGAGGAATACCCGCACTAGATATTATTAAAAATAAATTATAGATATTATAAGCATAACCATATAAGGCTCCTCCAGAAGAACCAACCATATTATTAAAAGGAATAGCATAAATTATTCCTAAAAATTTACTTATAAAAATTGCAAGGACTGCAATAATTGCACCATCTATAAATCCACTTTTTTTCATAAGAACACCTAAATATATTATATTTTAGTTTATTATCTATTTACAAGTATATTTTAATCTAATTTACTTTTAGGATACATTTTTCTTTCATCAGTACGACATACTAAATAATCTAAACTTACATTATAAAAATCAGCTAAAATACATAATCTGTCTATTGGTATTAATTGAATGCCTAATTCGTATTTTGAATATTGTTGTTGAGTTGTATGAAGAAGATTAGCTAATTCTTTTTGAGGGATATCTCGGTCTTCTCTAATTTCTTTTAGTCGCAATAATTTCATTTTGAATCATTCCTTTAATTTATTTAATAATTTCATACATCTAAAAAAATGTATTGACAATACATCTTATGAGGGGTAAAATTATTTATATAATAATACACCTCTAAAGATGTATAAAGGAGCATATCTATGAAGAATAAAAAGAATACAATAATGTTAATAATGATAATAACAATATCTATGGTATTGTTAACCTGGAATAAGAGTTATTCATATAAAATGAATGATAATGAAGTAGAAGAAACAGAAGTAGAAAGAAAAGAATTTGGAATATATTTAGAAAAGAATCAAGGCTCAAGTAAACAAGATAATGATTATACTGAAACAAATACTTTTCCAACTCAAGGATATCTATTAAATACAACAAAAACAGAATGTTATGAATACGGAAGTGATAATGTAATACAAAACGCAGTAGAACAAAGTTTAACAAATGGAGTAATAGATGGAACAATAATAGTAACAAGTCAAAAAAGTATGTATTGTAAAATATATTTTGATAAAGATGATATATTACCAACAGTAACTGGATTTACAATAACAGGAAAAGATGTTAATGGAAGTGCTTTGAATAATGGTTATACATATAATCCGGAAGTAACATATAACATAATATGGCAAGATAATGATGTAGCACAATATTGTATAAGTGAAGGAGCAAATTGTACAAATTGGCAACAAATAGCAGGAACACAAGCAACAGGAGTAATGCCAGTATCACAAATCGATGGCGAGAAAACACTATATGTGTATTTAAAAGATAAAGCAAATAATACATCAGAAGTAAAAACAGAAAATATAATAGTAGATAGAACACCACCAGTAGTAAATACATTAACATTAACAGGAACAAAAGCGTCATGGTTTAATGTAAACCCTGGATTCACTCACACAACAATGGTCAATTATAATGCAACTATTATAGAAGCAAATATAGAAGGATATTGTATACAAGAGGGAAGTAGTTGTAATACTTTTACACCGACATCATTATTAACTTTAAATGGGCAAGTACAAATATCTAACACAGAAACACTCCATACAGTGGTAATAAGTGTTCAAGATAAAGTCGGAAATATAGGAATTATGACAGGAACTATTACATTAGATGCCACACCACCACAAGTAACAGTAACAGAAAAAAGTAAGACAGAGAACAGTATAACAGTTCATATAGAAGCAACAGATACAAATGGAATACAAAGTAGGCATTGCCAATTACCAATAGAACCTTACACATGGATATTGGCAGATGCAAATGGAGATTGTACAGTAACAGGGTTACAACCAGGGATAGCATATACGATACTTACTCATACCTATGATGGATCTGGCTTTGTCAATGAAGTAACGTCTTCATCGATATCCACAATGCAAGCTTGGACATGTTCTAGTGGCAGTGTTCTAACACCTTCTAGTTTAGGTAGCGCGACCGGAGGATATGTTTGCGTTAAAGATGGGACAAGAGGGGACTCGTATGAATGTGAGTGTAAATATTTAGACACGTGCAGTTCCGAGACGGTGTATCATAGTACCTACGATAAAGATTTAAGTTCGGCATTGGATGCTGAGAAGTCGTTGACTGATAACGGGCTCGGTTCGCGAAGATGCTCTTGGTCCTCACAAAGTATGAAGGATTGTGGATCGTATTATAACTGCAGTGTCCACCGAAATGGCGATGCTGATATAATGTGCTATACAATTCAGCCTAATGGTTCGGGTTACACCTGCCGATCTGCGTACCATCCATATGAGGAAGTCTGCCGAACCTGTTATCACTATCAATGTGATGCTGACTGGCTGCAATTTTCTGGGAGTCTTGATAGTGCAAACTTAAAGTGCTATAAAGCCCCAACGAGGGGATAAAGAGTTGATCGAGAAGGAAAACTCGTTAAAACCTTCATAGACTTAATCCTTGGAAAGAGAGCAATCTCTTTCTTTTTTAATTTAACTAAAACATAAGTTTTTTTCTTGATTAATAAATTAATCTATGATAAGCTATAGCTAGTTAGCAAGGAAGTTATTAAAAGAGATATTATATTATTACTAAAAGAGAGTTAATGGGTTGGTGTAAATTAATGGGTAATATAATAAATAGTATGGATAATGGAGCTAAATCAGTGAAGACTGTTATAACTAAAAGTGTATGATTAAGTTCATAAATAAAGGTGGTACCGCATTTAAAGTGTCCTTTTGTTTATGAATTTTTTTATATAATGGAGGTATCATGAAAGCAATTATTTTTGATGTTGATAATACTTTAATTAAATGGAGTGATGATTATTTATGGGCTTTAAAAAAAGTATTAAATGATATGGGATATGATAGTGAAAAATATTATAAATTAATTAATGAGGCTTTAATCATGCATAAATATAAATACGATACTATAACTAAAGAAAATATGTTAGATATAATTAAAGAATATAGTAATTTAGATTTAAATGAAGAATTTTTAAAAAAATTTATAAATGAACAAAAACAATTATATTATACTGATGAAGATATTACTAAAACAATAGAATATTTATATAAGAAATATGATTTATATGTTATAAGTGATTGGTTTACTGAAACTCAAGAAGGACGTTTAGAAAATATGGGAATATTAAAATATTTTAAAAAAGTATATGGAGCTGATATTAATTATTGTAAAAAAAATTTAAAGGCTTTTGATGTTATTTTAGATAAATATCCAAGTAATGAATGTGTATTTATTGGTGATAATTATGAATTAGATGTTTTAAATCCTTCATTAGTAGGTATGAATGTAATATGGGTTACTAATAATAAAAGTACTAAATATCAAACAATTAATAATATTAAAGAATTAATGAATATATTATAAGGAGTAGATAAAATGGATAGATATTTTGAAAAAATAAGTTTTGAGCAATTTCAAAAAGAAATTAAAGATGATAAAGAATTATATGATGAATATATATTACCTAAAAGAAAAACTAAATATAGTGCTGGATATGATTTTTTTGCTATTGAAGATTTTGAAATACAACCTGGAGAAAGAAAAAAAATACCTACAGGATATAGAGCTAAGTTTTTAAATGATGAAGTCTTAATGCTTTTTGTAAGAAGCAGTATGGGTTTTAAATATAATGTTAGAATGACTAATCAAGTTGGTATTATTGATGCTGATTATTTTGATAATAAAGAAACTTTTGGTCATATGTATATTTCTTTACAAAATGAAGGAAGTAAAGTATTTAAAGTAAAAAAAGGAGAATCTTATGCTCAAGGAATATTTTTAAAATATTTAACTTGTGGTGAAGAAGTTGATAATATAAGAAATGGCTGGACTGGTAGTCCACTTAGAAAAGAGGATAATAATGAATAAGAAATTTTATATAAGTACAGCGATTGCCTATACAAGTGCTAAACCTCATATTGGCAATACTTATGAAATAGTTTTAGCAGATGCGATTGCGAGATTTAAAAGATTAGAAGGTTATGATGTTTATTTTCAAACTGGTACCGATGAACATGGTGAAAAAATTGAATCTAAAGCTAAAGAAGCAGGAATTACTCCGCAAGAATATGTCGATAATATAGCTTCTGAAATTAAAAATATTTGGGATCTAATGAATACAAGTTATGATAAATTTGTTAGAACTACCGATAAAAATCATGAAAAAACAGTGCAAGAAATCTTTAAAAAATTATATGATCAAGGTGATATTTATAAAAGTGAATATAAAGGATTATATTGCATTCCTTGTGAATCATTTTGGACAGAGACTCAAAGTGTTGATGGCAAATGTCCTGACTGTGGAAGAGAATTAATTGAGAAATGTGAAGAAGCCTACTTTTTTAAGATGAGTAAATATTCTAAATGGTTAGAAGAATATATTGAAAATCATCCTCACTTTATTGAACCAGAATCAAGAAAAAATGAAATGTTAAATAATTTTATTAGACCAGGTTTAGAAGACTTATGTGTATCAAGAACATCTTTTAAATGGGGTATCCCTGTTACTTTTGATAATTCTCATGTTATCTATGTTTGGATTGATGCTTTATCAAATTATATTACTTTCTTAGGTTATGATGTATCTGGTAATCATAGTGCTGATTATAAAAAATATTGGCCTTGTGATGTTCATTTAATAGGAAAAGATATTTTGAGATTTCATACGATTTATTGGCCCATTATTTTACATGCTTTAGGTGAAGAGTTACCTCATCAAATATTTGGCCATCCTTGGCTTTTATTTGGCACTGATAAAATGAGTAAGAGTAAAGGCAATATTGTTTATGCTGATGATTTAGTTAAAGAATTTGGTGTTGATGCGGTAAGATATTATATGTTACACGAAATGCCTTTTGCATCTGATGGTACTTTTACAAGAGAACTTTTAATTGAAAGTATTAATAGTAATTTAGCTAATAATTTAGGAAATCTTGTTAATAGAACTATTGGGATGGCTGAAAAATATTTTGATGGTTATATTAATAATTCAAATGTTTTAGAAAGTGTTGATAAAGACTTAAAAGAAACTGTAATTAATTTAAAAAATAAAGTTGTTGATAATATGAATAAACTTCATGTTGCTGATGCTTTAGATAATATTTTTGATATATTTAGAAGAGCTAATAAATATATTGATGAAACAACACCTTGGGTTTTAGCTAAAGATGAAAATACTAAAGAAAGATTACAAACCGTTTTATATAATTTAATGGAAACAATAAGATATGGTACTGTTCTTTTACAAGCTTTTCTTCCGGAAACCGCAGAAAAAATATTTAAACAAATTAATACTAAAGAAACAAGCTTTACTACTTTAAATGATTTTGGTTATTATGAAAATAATAATAAAACGGGAATTAAAGAAGTATTATTTAACCGTCTTGAGGAATAATATGTTTACTGATACTCATTGTCATATTTATAGAGAATATTATAATAATATTGAAGAAATTATTAACTTAGCGAAAGAAAAAGGCGTTAATAGATTTATTAATAATGGTTGTGATACTTTATCAAATAAAGAAGTTTTAAAACTTACTCAAGAATATAAAGAAATGTATGGTGCCATTGGTATTCATCCCGAAAACGTCTTAGAATATAGTGAAGATGATTTAAAATTTATTGAAGATAATCTTTATAATAATAAAATAATTGCTATTGGGGAAATAGGCCTTGATTATCACTATACTAAAGAGAATAAAGATGAACAAATAACTTTATTTGAAAAACAATTATCTTTAGCAGAAAAATATCAAATACCTGTTATTATTCATAGTAGAGATGCAACATTAGATACTATTAATACTTTAAAAAAATACCATGTTAAAGGCGTTATTCATTCTTTTTCTGGTTCTAAAGAAACAGCCAGTGAATATATTAAAATGGGTTTTTTACTTGGTATAAATGGGGTAATAACTTTTAAAAATGCTAATTTAAAAGATGTTTATAAAGATATAAGTTTAGATAATATTATATTAGAAACAGATTCTCCTTATTTAACTCCTGAACCCTACCGAGGAAGCCAAAATAATTCTAGTCATATTATAGAAATTGCTAATTTTGTTGCCGATTTATATCACATAAAATTAGAAGAACTTGCTAAAATAACAAACGAAAATATATATAAACTTTTTAAAATTTAGATAAATTATATTATGGAGATTAAATGAAAATAAAAAAAGATATTGTTAACACTGTAATAATATTAACGGCCATAAGTATTACTTTAACATTTATAAAAAAATTAGATAAAAAAACAGAAATTACTAACCCTTGGGAAATAAAGAAAGAAAATTCTATAGAAAATGAACAGCCGTTAAATAAAGAAATTTATACCGAAGATGAATTTATAGAATTATTAAATACAAATGATGCCAAAATAATTTATGAAAAAGATAAAGATAGATATTTTGTTAATACCCATGTCCCAATTTTAGATAATTTCATCTCTCCTGAAGGTTTTCTATTATATCAAGAATATTTATATGTTCAAGAAGAACCAAATAAAGGCTTTTATGCTGTTAATAATTATTTATCAATACGTCCTAATAGTAAAGGAAGATAAATGTTGAAAAACTCTGAATTTTCAACATTTTCTTTTTTTGACAAAACTTCTTAATATAGCTATAATTATATTGTTAGAAGGTGGATAATGAAAAGAGTGTTAAATATAAGTATTAAAATTATAATAGTAATTCTTTTTGTTGTAACTTCTTCTAGTTATGTATCTAAACATGAAACTAAAACTTATAGTAATAATATAAATAATAACGTTAATTTATCAACTATGGCATTAAAATATGATGAATTTGTTGCTAATGATATCTATAGTGTTAAAGATACTTTTACCGGTGATTTAACAGGTTACGTTTATAATTGTCCTTTATGTAATGGCCATTTAGGATGTATGTATCGTTATGATATTACAGATGGTAAAACAACATACTATGATGAAACTTATGGTAATGTCAGAATTGTAGCATCATCATCTAATCTTCCATGTGGTAGTATTGTACGTTTTAATAAATCGTTTGTCTCAAGTGAACCAGTAATTGCTATTGTTTTAGATCGTGGTGTAAGAGGTAATGCCCTAGATTTACTAAGTAGTGATATTAATTATGCTCTTAATTTAGGAAGAAGTGTTATTACTTATGATGTTTTAAGACAAGGTTGGGGTAAATAATCTTTATGAAATCTAAAAAAAGCCTTGGTCAAAATTTTTTAATTGATAAAAACATAATTAATGATATTAATAATAATATATTAGCTCAAGAAAATGATTTAATAATTGAAATAGGCCCTGGTATGGGAGCTTTAACTAAAGAATTAAAAAAGAAAAATGCTTATTTAATTTGTTATGAAATTGATGCAGATTTAAAAATTTATTTAAATAGTTTAGAAGATCATAAAACTAAAATAATTTATCAAGATATATTATTATCAAATATTAAAAATGATATTAAAGATATTAATTATAATAACTTATATATAGTAGGTAATCTTCCTTATTATATAACAACTCCCATTATCAAGTATTTAATTAATACTGATTTAAATATTAAAGAAATGCTTTTTATGGTTCAAGACGAAGTTGCAAATCGTTTTACTGCATTACCAAAAAGTAGTGCTTATAGTAGTATAACTTTATATTTAAATTACTTTTATCATACTTCTAAATTATTTAAAGTATCTAAAAAATGTTTTAATCCAATTCCTAAAGTGGAAAGTGCTATTATTAAACTTTCTAAAAGAGAAAATAAACCTCAAGTTAATAAAGAAGATTATTTTAAATTAATTAATGATGCTTTTAAAATGAAAAGAAAAACATTAAAAAATAATTTAAGAGGTTATGATCTTGTAAAAATAAATGAAGTCTTGCAAAAACACAATTTAAATGATACGATAAGGGCAGAAGAATTAAGCGAAGAAGTTTTTATTGAACTTTATAATTCTTTATTTAAAAATTAATAATTTATTTTAGGAAGGATCAAAATGGATAAAACGACTAAAGTAATTTTAATTAGTAGTGTGATTGTTATGGTAATTTGGGGAATAGTCTTTTATCTTGTTAAATATGTTATAGAATAAGGAGAAATATTATGTATAATTATGAATTTAAAGATGAAAAAATCTTATTAGAAAATAAGGATGGTCTTATGGAAATAGATAATAATACATATCGAAGAAGTATTGTTATTACTAATCAAAATATTTTAATATTTAATGATGTAAGCAAAAATAATCCTTTAAATGGTCGAGCAGTTTCTCTTTTAAGTGATTATCTTTTAGATTTAAGTATTCCTCTAGAAAATATTGATTATAAAATAGAAGATAATAATACAATTATTAATTATAATAATAAAGAAATTGTCTTATATAATATTCTATTAAATGAATATTTATAATATCGGGTAAAATGAATAATTTAAGTGAAGAAAGAAAGATTATATTAACAGGTTTATTTATTGCTTTAGGAATAGTTGTCTTAGGTATTATTATCTCAATTATGATTATTAATTTAAGAAGTTAAGTCTTCTTTTTTTTATTTTAAAAACATATAATTTACTGGTGATATATATGGATAAAGAGGGGATTTCTATTGGTGACTATGTAACCAGAAAAAGCTATAACAATGATACCATATTTAAAGTAATTAATATTAAAGATGATATTTACTATTTAAAAGGAGCCGAAGTACGTTTATATGCTGATAGTGAACTGAGTGATTTAGTATTATGTGAAAAACCAAGAGATGAAGATTTTAAGGATTTAACTAGAGGTGAAAAACTAGAAAAAGATGATGATTTTTTCTATTTACCTGGAAAAATTGTGCATTTAGATAGTGATGGCGAGTTTTTAGATAAATGCTTAAAATATTATAAATATATGGGGGTATATGCCATTGGCAAAAAAATTAAAGAAGAAGATATGTATGAGCAAGTAAGATTATTATTAAATGAATATAAACCAGATATCTTAATATTAACTGGTCATGATGCCTACTTAAAAAAGAAAGGTAATATAAATGATTTAAATAATTATAAAAATACTAAAAATTTTATTAAAGCTATTAAAAGTGCTCGTAATTATGAAAAAAGTCACGAAAAATTAGTTATTATTGCAGGAGCTTGTCAAAGTAATTATGAAGAGCTAATTAAAGCGGGAGCTAATTTTGCATCTAGTCCTAAAAGAGTCAATATTCATGCTTTAGATCCCGCGATTATTGCGGTAACTATTGCTCTTACTGAAAGAAATAAAGAAATTAATTTAAAAGAGCTATTAGAAAAAACAAAATATGGCAAAGATGGTATGGGTGGCATAATTAGTAATGGCCTTATGTATGTGGGGTATCCAAGATAATGAATATTGATTTAGTTAAAAGCAAAATTGAAGCAAATATTAATAAAAAAGTTGTGGTTACTGTCTATGGAATGCGTAATAAAATATCGAGATATGAAGGAATTCTTTATAAGACATATCCCAATATTTTCACAATAATGACAGATGGAGTAGAGAAAAGTTTTTCTTATAATGATTATATTACAGGGTATATTAAGATAAAACTATTATAAATTGCTTGAAAAAACTTAATTTATGGTATAAAATGGTATTAGATTGTGAAATCAAGATAAGGAGTGGAAATTATGGAAATTACAAAAGTACGTGTTCACAAAGTAGATAGAGAGGGTTCAAGACTTAAAGGTTATGCAACTGTCACTATCGATGATTGCTTCGTAGTAAGCAACATTAGAATTATAGAAGGAGAAAACAGATTATTTTGCGCTATGCCTAGTCGTAAAGTAAACGATGAAAAATTCGAAGATATTGTTCATCCAACTAATGCTGAAACAAGAGAAATGTTTGAATCAAAAATCTTAGAAGAATATAATAATCCAACTGTTGAAGAAGAAAACTAGGATTGTCTAATATGGATAAAGTTTATCAAGATATGTATCAAATAATCAGAAATTGGTTATATGATATAAAATGGGGACTAAGAATAGAATATAATCAAGATGTTATTGATAGAGAAAACATCATGGCTCAAAACTTAGAAGTATATGAATATATGAGTAGTTCATTACAAAATGAAAAACAAATAATAGATCAAATTATTTCTAAGGGAATAGCTATTACCAAAAATAATCAATATATTGTCAATGTTGAAAATATTCAAAGATTTTTAACATTATCATCAGTAGTTCCTATGGCCAGATCTATTTATCAAGAAATAAAAATGATTGATAAAAAAGAGACTGCCCCTAGTAAAAAATAATATTAAGAACTTGCAAATAATAATATTTGTTAGTTCTTTTTTTTGTGATTAAATCATATCTTTATTTAGGAGGATATTATGGAAAGTAATATGGATATGGTAAATTATGGATCACATGAAATAAAAATAACAGACAGAAGTGTTATTAGTTTAAGTGGTATTAATAAAATTAGTAGTTTTGATGATCAAGAATTTTTAATGGAATCTAATATGGGTGTTATTCTTCTAAAAGGAGAAGGTCTTGAAATAGTTAAACTTGATACCCATGATGGCAATGTTAAAATAAAAGGTAAATTAATAAGTTTTGCTTATATTGAAAATTTGAAAAAAAATAAAGAAGAAAGTTTACTTTCTAAATTATTTAAATAATGAGTGCTAATTTACAATTAATCTCTTTTATAATTTCTTTTATATATGGTATTATTTTTGCTTTATTAACTATTTTTAATTTTAAATTAATTGCAAATCTTAAAACCATTTATAAACATTTAATAACTTTTATGTATGTGTTAGATATAACTATTATTTATATAATTATTTTATATCATCTTAATAAAGGATACTTTCATATCTATTTTATTTTAACTGTCTTTTTAGGTTTTCTAGTAGGTATTATTTTATATAAAAAATTATTAAGTAAAATTAATGTCAAAAGAATTTTTAAGAATTGAAATAATAGTTAACTTATGCTAATCTTAAATTAATATAAAAGGGAAGATAATAATGCATAAGAAAAGCAAGAAAGAGAAAAAAAGACTTGTTTTAATTTTTACTGCAATTATTACATTGCTTTCTCTTTTAATTGCTTCAGTTTATAAAGATTGGCAACAAATCATGGCTAATAAAAAACTAGAAAGAGAATTAAATAGTGAATATAATTATTTAATGGAAAAAGAAGATAAACTTAATACAGAAATTGCTCGGTTAAGCGAAAATGAAGGTTTAATTAATTATGCCAGAGAAAACTTTTTGCTATCAACAGAGGGCGATATAATTATTAAATGGGATAAAAATAATACTAATAATTAATTAGTATTTTTATTTGATTATTTCATCAATTAAACCATATTCTAGAGCTTCATCTGGATCCATAAAATTATCTCTTTCGGTATCTTTTTCGAGTGTCTCAATACTTTTACCAGTGGCATTAGATAAAATATGATTTAATTTATCTTTAATTTTTAAAATCCGCTCAGCAGCAATTTTAATATCTGTTGCTTGGCCTTGTGTTCCTCCAAGTGGTTGATGAATCATAATTTCCGAATTAGGTAAACTACATCTTTTCCCCTTTGTTCCATTTGCTAAAATAAATGCTCCCATTGAGGCTGCAAGACCAATGCAAATTGTTTTAATATCACTTTTAATATAATTCATAGTATCATAAATAGCCATTCCACTTGTAATAGATCCACCCGGCGAATTAATATATAAATAAATATCATTGTGATTTAAACTATCTAAATATAAAAGCTCAGAAACTATAATACTAGCCATACTATCATTAACTTCCCCATTTAAAAATACAATTCGATCATTTAAAAGTCTTGAATATAAATCAAAAGCATATTCTTTATTACTTTCCTTTTCAATCACTGTTGGAATTATGTTCATTTTATCACCTATAATTATAATATAAGAATTTAGCATTTTTTATTCAAAAAAATAATAAAATATGATATGATAATAAAAGAGTAAAGGATATGTTAGTGTGATGGAAAATATTTTAATTACATATAATGGTGAAAAGAAAGAATTTCCCAAATATACTACTTACTATGATATTAGTAAAGCCTTTAATATGTCAAAAAATATTTTAGGAGTTAAAGTTAATAATGAAGTATTTTCTCTTACTGATGCAACTTCTATATCAGAGGAAATTAATTTTATTGATTTAAATGATATAATAGGTAATAAAATTTATAAAAGTGGTTTAGAATTTTTATTTGAAGTAGCCCTTAAAGAAGCTTATCCCAATTTAGATATAACATACCAACATAGTGTTCCTAAAGGCTTTTTAGGGGAAATAGTTGGTGATAAAATTATTACTCAAGATGATTTAGTGAAGATTAAAGGAATAATGGCTAGAATTATATCAGAAGATAAGCCTTTTAAAAAATATACTATTAGTAAAAAAGACGCTATTAAATTTTATCAAAGTAAAAATCAAAAAGAAAAGTGTGAAAACATTCAAAATATCTCTGACGTTGCTGTCACTTTATATGAATTAAATGGTATACATAACTATTTTTATAATGATATGCCTTATAGTACAGGAAGCATAACTAAATACGATATTGTTTATTTAGGAAGAAACAGATTAGTTTTTTTAATTCCTAACTGGCGTTGTAATGGTGAACTTCCTGAATATGTTCATTATGATAATATTATTAATTCATTTTTAGTAGGTAAGAATTGGCTAGAAACTTTAAATATGCAGTATGCTACTTCGATTAATAATACGATAAGTAATGGCAAGATAAAAGATTTCATTAAATCTTGTGAATTAATTTTTAATTTAAATATGTCAGATGTTACTAAAGAAATAACTAATAATAGAAATATTAAATTTGTTTTAATTGCGGGTCCATCTTCTAGTGGTAAAACAACAACTGCCAAAAGATTAGCATCTTATTTAGAAGCCTTTGGTTTTGATCCTTTAAGATTATCAATTGATGATTTTTTCCTAGAAAGAGAAGATACCCCCAAAAATGAAAAGGGCGAATATGACTTTGAATGTTTAACAGCAATTGATTTAAATTTATTCAATACTACCTTAAAGAAATTACTTGATGGTGAAGAAGTAAGTCTTCCGACATTTAACTTTGTTACTGGTAAAAAAGAATATAATGATAATTTAGTTAAAATGAGGGATAATAGTATTATCTTAATTGAAGGCTTACATGCTTTAAATGATGAATTATTACCAAGTATCGATAAAAAATATAAATACAAAATTTATTTAAGCCCTTTTATTCCTCTTAATATAGATAGACATAATTATATATCCACAACTGATTTAAGATTATTAAGAAGAATAGTTAGAGATAATAGAACAAGAAATTATGATGTTAATAACACTATCAAAGTTTGGCAAAATGTTAGAAATGGTGAAGAAAAATACATTTTCCCATACATTCATCAAGCGGATAAAATAATTAATACCGCTCTTACTTATGAAATAGGAGTTATCAAAGTTTATGTTGAACCTTTACTTAGAAGTATTAGAGTAAATAGTGATTATTATGAAGAAGCCAAAAGATTATTAAATTTTTTAAAAATTTTTTATACAATACCAAGCGAGTATGTACCAGAAGATTCAATACTTAGAGAGTTTATAGGAGGATGCAATGATTAAAGTAGCGATTAATGGTTTTGGAAGAATAGGTAGAATTGCCTTTAGAGAAATGATTACAACAAGTGATTTTGATGTTGTAGCAATTAATGATTTATCAAATGCTGAAGAATTAGCTCATTTACTTAAATATGATACAGTTCATCGTTCATTTCATGAGCAAGAGATTTCATATGATGGTAATGATATTGTAATTGCAGGTAAAAAAAGAATTAGAGTATTTAGTGAAAAAGATCCAGTTAATTTACCTTGGCGAGATCTAAATGTTGATTTAGTTTTAGAGTGTACAGGGGTATTTACTAAATATGAAGATGCAATGAAACATATCACCGCAGGAGCTAAAAAAGTTTTAATATCAGCTCCAGGCAAAGGTGATATGAAGACAATTGTCTATGGTGTCAATGATAATATTTTAGATGGAACTGAACAAATAGTATCATCAGCTAGTTGTACGACTAATTGTTTAGCTCCAGTTTTAAAAGTTATAAATGATAATTATGGTATTAACAAAGGATTTATGAGTACTGTTCATGCTTTTACTAATGATCAAGAAACTTTAGATATAGCTCATAAAAAAGGTATATATGCAAGACGTGGAAGAGCCGCTAGTCAAAATATTATTCCCGCTTCAACTGGGGCTGCCTCAGCAATTGGTTTAGTTATACCAGAATTAAATGGTAAATTAGATGGACTTGCTTATAGAGTACCAGTTTGTGATGGCTCATTAATTGATGTTACTTTAGAGTTAAAATCATCACCATCAATTGATGATATAAATAATTTATTTATGAATAATCAAAATGAAACATTAAAATTTACTAAAGATCCAATCGTTTCTAGTGATGTTATTGGTAAAAGATGTGGTTCTCTAGTAGACGGATTACTTACTAATATGGTTGAAGTAAATAATACAAGATTATATAAAATAGTATCTTGGTATGATAATGAACTTGGTTATACTTGTCAAATGCTAAGATGTGCTAAAGCAATGTTTAAAAATACTCTTTAATGAGTATTTTTTTAACGTTTATAAGGAGTTCTTTCATCAGTTAAATATAATAAATAATCAATTGGTACATTGTAATATTTAGCTAAAATAATTAGCTTTGTAATAGGAATATCGCAATAACTTGTTTCATATTGTGAATAACCATTTTGACTCATATTTAATATTTTAGCAATATCTATTTGTAATAAATCTCTATCTTCTCTAACATCTTTTAATCTATTCATGTTATTAGCAGTTTTAATAATATGTGATGGATTATAAGGTGTTTTTATATCTGTTAAATTTAAAATATAATCGATATTGACATCAAAAATTATCGCTAATTTTCTAAGTTTAGTTGTCGAAATATTTGATAGTTCTGTCTCATATTGCGAGTATCCATTTTGACTCATATTTAATTCTTTAGCAATATCTTTTTGATATAAATTTTTTTCTTTTCTAAGTTCCTTTAGTCTATTCATAATCTCACATCTAAAATTTAACGTATCGTAAATAAAGATATTGACTTATATCGCTATTAACGATATACTTAATTTAATAATATCGTAAATAACGATATAAGGAGAATCTATCTATGAAGAATAAAAAGAATACAATAATGTTAATAATGGTAATATCAATATCTATGGTATTGTTAACATGGAATAAGAGTTATTCATATAAAATGGATAATAATGAGATAGAAGAAAAAGAAGTAGAAAGAAAAGAATTTGGGATATATTATCAAACTTCTGGAAATTCATATGAAGAAAAAGATACTTTCCCAACTCAAGGATATCTGTTAAATACAATAAAAACAGAATGTCATGAATATGGAAGTGATAATGTAATACAAAATGCAGTAACACAAAGTTTAATAAATGGAGTAATAGATGGAAGTATAATAGTACAAAGTACAAAAAGTATGTATTGTAAAATATATTTTGATAAAGATGAAACACCAACAGTAAGTTCATTTAATATAACAGGAAAAGATAAAAATGGTGGTGTATTACAAAATGGATATACATATAATACAGGAGTATATGCAATAAGTTGGAATGATAGAGATGTAGCACAATATTGCTTAAGTGATAATAGTAGTACATGTACAAATTGGGTAGAAATAGGAGATAAATCAGTTAAAACAATAACAATAGAGAATAGTACATATACAAATACAGAAGGCCCAAAAACAATATATGCATATATAAAAGATAAAGCAAATAATATATCAAATACAATAACAAATTCGACTAAACAAATAGCAGTAGATCAAACGCCACCTGTAATAAATGCATTAACATTAACGGGAACACAAGCAGCTGGAATGACATTACAAAGTGGATATACTCATACACAAACAGTAAATTATAATGCAACTATAACAGAAACAAATATGGAAGGATATTGTATAGTAGATGGAAGTAGTTGTAGTAATTACAATACATCACCAATAACATCATTAAGTAGTACAATAGCAATAGGAACAACACAAGGAAGCCATCCAATAACATTAAGTGTAAAAGATAAAGCAGGAAATATAGGCAGTAAAACTCAATCGATAAGATTAGACACACAAAATCCAACAATAACATTGAGTAATGGAACAGCAACAGAAACAAGTATAACAGTAACAGTAAATGCAAGTGATTCTAATGGAATAGCTAGTGTAACATGTACAGCAGTAGGAAATAATGAAGCCAAAACTGGAACATATAATAGTACTGCTAAGACATGTACATTTAGTGGTTTAAAAGATGGAACACAATATACAATAATTGGAGTAGCAACGGACGAATCAGGAAGAAAAGGTACAAGTACACCAATAGAAGTTACTACAATTAAGCTTTTAACAGATGGTCAAAAAAAGGCTCAAGAAGTGTTAGGTGTGGTACCAAAAGGGATAAGTGAAAAGTTACTTGGAGACATGTACAGATTTGTAGGTACGAAAGATACTGTAGATAACTGGATATGTTTTGGTTATAGTAATGTAGATACGGATTGTAAATCACCATCGAGTGATTTTATGTATCGAATAATAGGGATTACTGAAGATGGACAATTAAAACTCATAAAAAATTTAGCATATGAAAAGTATGAATGGAATTGTGAAGATTGTGGGAGAAGTCTTCATGGAGCAGCTCTATATGAACTATGGAGTAGCTCAAGTGTCCGATATAGGGTGCAATCCGATTTTCCAACAGATCATTTAAGTAATTTATCACCAGGCAGTTCAAAACAATGGAGTGAATTAGTAGAAACAAAAGACTGGTTATATGGAGATTTTATAGCATATAATAACAATCCAATACAGAATCTTACTGCTAATCAAGTGTATGAAGCCGAGTCTGGAAAAGTAGATGTGTATATTGAAAGAAGTAGCGAATATGATCTTGTTGGTAAATGGGAGAAAACAATTACGGGTAAATTTAGCTTAATGTATGTTCATGATTTTCTATACTCATATAGCTCTGATAATAGTCTTGATTCTTCTAATACTAGATGCACTTACGCGGGTGACTGTAAAGATAGTTGGTTATTTATTGGCAATTCTTTGCCAGAAACAGATAATAACCAACAAAGAGATGAATGGACCATGACTTCCAGAGGTTGGGATTATGCTGGGTGGTATCAAGCAAATAGAATCGGCAGCGGGGCCATCCTTGATAGCGCCGCCACCAATACGATTTGGTATCGGCCCGTCTTTTATATCTCCCCAACAAAGGTTAAGATAAATAAGGGCAGTGGAGTGACTTCTTCACCTTTTATAGTTGTTCCAGTAATCTAGTGTTCAAATCGAGAAGGAAAACTCGTAAAAACCTTCATAGACTTAATCCTTGGGAAGAGAGCAATCTCTTCCTTTTTATGTTGAAAACTATTAAGTTTTCAACATAATATTTATTTTATTAAACATTATTGGTAAAATTATAATAGAAAGAGTGATATGATGAAATATTTAAGTAAAGATAATATAAATAATAAAAAAGTATTATTAAGATGTGATTTTAATGTCCCTGTAGTAGATAATAAAATTACCGATGATAGCAGAATAACTAAAAGTTTTAAAACAATTAATTATTTATTAGATAATAACAATAAAGTTATTTTATTAAGTCATTTTGGAAGAGTAAAAAGTGAAGAAGATAAAAAGAAAAATAGTTTATACATTGTTTATGAATATTTAAAGAAGTATTATGATTTAGAATTTATTAGTAATCCCTTAGATTTAAGCATTATAAATAATAGTGATAAAAATTTATTTTTAGTAGAAAATACAAGATTTACTGATATTCCCGAAAAAAAAGAAAGTGCTAATGATTTAAAACTAGCTAAATATTGGAGTAATTTTGCTGATGTTTTTGTTATTGATGCTTTTGGTTCCATGCATCGTACTCATTCATCTACTGCTGGAATATCTAACTATTTACCAACTTATTTAGGATTCTTAGTCGAAGAAGAATTAAATAACTTAAGTCCTCTTTTAAACCATATTGATTTAGTTATTATGGGTGGTGCTAAAGTAGATGATAAAATTAAAATAATTGAGGGTATTCTTCCTAAATGTAATTACTTAATTATAACTGGAGGTATTTTAAATACATTTTTACAAGTAATGGGCTATAATGTGGGAAATAGTTTAGTTGCTACAGATGAAGAAGTTTTAAATAAAGTTAAAGATATATTAGATAGTAATAAAGATAAAATATTATATTCAGATACATTTATTGTTAAAAGAGATAATGATAATATTAAACTAAGTTTAAAAGATATTAAAGATAGAGATATTATTTATGATAATATTATTGATTTAGATAATATTATTAATAATTCTAAAATTATCTTTTTAAATGGTACTTGTGGTATGTGTGAAAATGATGCTTATAAAGAAGGAACTACTATGTTATTAAATAAACTAGCTAACTGTGGTAATGATGTTTATATTGGTGGTGGTGATACTGCTTCTTTTGTTAAACTATTTAATTTAGAAGAAAAGTTTAAATATGTTTCAAGTGGGGGAGGAGCAACTTTAGAATATATAAGTGATGGTGATTTAAAAGCTTTAAAATATATTAGAGAAAATTTGCAATAAAATGCAAATTTTATTAATATTTATATTAAAAATGCATTCTATTGCAAATTTATAAATTATGTAATATAATTATTTTGGAGGAAGCAAAATGTTAAAAAGACAAGATTATTTAAAAAAATTATCTTCTTGGAAAGATAAAGACTTAATAAAAGTAGTAACAGGAATAAGAAGATGTGGAAAATCAACCTTATTTTTATTATTTATAGATTATCTTAAACAAGAAGGAATAAAAGATGACCATATTATATATTTAAATTTGGAATTACCTGATTATAATTTTAATAATTATAAAGAATTATATGATTATATAAAAAATAAAATAAAAGATAATAAAAAATACTATGTATTTTTAGATGAAGTACAAAATGTAGCAGAATTTCAAAAAGCCATTGATGGATTATATATAAATAAAAATATAGATTTATATATAACAGGTTCTAATGCTTACCTTTTATCTGGAGAACTTGCTACTTTACTTTCAGGAAGATATATTGAAATAAATATGTTACCACTATCTTTTAAAGAATATAAAGATTATTTTAAAGAAGATAATAATGAAAAATTATATTTACAATATATTAATAATAGTTCTTTTCCTTATGCTTTAAATTTAAATGATAGTGATCAAATTGATAGCTATTTAGATAGTATATATAATACAATAATAATTAAGGATATATTAGATAGAAATAAGATTAGTGATGCTAGTATTTTAAAAAGCATTACCGAATTTTTATTTTCTTCAATAGGCTCTAGTTTATCAGTTAAAAAGATTGCTGATACACTTACTTCAAATGGAAGAAAAACATCTATTCATACAGTAGAAAATTATTTAGAAAGTTTAACAAATAGTTATATTTTTAATAAAGTAAATAGATATGATATTAAAGGAAAAGAATATTTACAAACAGGTTGTAAGTACTATGCTACAGATGTAACAATGAGGTATGCTGTTTTAGGAAGAAAAAATATTGATTTAGGACATATTTTAGAAAATATAGTTTATTTAGAATTAAAAAGACGAGGCTATAAAGTATTTATAGGAAAAAGCGGAAGAGGAGAAGTAGACTTTGTAGCCCAAAATAAAGAAGGCAATATTTATATTCAAGTTGCTTATTCTGTAAGGAATGAAGAAACTTTAAAAAGAGAATTAAATGCTTTAAAATCAATAAATGATCATTATCCAAAATTTATTTTGACTATGGATATGGATCCTGAAGTAGATTTTGACGGTATTAGAAAAATGAATGTTTTAAATTGGTTATTAAAAAATAATGTTGAAAAGTAATAAGTTATCAACATTATTTTTTTCTTGACAAAATAATGTTTCTGATTATAATAAAGGCTAGTTTTTTTAAGAAAGGGGATTTTTTGAATGATTGAAAAAACAAAAATTAATTTTAAGAAAGGAGTAACTTGTCTTTTAGTTGCTCTTCAAATTGGTGTAGTAGCGGGTTGTAATACAAAAGAAGATGATAGTCAAATAACTATTTCTAAAGAAGAATATGAGAGCTTATTAGATGATTTAGAACAAAAAGAAAAAGCAATTGAAGATTTAGATTTAGAATCACATAATTTAATAGATCAAATTAATCACTTAGAAGCCCAAAATAATGATTTAAATAGTTCATTAAATGATTTAGATTATTTAAGAGAAAAACTTAACGAAGTTGAAGCCGAAGATTTTGCTAATTACTTAAAAGAAAATAATACCGCAACAATTGATGGCGAATTAGATCTAACTGGTGAATATTGGCATGCTAGAAGATACAAAGTTGGTGATGAATACCATTGTGTAATAGATATAACGGGAGAGATTCCACTTGTAGCACATAGCGATTTAAGATTAAAAGAAGTAATTGGCTATTTGCATCTAAATTCTTATTTGGATTATCCAGGAGATATGGAATTAAATATTTCATTAGATAAGTTAGCCTCAGCAAGATTTAGTGATATTCCATTTGAAAAATTTACTATTTTAAATATATTACCTAGTGAGAAAATGGAAATAGATGAAAACTTTACGATGCCATCTTTTGACGGCGAACTTGAAAGTGTTTTCTTTGATGCTGGAACATTTGAAAAAATTTCTAACGAAAATATCGTTAAATTATTTTATTATGTTTCTAAGCATAATGGAAGTATAATCATTGATAAATTATGTGCTGATGAAAAAGCAAAAATTGAAGAAATAGCTGATAAAATAAAAGATATGCATTTTAGAAGATTTGCTAGTTATTGGGTTAGTAATGATTGTCTTGATACCTTTAAATATATTCCAGCCGAAACGATTGTTCCGGTAATTCAAGGAAAATATTCTTATACTTTTTTACCTAATGCCAAATACGTTTTAAATGACGCAACAGATAATTTATCTTTATATGGACTAGAATTAAAAGAAGGTATAAGTGTTGATAGTAATCATAGTATTAATTTAGATTTAAATATAAGTAAACCATTTTGTGATGTTAACTTTAATCTACCTAAAGATAGTCATGTTAATTTAAACTATTATGATAATTATGTTATATTTACCGAAAATACTTTAAAAAGCTTAGAAAATTATAATGTTAATTTTAATGAAGGAGTACCTCTTAAAAGTGACGTAAGTGCAATTAAAGAAATGAATACTTTATCTAAAAACATTAAACTAGAAATGTTAGAAAATAAAGAATATCGTCGTTTTAAAATAACTTTGAATATTCCTGAATATGGTATTAGTGATAATGATTTTCTAACTCTCCAAAATATTATCTCATTCTGCAATGAATATGGTGATTATAATCATTTTGATGATTTAGTTATTAATGCCTATAATAAAGAAGATATTCCAAATAATATTACTGATCATTTGTATTTTAATGAATTAAGAAATATTACATTTAATAATTATGGTAGTAACATTAGTTTTCTAAATATATTTAATTCTTCTAATGGGTGTGGCTTTACTAATTTAACATTTAATAATTATTCTAAAGTTAATGATTATGATTTATTAAATAAAGTTGTTTCTAAGTATACTCATGATAATGGGATTTCTATATTAAATCATGTTAATTCAAATGAGTTATACATAACTTATGAAGATGGTTCTAAAGAAGGACAAAGCCTTCCAAGTGAAGCCCAAGTACAAAAACTAATTGGCTATGGATATAGAGAAGACGAGGCTTTTAACATAGTTAATAATAAAGAATATGATAAAATATTTTATTTCTATGTTTATGTTAATGGGGAAAAACATAAAATTAGTTATGAAAAAACATATTCTTTAAAAAGAGCAAAATAAATTTTAGAAAGAGCTGTTCCAAAGCAGTTCTTTTTTATTTTATAAAAAATTTAATAAATTTTTCTAAAAAAGAAGGAAATGAAAGAAAAAAAGCTAATATATATAGTGAAGGGAGGAAATATAAATGTCGAAAAAAAGTTTCTTTTGATATCATTTGTCAAAAACATTGCTTTTCTAAAAATAATTATTAATATATAGACTTTAAAGGAGGAATAGCAATGTTAAATTTTGATTATTTAAACGATGACTTAGCTTTTAAACAAGTATTTATGCATAATGAAATACTAGAAGATTTAATAACATCATTTTTAAATTATATAGGCAAAAACAATAATAATAGATTAATAACCGAATTAATACCCAATTCTTATATAAATCCTGATCATAAAAAATTTAGAAGCTATTATGGTGATTTAACTGCAACTAAAGATGATGTTATCATATCAATTGAAATGTATAAAAATAAGTTTAGTCAAAAAGACTATAATAAAAGTTTAGGCTATTTATGTAGGCTTTATAGTCGTCAAGCAAAAAGTATAAAAACAACTGATTACAAGAAAGTTATAAGTCTCAATTTCATTAAAGGCAATTTTAAAAGAATCAATAATAATATTGTTAATGGTTATAGTCTTAAGAATGTCATTAATAATAGTGAATTAAATGATAATATTTTAATGTATTTAGTAAGGTATGATTTAATAGATAATATACCTTATGAAGATGAAGAAGAAAGATTTATAACATTTTTAAGAATAATAGGGAGTAAAAGTGTGAAAGATATGAAAAAATATGCCAAAGGAGATAAGATAATGGAAGAAATAATAAAGATGTTAAAAGAATGGAATATTGAATCAGATAGAATTAATTATCAAAGAAGAATTGATGAAGCTAAAGAAGAAGGAATAGAAGCAAATAAAATTGCCACAGCTAAAAAATTAATTAATTTAAATGCTTCAAAAGAATACATATTAGAAATAACTGAAATTAGTGATAAAGAATATGAAAAATTAATAAATAATAAATGGTAAAATAGATAAAAAATATAGATAATCGTCATAATTCGACAAATATTTACATAGATAGACAAAACTTGTCAAAACTTCCTATGGCTTTTTGTCAAATATTCTTTTATAATGAATTTACAAGCAGTACAAAAATTATAAAAGAGGAGAGAAAAATGAAAAACAACGTTAAGGTTTTAGTTATTGATAATAATGAATCAATGACTAAAGACTTAGAGAAGTATTTTAGCAGTCATGAAGTTATTAAAGTAGTAGCTTGTAAAAATAATGGAGAAGAAGGTCTTAGTTATTTAATTAATAATATTAATAATGTTGATATTATCTTAATGGATCTTATTCTTCCTAAAATGGATGGTTTATATATTTTAAGTGAAATGGCATCAAGGAATATTAGAAAGGATGTTATTATAGCCACTAATTTCCAAGATGAACATATTTTAGCGGAAGCTAATAAATATGGTATTGATTATTACATGTTAAAACCTATAAACTATGCTAGTTTAGAAAAAAGAATTTTGTCTATTGAATTAAATAATGAAAGTAAGAAGAAAAAGATATTTAATTTAGAAAGAATTCTAACTGATTTACTTCATAATTTAGGAATTCCATCTCATGTAAGAGGGTATCAATATATTAAAGAAGGAGTTCAAATAGTCTACGAAGAAAGTAATGGTATTTCTTATATAACAAAAGATGTTTATCCGGAAATAGCTAGAAGATATAATACAACTTCGACAAGAGTAGAAAGAGCAATTAGACATGCTATTGAAATTAGTTGGAATCGTGGCGATATAAATTTAATGGAAAGTATATTTGGCAATAGTATTAATGTTAATCGTGATAAGCCAACAAATGCTGAATATTTAACAACTATTGCTGATAAATTAAAAGTTGATAATAATTTAGTTTATAATTAGAAAATCTCTTTTTCTAATTTTTTTTGACTTTAATTTGTCTTATTTTCCTTAATGGCAAATTGTTTTTTTTCATATATTATGGTATATTAAACATAAGGTGAATACTATGAAAAAAATATTAACTATCATTTTAGATGGTTTTGGTTTAAGAGATGAAGAGTATGGAAATGCAATTCATGCTGCCCAAATGAAAACATTTAATAAACTATGGGAAGAATACCCTCATTCAACACTTACAGCTAGTGAAGAAGCAGTTGGTCTTAAAAAAGGACAATTTGGTAATAGTGAGACAGGCCATTTAACGATTGGGGCTGGGAGGCTTATTAAACAAAATGAAACTTTAGTTGATGATTTTTTAAATAGTAATGTTTTAGAAAATGAAAAATTTCAAGAATTATTAAATAATAAAGATAAAGATATTCATCTAATGGGCTTATGTAGTGATGGTAATGTTCATGCGGGAATAGATGATTTTCTTAAATTATATCAAATTCTTGTTAAAAATGATTTTCATAAAATTCATTTTCATCTTATTACTGATGGAAGAGATACAGGTATCCATGATGCTTATAAATATATTTTCCAAATAGAAAATGAAATAAAGAAAAATAAAATTGGTGATATTGCAACTATATGTGGAAGATATTATGCCATGGATCGTGATAAAAATTATGACCGGACTAAAGTTTATTATGATTTAATAACTAAAGGAAAAGGGGAAGATGTAAATAATATTAAAGATGCTATTTATAGTTTGTATGAAAAAAATATTACGGATGAATTTTTAAAACCTTTAGTAGTATCTCATGCATCTTTGATTAAAAATGGTGATATCTTAATTTGGATGAACTATCGAGCTGATCGAGCAAAGCAAATTTTATCTTCTTTGATATTACCTGATTTTAATGAGTTTAGTCGTCCATATTTAGATAATTTATCTGTTTATAGTTTCTTACCTATTGATAAAAATATTCCAACCAATAATTTTATTTTAGAACCAATTATCAATAATCCCTTAGGGTTGTACTTAGAAAAATTAGAATTTACCCAAGCAAGAATTGCTGAAACTGAGAAATTTCCTCATGTAACATATTTTTTTGATGGCGGATATAATGGTAAAATTAGTAAATGTAATGAATTTTTAATTCCTTCTCCAAAGGTTGCCACATATGATTTAAAACCAGAAATGAGCGCTGTCGAAATAACGAAAAAATGTATTGAATGTATGGTTCAAGATTATGATTTTATTTTAATGAATTTTGCTAATCCAGATATGGTTGGTCACACTGGTAATTTTGAAGCTACAGTTAAAGCGTGTATGGCTGTTGATTTATGTCTAGATAAAATTATTGAGAAAGCTAATGAAAATTTTTATAAAGTTATCATTCTTGCTGATCATGGTAATGCTGATATTATGCTTGATGAAAATGGCAATAAAGTTACAACTCATACTTTGAGTAAAGTTCCTTTTATTATTTTAGATAAAAGTGTTAAATTAAAAGAGCATGGTGATTTAACAATGGTTGCTCCAACCATCTTAGAATATATGGATATTGCTGTCCCAGAAGAAATGAAAGATACGGAAATATTATTAAAAAGATAGGAAGTATATATGAAAAGAAAAAGAAAAAAATTAATTTTAATAATAGTCATATTATTAGTACTTTCAATAATATGTTTTAGTAGTGTAATCTATTTGAACAAAAGAAAGGAACCAAATGATAATATGAATAATAATCCAACTAAAGATAATGAATCAATTGATAATATTGATCCCTTAGAAGTTGCCCTTCGTAATGAAACTTATTTTCTAGAAAGAAATTTATCAAGATATTTAAGTTATGCTAAAGAAAATCCTGATATCGAAACTAAAGAGATTATTACCCGTGTTAATACTAATCTTGATTATGCTTTTTATACTCATGATATAGATAGTAATTTAGATGATGATTTATTAATAATTGTAAATAAATATCATAAACTACCTAGTGACTATGAACCAGAATTAGTTGAAATGGATAGTAAATATGTTAACTGGGGAAAAAGATATATGCATCCAACTGCTTATGAACATTTAGTTGAAATGATTGAAGATGCTTCTAAAGAAGGAATAAGATTATTTAGTGTCTCTCCATATCGTAGCTATAATACTCAAAAAAGCTTATATAATAATTATGTTGCTTCGCATGGTCAAGAAGAAGCTGATACTTTTTCTGCTCGACCTGGTTATTCTGAACATCAAACGGGCTTAGCTGTTGATTTAAATACGACCGATGAAAATGCGCATTTTGAAAATACTAAAGAAGGTAAATGGTTACAAGAAAATGCTTATAAATATGGTTTTATTTTAAGATACCCTCAAGATAAAGAATATATTACTGGTTATATTTTTGAACCATGGCATTATCGTTATGTTGGCACAGAAGTTGCCTCTTATATAAATGAACATCAAATTACATACGATGAATACTATGCTTTCTTTATAGAAAAATAGATAAGGAGTTATAAAAGTGAATGAGAGTTATAATTTAAATAATAAAGAGAAAAATGGTTTTAAAATTCCCCTTATTATTGTCGCTATATTAATTGTGTTATTAATAAGTGTTGGAGTAATTACTTTTTTAAATAAAAAAAGAGATAATAGCCCAGAAAACATATATTATACAATAATTGATCGAATGGAAGGCAAAATAGCTAACATTGTATCTGAAAATAGTAAAATATTTACTAAATTAGCATCCTATTCTGGTAATATTAAGGTTAGTTATGAAACTAGTAATGATGATTTAAAAAATATAGCTAATATACTAAATAATTTAGATATATCATTTACTAATGAAATTGATTATCAAAATAAAATTAATAATTCCTTAATTAGTCTTAATTATCAAAATAAAAAAATAGGTGATTTTAACTTGTTGTTAAAAGATAGCGATGTTTATTTTGGCCTAGGTTCTATATATAATAAACCTATAAAATTAGTTAATGAAAATTATAATGAAATTTGGAGTTTAAATTATACTAATGATTTAAAAATAATAATTAGTGAACTTGCTAAAATATTTAAAAATAATTTAAAAGAAGAATATTTTCAAAAAGAAAGCACTACTTTAGAAATAAATAAGAAAAAAATACCATCTACTAACTATATTATGAAAATACCTAAAGATGAATTAAATAATATGCAAAAAAATATTTTTGATAGTCTTTTAAATAATTCTAAAATTATTTCATCTTTATCCCATATATATAATTTAGATGAGACTAGCCTTAAAGAAGAATTAAATAGTTACAAATTAGAAGATTTTAAAGATGATTTAGAAATAAATACTTATATAGATAAAAATGAACGTCTTTTAAAAATGCTTATTAAATTGAAAAAAACTTTAATAATTGAAAAAATTAACAATAATACCTATCAAATTACTAAAGAAGTAGAGGGAGTAAAAAGTAATTTAGGATCTGTTACTATTAATGGGACAATCTATAACTTTAATTTAGAAAATGAAGGAGTTAAATTAGAAGGTAGCCTTATTAATAAAAGTAATAGATATGATTTTGATATTACCATGACAATAGATGATAGTATATATAATGTAAGTTACCAAACTAAAAATAATAATGGTGAAATTACTATAAAAATTGAAGATAATACTACTAATTTTAGTTTAAGTATTAGTTATACTTTAGATAATATTTCTAATATTAATGAGTTTGATACAAGTAACTATATTGATATCAATATGATAACTAGTGAAGATATAGGAAGTATTGTAACTAATCTTTTAAATAATGAAGGTTTTAAATTATTAAGTGAAGATTTAAATTTATTATCATTTGAAAATTTATTTGATACATCTTTTGGTAGTGGGACAGAAGAATTAATATAAAAGGCCATTGTGTGCCTTTTTTAGTATATTTGCATAAAAAATAGATAGTGATATAATTAACTAATAAAAAGAAGGAGATTTAAACTATGAATGATCAATTTCAAAAATTACGTCTTCAATATCCAGATTTTATATATGATAAATATGAATATGATTTAGTAGATGATTTATTAACAATTAAGTATTATTTTAGCATTCCTAATTTAACTACTTTTAATCCTCTTATAAGTTTAAAAGTACCTCATAATATTTCCCTAAATGATAGTTATTTAAAAAATTTAATTTTTCATTTAGGATTAATTGAAATTATTAGTTATATAAAATGTACTTGTAGTCCTAATATTATAATTAAAGCTGGTTTTTTAGATACTGAACAAATAAAATGGTTTCAAAAACTTTATTATAATGGATTAGGGGAATTTTTATATCGTAATGAAATAACAATTAAAGAAGAAGATTTATTTAATTTTAAAATAGAAGGGCAAAAAATAGAGTTAGAACCTATAAATTATATAACAAGTGGTAATCTAATTCCCGTTGGAGGAGGTAAAGACTCCGCTGTTGTCCTAGAAATGTTAAAAAATGAAAAAGATAATACAGCCTTTATATTAAACCCTAAAAAAGCTAATTTAGCCTGTATTAAAGAAGCTAATGTGGAATGTATAATAGCCAAAAGAATCATTGATCCTAACTTAATAAAATTAAATAATGAAGGCTTTTTAAATGGTCATACTCCTTTTAGTGCTCTTTTATCTTTTGTTTCATTTTTAGTATCTTACATATATCATAAAAAATATATTATATTAGCTAATGAAGCAAGTGCCAATGAAGAAACCGTCTTAAATTCGCATATTAATCATCAATATTCTAAATCTTATGAATATGAAAATGATTTTAATAATTATATGACCAAATACTTTCACCTAGATATTCATTATTTTAGTCTTTTAAGGCCTCTAAATGAATACCAAATTGCTTATTTATTTTCCCATTATGAGAAATATCATCCCATTTTCAAAAGTTGTAATGTTGGTAGTAAAGATGATTCATGGCCTTGGTGTTGTAATTGTCCTAAATGCCTATTTGTGTATATTATTTTAAGCCCTTTTATGGATAAAGATAAATTAATAGATATATTTAAAGAAGATTTATATGAAAGAAAAGACTTACTACCTATCTTTTTAGAATTATCAGGTTATGCTTTAACTAAACCTTTTGAATGTGTTGGTACTTATCATGAAGTTAGATGTGCTATAAGTAAAGTAATTAAAAAATTAGATAAATTACCATATTTACTAGAGTATTTTAAAGATCATTATCCTTTAGAAGATGACTGTGATTTAATTAATAATTATAATCATGAAAATAATTTACCAGCCTATTTTGCGGACATTATAAAAAAGGAGATGCAAAATATGATAAATGATTTAGTGGATTTTTTAAAAGATAAAAAAATAGCTATTTTAGGAATGGGTCGAGAAGGCATATCAACATATAAATTCATAAGAAAAAATTTACCCAATCAATTTTTAACTTTAATAGATCAAAATAATATTAAAGAAAATCCCTTATATAAAGATGATCATAATCTTTCTTTTATAATTCAAGATAATTATTTAAATAATTTAAATCAATTTGATTTAATTATTAAAACTCCGGGCATCTCATTTAAAGACATTGATATTAGTAAAATAAAAGATAAAATTACTTCCGAGTTAGAGTTAATATTAAAATTTAATAGAGAAAATGTTATAGGTATTACTGGTACTAAAGGTAAAAGTACTACTTCATCATTATTATATAAAGTTTTAAAAGAAAATAAAAAAGATGTTTTTCTTTTAGGAAATATTGGTAAACCTATCTTTGATGAAATAGAAAATATTAAAGATGATTCCCTTTTAGTTATTGAAATGTCTAGTCATCAATTAGAATTTGTTAATCACTCTCCGCATATAGCCATTATCTTAAATTTATTTCAAGATCATTTAGATCATGCTGGGAGTATTGAAAATTATCATCAAAGTAAATTAAATATTTTTAAATATCAAACTAAAGATGATTATGCTATCTATGCTTCTGATAATGATTACTTAAAAGAATATATGAATAATGATATTTATAAAGCTAAAAAATATAAATTTCAAGAAGAAGAGACTGCTAATATAAATACTTTATATATTAAAGATCACTATATTTATTTAGGTAATGAAAAATTATATGATATCAATGAAGAACGTCATCTTTTAGGTATCCATAATTTAAAAAATATTATGGCTGTTTTAATAGTTGCCAAAATACTTAATTTAGATATGAATTTAACAAAGAACGCTATTAATAATTTTAGTCCCCTTCCATATCGGATGGAATATGTTGGTAAGTATGATGATATTCATTTTTATTGTGATACCATTGCCACAATTCCTGAAGCCACTATTTCAGCTTTAGAGAGTTTAAAAGATATAAAAACTCTTATTATTGGGGGAGAAGATCGGCATATTGATTATACAAAATTAATTGAATATTTAAAAAATAGTCAAATAGATAATTTAATATGTATGCCAACTACTGGTTTTATGATTGGCAAATTAATTATCAATAAAAACGTTTATTTTGTTAATACTTTAAAAGAAGCAGTAGATATAAGTAAAGAGGTAACTCCGAAAAATACTGGGTGTTTACTAAGCCCTGCGGCAGCTAGTTATGAATTTTATAAAAACTTTGAAGAAAAAGGCGACGAATTTAAAAAATTAATAAAAAATTAGATAGATTTTAAAATGAATATATGAGAAAATAAAAATAATGAATTCCCTATAATGGAGTTGATAATATGAAGAAAAAAAATTTAATTTTAATTTTAGGATTAATAACCTTTTTAATTAATACTAAAGTTAGTTTTGCTTATACATGTCGGTATAATAGTGCAAATACTACTCAAAAAAAGGGATGTGGCGAATTTACTATTAATATTGAAAAAATTAATACAAGTGTCGATGTCTTATCAACATATAAAAATAATATTAAGTTTGCTAATGGTGGTATGTTAATTAATGAATTTACGGTTTCAGATGGTTGGAAAAGTTTAGCTAGAGGAGAATTAAATGGTGAATGTCCAGAATTATATTCAAAATTAAATGCTTATGGTAATGGCAAATATTGTGATATTCATTTTGGCTTTGGTGATTGGGATTATACCATGTATGATGATTATATTTTTGAATATGGAACCAATGTTGAAGATCCACTAGAACCAACTCCTTTAGTACCAGATGAATTTGCTAATGAATTATATTGGACTTTTGGAATAGAAGGGCATGAATATGCTGATGCTGGTTCATGTATTATTGGTGAACCAAGATATGTATATGTAGAAGCTATAAAAAGAAAAATTATTGCTTGCGTAAGTACTTCATCAAATGCTACTCCTTCTGTAAGTGACGATAATCCTTCAATTACATGCGGTTATGCCCAATACCATGATACATATAGGGCCACTACAGTAGATGGCAAAATAACTAAGAGTGATAATAGTCCTAAATTTTATGCTGGTGTTTGTTATGATGCCGTCCATGTTTCTCCAGGTAATTCTAATCCTACTAAACCAGAGACTCAAACTCCTGATCCATATGAAAATAAGCTTAATTATAATAGTTTATGTGCAAATGGCGATTTTAGGAAAGTAGCCCGTATTTTAGGAATAG
>CANQZQ010000003.1 GCA_947628375.1 uncultured Bacilli bacterium
ACTGTTTTTAAAATTTTGAGTGTTTTCTCTTTTATTTTAGAAAAAATTTATTTTCCCACATCTAGTTTACTACATCTCAATAAACGTGAATCTTGCTAAGTATAAAGAGAAGTGGTATGATAAAGTTATCAAAGGAAGCAAAGAAAATATATATTTAGTAACATTAAGTGCTAATGAAGAAGAGTTAGGAAAATAAAAGAGAATTGTCATGAAAAGGTAGTAAAGGAGACGATCGATAAAGTGTTTGAATTAAATGAAGATGGAACAATAACTAGATTGGTATCATATGAAGATGAACAAAAGTGGCTTATCAAAAGAGGAAAAGAATTAGCTAAAGAAGCAGGAATAAAAGAAGGTATTAAAGAAAATCAAATGAATACTGCTAAAAAGTTACTATTAAGAGGAATGGAAATAAAAGAAGTAAGTGAAATAACAAACTTAAAA
Source organism: uncultured Bacilli bacterium (assembly GCA_947628375.1). Lineage (GTDB taxonomy): Bacteria > Bacillota_I > Bacilli_A > RF39 > UBA660 > SIG200. The sequence continues at coordinate 445 of CANQZQ010000003.1, forward strand.
GAAGAAGAAATAATAAAGATTCAAAAAGAATTATAATTATTTCTTTTTAATTTAATTAAATAATGTTACAATAAATAAAAGTGATGTAGTATGAAGAAATTAATTAAATTATTAAAAGATAAAGAGTTAAATTATTTAAATCAAATAAATGATTTTATTGATCCAACCTGTATTTATTTACCAAAAGATAATAATTATCAAGTTAATGATTATATCTATAAGAATACTTTTATTAATAATATTCCTTCTTCTATATCTGGTAAAATTGCTAAAATAGAAAAAAGAAAATTTAATAATGAAGATATTTTTTGTTATCAAATAATAAATGATTTTAAAGAAAATGCGAAAAATAAAATTCGTAAAAAAAGTCCTAAAAACAAAGAAGAATTAATGAATTATTTAGATTTATTTCATTTAACAGAAATTATAAATAAAATAAATGAAAAAGGAAACTTAAATAACATTGTCGTTTGTGCAGTCGATGAAGAATGCTATTCATTTAATGAATTCATTAGTTTATCTAATTATTATAATGAAATAATCACGACTCTTAATCATTTACTTGAAATTTGTGTTATTAATAATGGATTTATAGCTACTAAAAATACCGATAGTGGAAGTATTAAAAAAGTTAAATCCATCTTAGGTACTTATCCTAATATCAAAATGAAACTTTTACCAGATCTATATTTAATAAGTTATGAGGAATATTTATGCTCTTATCTCAATATCAAAAAAGAAGAAACATTAATATTTAATACTAATGAAATTTTAATATTATATAATGCTTTATTTAAAAATAGAGTTTTAAATGAAAAAATAATTACCATCAGTGGTAACAATATTGCCAAATCTTTAATTATTAAAACAAGAATAGGGACTCCTTTAAAAGAAATAATTGATAAGTTTATTGAAATTAAAGATAATAATTATAATATTTTTATTAATGGTATTTATGTGGGGTATCAAGTCACTAGCTTTTCGGATGTCATTATTTCTCCTTCAATTCATACAATTATAATAAATAAATTAGTAATAGAAGAAGAAACTGAATGCCTTAACTGTGGAGCATGTTTTAAAATATGCCCAGTTAATATCAATGTTAAGAAATGCTATTTTGAAAAAATGCTTAGTAAAAAATGTTTAGGCTGTGGTTTATGTAATTATATATGTCCTGCTAATTTAAAACTAAAAGAAGTAATAAAGGATGGTGCTTATGAAGAAAAAAACAACTAAAGATATCGTTATTATTAATATAATACTTTTAATTCCTTTAATTATTTATGGCATTTTTAAAAATGGTTATCTCTTATATGAAAGAAATTTAATTCCTTTTTATATAATTTTTAAACCATTATATTTGACTATTATTAGTATTCTTATTAAATTTTTTTTTGATTTTATTACTACTAAAAAAATAAATGTTAATTATAACCTTTTATATATGATTTTAATAAGTATGATTATGCCATATAATATTAATATATTAGTATATATAATAACTCTAATAATTACTTATTTGCTTACTAGTTTATTAGAAACTAAGTTTAAATTTAATAAAGTAGCACTAATTTATTTAATTATAATTTTAATAAATTCTATCTTTAATGGTTTAACTTTTCAAAATCCCTTAGAAAGTACTGCTTCTTTTAATTTTTCTTTTTTAGATTTACTTATGGGTAGATGTATCGGAGGAATATCATCAACTAGTATTATCTTTAGTTTACTTGCTTATACTTTATTAATAAATTCTTATTATTATAAAAAAGATATGCCTTTATTTATTAACATTTCTTACCTTTTCTTATCTTTCATTTTTTATTTAATTACTCATAATAGTGATATTCTACTAAATAGTGAACTTATTTTTGCTAGTATTTTTATTGCCCCATTACCCAAATATTCACCCTATAAAGTAAAAGGCCAAGTAATTGAAGGCATATTAATAGGAATTATTTCTTTTATCATATCTATCTTATTTAATAAAGTAATAAGTATTTATATATCTATCTTTTTAGTATCTTTACTTGCAAATTTATCTTTAAAAAAAAATAACTAAATTCCTTAAATTTTATTTGCCTTTTTAGGCATTTTTTATTATAATAAATAAATGTTTTAAAAAAAGGGAGTTTTAATATGAAAATTATCAAATTCAATTAGATTATAATGGCAAAATTCAAAAAAAATATCAAAAATTCAAAAAATTTTAACGAAAAAAAAGGAAATCGAGGTATAAGCGACAATATATATTATTAGAGGGGAAAAATGCAAGCAATAAGTGAAGAAAAAATAAAAGAAATAAGAAATAGTGCTGATATTGTTAGTATTATCTCAAATTATATACCATTAAAAATGCAAGGCAAAAACTACTTTGGTGTCTGTCCATTCCATGATGATCATAATCCAAGTATGTCTGTTTCTAAAGAAAGACAGTTATATAAATGCTTTGTATGTAATAAAGGTGGTAATGTTTTTAATTTTGTTAAAGATTATGAAAATATCTCTTATATTGAAGCTGTTGTTAAAGTAGCTAATTTAGTAGGTATTCCTATTACTTATACATATTCTAAAAAAAATGATGATAAATATAAAGAAGAATATGAAATAATGGATTTTACAACTAATATTTATCAAAATAATTTGAATAGTAAAGAAGGACTCAAAGCTAAAGAATATTTAGAGAAAAGAAATATTACATCAGATATAATTAAAGAATTTAGAATTGGTTATGCCCTTGATGATAATAAATATTTATATAATGTTTTAACGAAAAAGAATTATAATCTAGATAAATTAGACGAACTTGGTTTAGTTAATAAAGATGGTCTTCAAGGGTATGATAAATTTCAAAATCGTATTATGATTCCTATAACTAATTTAGATGGTCAAACTGTTGGCTTTACAGGAAGAATTTTTAATGGTGAAGATAGTGCTAAATATATTAATACTAAAGAAACAGCTATATATAAGAAAGGTAATATTATATTTAATTATCATAATGCTCTTCCTTATATTAGAGAAGAAAAATGTGCCATTTTAGTTGAAGGCAATATGGACGCCATAAGAATGTATTCATCTGGTGTTAAAAATGTTTTAGCTTTAATGGGAACTGCCATTACCAAAGAACAAATTGAAATATTAAAAAAATTAAGAGTTCCCATTATTCTTATGTTAGATAATGATAATGCGGGGGAAATAGCCACTAATAACATTGGCGATGAATTAATTAAAAATAATATTAAAGTGGAAGTTGTAAGACTAAAAAGAGCTAAAGATCCCGACGAATACATAGTTTCTTTTGGCATTGAAGCTTTTAAAGACGTAATAAAAAATAGTCAAAGTTACATAGATTATAAATTAGAATATTTAAAAAATAATAAAAATTTAAATAATACTATTGAGTTAGTTAATTATATAAAAGATGTTTTAAAAATTTTAGATACATCAGATAATTTAACTAAAGAATTAGTGTTAAAAAAAATTAGTAATGAATATAATATCGATTATGATATGTTAAAAAAAGAAGTTACTTTTAAAGAAGAAGTCAAAAAAGAAAATCCTTATATTAGTAAAACAAAAAAAGATAAATATAAAGTTTGTGTTAATAATATACTATATTATTTAATGAGTGATAGTAAATATTTGAAAATATTTAATAAAAAATTAGGCTTTTTAAAAAACGCTAAAGAAAGAAATTTAGTAACAGAAATTGAATATTATATTGATTTATATGGTAAAATAAATTTAGCGGACTTTTTAAGTTATGCTGAAAATGTAAAGAGTATTAAAGATATTGTTAATGAAGTAACAACTAGTGTCAGTTTTGATGATTTAGAAGAAGAAACATTTATGGATTATTTAAATGTTTTAAATGAATTATTAATGAAAGAAAATATTATAGAAATAAAAGAAAAGATAAATAAGTCAAGTGATATTAATGAACAAATAGAAAATATTAATAGACAAATTGATTTAACTAAAAAAATATTAGATGAAAAAAAGGAAGTGTAAATAATGTTAGAAATTAAAACATTTGAAGAAAGAAAAGAAGAATTAATTAAAAAAGGAGAAGAAAAAGGCTATATAACATTTGAAGAATTAGCGGCCTCTTTAAAAGGATTAGAGATTGATAACGATACTTTAGATGATTTGTATAATTCTTTTGTTGATGCTGGAATAAGTGTTATTACAGAAGAAGATGCAGAAAATGGTGGTGGAGATGCCCCAGATTTAATGCATTTAGAAGAAGAGCCAGTTATTCTTGATGAAGAAGAATTAACTAAAGACGTTAATATAAATGATCCGGTTCGGATGTATTTGAAAGAAATTGGTCGAATAAGTTTGCTTTCTAATGAAGAAGAAATGAATATTTCTATGCGTATTGCTGATGGTGATGAAGATGCTAAAAGAATTTTAGCTGAAAGTAATTTACGTTTAGTTGTATCTATTGCTAAAAGATATGTGGGAAGAGGTTTATTATTCCTTGATTTAATTCAAGAAGGTAACATTGGTTTAATGAAAGCAGTTGAAAAATTTGACTATGATAAAGGTTATAAATTTTCAACTTATGCCACTTGGTGGATAAGACAAGCTATCACTAGAGCACTAGCAGATCAAGCAAGAACGATAAGAGTGCCAGTTCATATGGTTGAAACTATTAATAAAATGGTTCGTGTTCAAAGGCAAATGACCCTTGAGTTAAATAGAGAACCATCTGATGAAGAAATTGCTAAAAAAATGGGGGTTTCAGTCGACAAAGTAAGAGAGGTTATAAAAATTAGCCAAGAACCAGTATCTTTAGAAACTCCCATTGGGGAAGAAGATGATTCACATTTAGGAGATTTTCTAAAAGATGAAAGCAGTTTGTCACCAGAAGAATACACGGAAAATGAAATTTTAAAAGAGGAAATAAAAGAGGTTTTACAAACATTACAACCAAGAGAACAAGAAGTACTGGAACTTAGATTTGGCTTAACTGATGGAACATGTCATACTTTAGAAGATGTTGGTAAACGCTTTAATGTTACAAGAGAAAGAATCAGACAAATTGAAGCAAAAGCCTTAAGAAAATTACGCCATCCATCAAGAGCTAAGAAATTAAAAGATTTCTTAAATAATTAAAATGAATAGTGAAAGATTAAATAAAATTGCTAGTAAAATTAGCAAAAATGACATTGTTTTAGACGTTGGTTGTGATCATGGCTATTTAAGTATTATACTTAAAAAAAATAAATTATGTAAAAAAGTCTATGCTAGCGAAATATCTCAAAATGCTTTAGATAATGCTAAAGCTAATTTTAAAAAAAATCATGTTAAAATAGATATCTTTTTAAGTGATGGATTTAAAAATATTCCTGTAGAGTTTAATACTGCTGTGATTGCCGGTATGGGTACGCATACTATTTTAAATATTTTAAATCATCCTTCTGCTCCCGAAAAATTAATTCTGGCTAGTAATAATGATTATTATTTACTTCGTAAAACTTTAAATGAAATTGGATATAAAATAGTATCAGAAGATGTAGTCTTAGAAAATAATCATTATTATGTTATTCTTTTATGTATCAAAGCTTATCAAAAATTATCGAGAAAAGAATTGCTTTACGGTATATCTAATAATGAAACATATTATAATTATTTATTAAATGAAAGAAAAAAGATACTTCCAAAAGTACCTTTATCAAAAAAAATTAAATTAATGAAAGAATGTTATGAATTAAAAGGCCTTATTGAAAAAAAGTAAGTCCTTTTTCATTTGCATTATTATTAATATTATTTATATTATTAATTTTTTCTTTTATTGGTCCAATATTTTTAGCTGTATTATCCATTACTCTTTTAGTAGTAGTATTGCCAAATTCTTTTAATAAGCTCATAGCATTTCTTGCACTACTTACTAAAGGCTTTGCTTCTTTATATATGGGAATAACTTGATTAACAACATTTAATGTTTTAGAAATGCCCCCAATAATTCTTGTTAAAGAAAGTCCACTTCCTATTCTTGGCCCAAACATCTAAACCACCTATAATATTTTATGCAAAATTATAAATTATTTTCTTTTATGAATATTTCTATCATCAGTTAAATATAAAAGATAATCAATAGAAACATTATAATATTTAGCTAAAATTATAAGCTTATTAATAGGTATTTCACTATAATCAGATTCATAATGGGAATAGCCTTTACGAGACATATTAAGTATTTTAGCAATATCTTCTTGTAATAAATCTCGATCTTCTCTTATTTCTTTTAATCTTATTAAAGAATTATTATTTATTTTTGATTCTTCATATTTATCTTTAATATCAGTTAATTCTAATAAATAATCAACACTAACATTATAAAAAGAAGCTAGGTTTTTAAGAGTCTCTAACGATATTTTTCTTGCTTCTCTTTCATATTGTGAATAACCAGTTTGGCTCATATTTATTAGATTAGCTAATTCTTTTTGACTTAAATTTTTTTCTTTTCTTAAACTCTTTAATCTTTTCATAAATAATCAACTAAAATTTATCATAACCAAAATTATACATTGACTTATGCTCATAATTGAATTAAAATATAAATATATAAAATAACTCATATATGAGCATAAGGAGTAATATCTATGAAGAATAAAAAGAAAACAATAATGTTAATAATGGTAATAACAATATCTATGGTATTATTAACATATAATAAGAGTTATTCATATAAAATGAATGATAATGAACCAGAAGAAACAGAAATAGAAAGAAAAGAATTTGGAATATATTTACAAGAAAGTGGAGAAAATTATACAGAAACAGATACATTTCCAATTCAAGGATATTTATTAAATACAACAAAAACAGAATGCCATGAATATGGAACTAATAATGTAATACAAAACGCTGTAACCCAAAGTTTAACAAATGGAGTAATAGATGGAAGTATCATAGTAACAAGTCAAAAGAGTATGTATTGTAAAATATATTTTGATAAAGATGAGAAACCAACAGTAACTTCATTTAATATAGCAGGTAAAACATCAAGTGGAGATAGTTTAAGTAATGGATTTACATATAATACAGGAGTATATACAATAAATTGGAATGATGGAGACGTAGCACAATATTGTTTAAGCAATAGTAATAACTCATGTACAGATTGGCATGCATTAAATAAAAGTCAAAAAACGAGTAAAACCATAACAATAGAGAATAATACATATACAAATACAGAAGGCCCAAAAACAATATATGCATATATAAAAGATAAAGCAAATAATATATCAAGTATAACATCTATTTCTACTGCAAATATAACAGTAGATCAAACACCACCCAAAGTAACATTAACATTAACTGGAACTAGTGCTAGTCCATTTGTTGTTACAAGTGGATATACCCATACAACAAAGGTTAATTATACATCGACTATAACAGAAACAAATCCAGAAAGTTATTGTGTAGGAGAAAATTCATGTAGCAATTATAGTGCATCATCTTCAACATCAATAAGAGGTAATACAACGATAGCTAACACAGAAATACTCCATACAGTAATAATAAATGTAAAAGATAAAGCAGGAAATGTAGGAAGTAAAACTCAATCGATAATATTAGACACACAAAATCCAATAATAACATTAAGTAATGAAAAAGCAACAGAAACAAGTATAACAGTAACAGTAAATGCAAGTGATACTCATGGCATTGCTGGTATAACATGTACAGCAGTAGGAAATGGTGGAACAAAAACTGGAACATATACAAATAATACATGTATATTTAGTGATTTAAAAGATGGAACACAATATACAATAACAGGAGAGGCAACTGATGCGTCGGGAAGAAAAGGAACAAGTAATTCAATAAGTGTAACCACTGTAAAAGTAAAATTAACAAGAGAAAATATTCCAAGCAAATTATTTAATGGAGTTAATCCAAATGGATTAAGCGATAAATTATTAGGTGACATGTACAGGTTTGTAGGTACGAAAGATACAGTAGATAATTGGATATGCTTTGGATATAATAATATAAATACTGATTGTAAAGCAGAAACAAGTGATTATATGTATAGAATAATAGGAATTACTGAAGATGGTCAACTAAAATTAATTAAAAATACAGTTATTAGAGAGGGGACAACTTATAATTATGGATGGTTTGGTAATAATACAGGAGAAATAACATGGCCACAATCAGACATATATAAAAGATTAAACGGTCAGATGGCAGGAATTACACAAGGATCTAATGGAAATACCAATTTATTTATAGATAGTACTACAAGTAATGTACAATATATAAAATCAAGTGGTACAGAAGAACAAACGAAATGGTATAACAAAATAGATATTAAACATAAGTGGTTATATGGAGGAATTTATCATAATTACGTAGGCCAAACTGCTGATAATATATACAAAATAGAGTCAGGTCAATTAGAAACTGTACAATATTATGGAGAAAATCCTAGTAAATGGGCGGAAAGCATTGAGGCAGCTATAGGATTAATGTATATTAGTGATTATTATTATTCATATGTACCGTACATGGGCGGTGGGACGGATTCATCGAGTGTAAATTGTCATGATGCTGGGTGTATTGGTAGCTGGCTTTTTCTAAGTAAAAATGGTGAAGGAATCCAAACAGAGGAGGTGTATGAGTGGACGATGACACGTGATGGATTTCCGTCTTCTGATAGCCCGCACGCCCATGTAGTTGGACAGAGTGGGAGAATGTATTACTTCAATCGTGCGTGGTCCGCTTTTGTTCGACCGGCCTTCTATCTTTACTCTAATATAAAAATAATTGATGGAAGCGGTGTTTCATCAGATCCATTTATAATCGCAGCATAAAAAATCGTCAAGGAAAAGACGTTAAAACCTTCATAGACTTAATCCTTGGGAAGAGAATTATCTCTTCCTTTTGATTTATATTTATGCTATAATTTAAAAAGAATAAGAGTAAAGGGTATTATGGAAAAAAAAGGACAAAATAAAAATATTATTTTTAAATTTTTAGGTAATGTAGTAAATGTTATAATATCTATTTTTTCTTATGCTATTCTTGGAATTAAAGTATGTACAATTATTCCTTTAAAAAAACTTTTTAAACATAATAAAGATAATAAAGCATATCATTATAGTCCTAAAACATTAGCTAAATTAAATAAAGAATATGAAGAACTACTTGAAGATTTGAAAACTGAAGGGGCAACCAGAAGTAAAAAAGTAAATACTTATTATTATAAAGTGCGTTATAAAAATGGCAAAATTAAAAAAGGTAAAATGAATGGTTTCAGTAAACTTGATATTAATTCATTTTTAGTTAATGAAGGATATACAGTCTATAGTATTAAAACTAATACTTTGATAAATATATTAAATAAAGATATTGGTAATAATAGTTTAAAAAATAGTGATTTAGTGTTCTTTTTAACTCAACTATCTACTTATTTAGAGTCTGGGCTACCTTTAAATGATGCCATCAAAATATTAGGACGTCAAATGAAAGGAAGCAATTTAAAAAAAGTATTTAAAACTTTATCTTTTGAAATATCTTTAGGTTCTTCCTTTTCAAGTGCTTTAGAAAAGCTTGATGGGATGTTTCCCACTTTAGTTATAAATATGGTTAGAGCTAGTGAATCAAGTGGAACATTAATCGAAACATTAAAAGATTTAGCTATCTATTATAAAGAAATAGATGAAACTCATCGTGATACAATTAGTGCTTTAACATATCCTGCTATAGTTAGTGTTTTTGCTATTGGCGTTATTATCTTTATTCTTACTTTTATTATTCCTGAATTTGTTAAAACTTATAATTCAAGTAATATTGAATTAAATTCTTTTACGCAATTTGTTATTAATTTAAGTAATTATTTTGAACAAAATATTTTTAATTTTTTATTCATTGTTATATTTATCGTTTTAATATTTATTATTCTTTATAAAAATGTTAAAGAATTTAAGAAATTTATTCAAACAATTCTAATGCATTTGCCAATTATTAAAAATGTTATTATTTATAATGAACTGGCGGTTATAACTAAAACTTTTGCTTCTCTTTTAAAAAATAATGTTTTTATTACTGATAGTATGGATATTTTAGCTAAAATTACTAATAATGAAATTTATAAAGAAATATTAGAAAACACTTATGAAAATGTTACTAAGGGTGAAAAGATTTCTACAGCTTTTAAAGACCATTGGGCTGTTCCTGAGGTTTGCTATTTTATGATAACAACTGGTGAATCAACAGGGGAATTAGCAGAAATGATGGAAAGAATAAGTAATTATTATCAAAGCCTACATAAAAGTATTGTTAAAAATTTAAAAACGCTTATTGAACCAATTTTAATTGCTTTTTTAGCTATTGTTGTTGGCGGTATATTAATTGCTGTTGTAGTACCAATGTTTCAAATGTATGGGGAGATGATGGAATGATTTATTTATTAATCTTATTAATTGGAGCCGTTATGGGTTCTTTCTATTTATGTATAGGGACGAGATTACCTCTTAAAAAAAGCATTTTAGGAAGAAGTGAATGCGATAATTGTCATGAAAAATTAAATTGGTATGAATTAATACCTATATTTTCTTATTTGTTTTTAAGAGGTAAATGTCATCATTGCCATAAGAAAATCAGCTTTGAATATTTTATTATTGAATTAATGACCTCTCTTTTATTTTTAGTTGGTTATCTCCATTTTGGTTTAAATATTCAATATTATATTTATTTAGTTATTGTCTCATGTGCTATCGTTATTTTTATTACGGACTTTAAATATATGGTTATTTTAGATTCGACTTTAATTATAAGTAGTGTATTAATAATTATTTTAAAATATTTTGAAATAGGTTTTAAAAATACTTTATGGGCTATCCTTTTTGGTATATGTTTATTTTTTACAATGTATTTAATTAGATTATTTGGGAATTTTTTATTTAAAAGAGAATCTCTTGGGGGCGGAGATATTAAATTAGCATTCTTAATTGGTCTTACTATAGGATATCCCATTATTGGCTATGAAATGGGACTAATATGTCTTATCTTTGCGGCTTTTTTAGCTCTTCCATATGCCATTGCCGTTTTATATTTAAACAAAAAAAATGAACTACCCTATGGTCCATTTTTAATTGCTTCTTTAGTTATTATGTTTGTCTTTTATGATAAATTTTACAATCTATTAGTCTTTTTTTAAAGTACTGCAATGATATAAGCTAAAATAGCAGCGATAACACTTAAGATCATAAGAATTAACATAATCCAAACTACTAATTTTCTTGTTTTCTTTTTCATAATACATCCCTTCAACATCTAAAAATATATCATACTTTATTCATTTTTAAAAGTCTTTTTGCATAATCTTTAGGGGAGGATATTATGCTTAATCTTATAAAGAAGAATAAAAAGTACTTAGTTTTTATGGTTAGTATTGTTTTAATTGGCCTAATAGTGGGCATAATTTACTATTATATACAAAGTAGTAACGTTAAAAATAATATTATTAATATTATATCCACCTATGATAGTTTTAAATATAATGCTATTATTAAAGATTTAATAATTATGTCTTTATTATTAATTTCTTCCTTCTTTATTATTGGTCTGCCACTTTCTATATTTTATATATTTTATGAAGGATTCTCAATTGGCTTTTTATTAAGCTTATTTTTTGCTTCTTTTAAAATTAAAGGAGTTATTTATCTTTTATTATTTCTTTTAATTAATAAAATTATCATCTTTATTTTAATGTTTTTCTTTATCCAAAAAATAATTAATATTGCTAGATATATGATTGGTTATATTATCTATAAAAAAGAAGGATTAATTAAAGAAAAAATTATTAAAAATTTTATTTCCAGTTTGTCATATATTATTATTGTTTTTTTCCTAAATATCTTTCTTTATTTTTTATCTTCCTTTTTATTTAAAGAATTAGCTTTTTTATTACATTAAATGCAAGGTTACTTGCAAATGCATATGACATTTGATAAAATTGAATTGGTGAAGTTCCAATGGATAAAACAAGTATTTTTGATGTTGCTGCTTTAAGGCAAGAATTAATATTAATTACTTTAAATGAAATAATTGACTCTTTAGAAAAAAAAGGATATAAAGCTGAAAATCAATTAGTTGGTTATCTTTTAACTGGTGATGCGGCTTATATCTCTAATTATGAAGGAGCAAGAGAAAAGATTAAATCTTTAAAAAGAGAAGAAATTCTTTTAGCTTTAATCAATTCTTATGAAGGAAAATAATGCGAATTTTAGGTTTAGATTTAGGATTAAAAAGTTTAGGAGTAGCTATTACAGATAAATCCAATACTTTAGTAAGACCCTATAAAGTTATAAAATTTCAATCTGAAGATTATGAGTATGCTTTAAATGAAGTAAAAAAAATAGTCGAAGAAGAAGGGATAGATAAAGTAGTTTTAGGCCTTCCCAAAAATATGGATGGTTCCATAGGTTTTGCCGGAGAAAGAAGTCTTAATTTTCAAAAAATGTTAGAAAATGCTCATATTGAAGTAATTTTAGAAGATGAAAGGCTTACTACTAAAAGTGCTGAAAATATTATTCATGAGAACAATGAAAATATTAAAAATACTAAATCTAAAATTGACGCTATTGCGGCTTCTATTATTTTAGAATCTTATTTAAGAAGGTGTAGTAATGATATTAAGAAATTCTAAGGGACAAGAAAGAAATTTTAAAATTCTTTTTAAAATTGAACAAAATAATAATTGCTATTATATTTATGAAGATTATTTAACTAGTCGTTGTTATGTTGGTAAAAAAGATTGTGATAAATTAAAAAAAATTAATAATGAAGAAATGACACTTATAAAAGCGTTATTAGAAAAGGTAAATGAAGAATGAAAAAGGTTGTAATCGTTTTAGCTAGTATTATATTAGTTATTGGCCTAATTATTGGCTTATATTTTTATGGTTTAACAGGATTTAAGGAAAAAGATTTAGTTATTTTTACCGTTAGAAGTGGCGCTAGCAAAAAAGAAGTAATCAATAACTTATATGAAAATAAACTTATTAAAAGCAAGTTTGCTGGTCTTATTTATATTTATTTACATGATGATTTAACTGTTTATCCAGGAACATATGAATTATCTAAAGATATGGGCTTAGTAAAAATTCTTAAAAACTTAAGAACAAGTGAAGAATATCAAATTACTTTAGTTGAAGGTAAACGTTTTATTGATTATATTGATAAAATATGTGAATTAGGTAATTTTAATAAAGAAGAAGTTTTAGCTAAGTTAAGTAATGAAGATTATTTAGAAAGTTTAATTGAAAAATATGATTTTTTAGATGAAAGTATTCTAAATAAAGACTTATATTATCCATTAGAAGGTTATTTATTTCCTGATACATATAATATAACTAAAGGATCATCAATTGAAGCAATAATTGAAAAAATACTTGATAAAACGGAAGATTTATTAGATAATTATAATGCTATGTTTAAAGAAAGCGATTATAGTTATCATGAAATTTTAACCATAGCTAGCATTATTGAAAATGAGACAATATATAGTGAAGATAGAAGTGTAGTTAGCGAAGTTATATACAAAAGATTAAATATAAATATGAGTTTAGGAATGGATGTCACAACCTATTATGGGGCAAAGAAAGATTTAAAAGAAGAGCTTACCCAAGAAGATATAAATGATGAAAATCCTTATAATACAAGATTATTATCCTTTATTGGGTTACCTGTTGGACCTATTTGTAATCCCGGGGAAGAAAGTATAAAAGCGGCTTTAGAGCCAAGTGATGATGATTATGTCTATTTCTATGCTGATAAAGATGGTAAACTACATTTTGCTAAAACTTATGCTGAACATCAAAATAATGTAGAAAAATATAGGTGGTAAATAATGAAAGATAAAATAATTGAAATGGAAAATTATGCGCAAGAAAAAAATGTTCCGATTATTGAGAAAAAATCGATTGCGTTTATAATGAAATATATTAAAGAACATAATGTCAAAAATGTCTTAGAAATTGGTACAGCGATAGGTTATTCAGCTATTTTAATGGCTAGCTGTAAAGAAGATTGTTTTGTAACCACTATTGAAAGAGATGAAGAAAGATATATGGAAGCTTTAAAAAATGTTAAAGCTTGTGGTTTAGATAAAAAAATCAATGTGGTTTTCCAAGACGCTTTAGATGTTAATTTATCAAATGAAATTAAATATGATTTAATTTTTATAGATGCTGCTAAAGCTCAAAACACTAAGCTTTTTGAAAAGTATAAATACTTTTTAAAAGATAACGGAACAATAATTACAGATAATTTGAAATTTCATGGTTATGTCGGTAATAGTGATAAAATAGAAAGCAAAAGCTTAAAAAGCCTTGTTAGTAAAATTGAAGAATATATTGAATTTTTAAAGAATAATCAAGAATTTAAGACTGTTTTCTATGATATTGGTGATGGTCTTTCAGTAAGTAATTGGAAAAATGAAGAATAAAATAATTATTACAATTAATAATTTGGATGATCGCGATTTTTATCAAAAATTAGGCATTAACAATTTTGCTTATCCTTTAAAGGATTTTTGCGTTGGCATGCCTAATACTTTTTTAATTACTGAAATTCCCCAAGATAGTTATTTATTTATTAATCGTATTTTAGATAATACAGCCGTTGATAATTTAAAAAATATTTTAATTTCTAATATTAAGGGAATTATTTTTGATGATTTAGGTGTTTTAGAATTAATTAAAGATTTAAAAATTGAAAAAATTCTTTATTTAAGCCATTTTAATACTAATAGTGAATCAATAAAAATCTATTTAGAATATGTTGATTCTGTTATTATCTCATCAGATCTTACTAAAGACGAAATAACTTTTATAAATAATAATTTTAAAGGTCAATTAACAATTTATGCCCTTGGTTATTTACCTAGTATGTATTCAAGAAGATTGCTTTTAGATAATTATTGTAAATTTTATCATATTCCTTATAAAAATCCTTTAATGATTGAAAATACCAATCAAAAATTTTTATTGTATGAAAATGAATATGGAACTGTATTTTATCATTATCCCTTATTTAATGGCTTATGTTTAATGGATTTAGATGCTAAATATTATTTTATTAATACATCCTTTTTAACAAAAGAAAATATATTTAAGTTATTAGATGGTACATATAAAGAAGAAACTGATTTAGGATTCTTATATAAAGAAACAATTTATAAACTAAAGGAGGATCAAAATGACTGAGTTACTTGCTCCGGCTGGTGATTTAGAAAGACTTAAAATTGCCTTCCTTTATGGAGCTGACGCATGTTATATAGGGGGAAAAGATTATAGTCTAAGAGCTAATGCTAAAAATTTTAGCCTTGATGAAATAAAAGAAGCGACTATCTTTGCTCATGAGTTACAAAAGAAAATATATGTTACAGTGAATATTGTTTTTCATGATAGTAATTTACCTAATTTAGATTCTTATTTAAAAAAATTAAAAGAGATTGGTGTAGATGCCGTTATTGTTAGTGATATAGTTGCACTTAAAAAAGCCCAAGAAATAGGATTAGATATTATTTTATCTACGCAATCAAGTATTTTAAATTATAGTGCCATTAAATTTTGGCAAGGTTTGGGAGTCAAAAGATTTGTTTTAGGAAGAGAAGCAACAAGAGAAGATATAATTAGAATTAAAAAAGAATGTGATGTTCAAATTGAATGTTTTATTCATGGTGCCATGTGTACCAGCATAAGTGGTAAATGTGTTTTATCAAACTATATGACTGGAAGAGATTCTAATCGTGGTGGTTGTGCCCAAATTTGTCGTTGGGTTTTTAAAACCGATGGCCCTGATTTTACTTTTATGAGTAAAGACTTAAATATGGTGGAATATATCGAAGATATGATAAATATTGGTGTTTCATCTTTTAAAGTAGAAGGAAGAATGCGTTCTATTTATTATATTGCTACAGTCATTTTATGTTATCGCAAGATTATTGATAAAATTAATAATCATACTTTAACAAAGGAAGATAAAATATATTATCAAAAAGTATTAGACCGAGTTGCCAATCGCGATACGATGCCTCAATTTTATCAAAAGTTTCCTGGTGTTAATGAAAGTTACTTTAATGACCGAGTTGAAGTATCTAATCAAGATTTTTTAGGAATAGTTATTTCTTATGACAAAGAAAAAAAATTAATTTATTTAGAGCAAAGAAATTATTTTAAAATTGGTGATGTTGTTGAATTTATTGGTCCAAATATGGAACCAATTACATATACTATAACTAGTATAATAAATGAAGATCATGAAAATATCGATATTGCTAGACATCCTCAAATGCGCATCTATTTACCATTTGATAAAGATATTTGTCCCTATGCTATGATGCGTATAAAAATATTTGACAAAAAAGATATTTTATAGTATCATTTTGTACGTTAATTAATATTTAACAAAAGGAGAAATTTAAATGAAAAAAGAAGATTTTTTCGAACTAACTGCTGAAGGTTATTTAGAGTTAGAAACTGAATTAAATGAACTAAAAAATGTTAAAAGAAAAGAAGTAATTACGGCTTTAAAAGAAGCAAGAGCGATGGGCGATTTATCAGAAAATGCTGATTATGATGCTGCTCGTAATGATCAAGCTCAAATTGAAGCTAGAATTAAAGAATTAGAATATAAATTAGAACATAGTAAAATTGTTGATACCAGTAAAAAAGGTGGTAATATTGGTATTGGTTCTGTTGTTACCGTCAAAGATGAAGATGATGAAGAAGAAGAATATAAAATGGTTTCTTCAGTTGAATCAGATCCGTTCAATAATAAGATTTCTATTGAATCTCCAATTGGTATGGCTTTAAAAGGTCATAAAGTTGGTGATGAAGTAACAGTTGAAAGCCCAAATGGTGGCTACAAAATTAAAATCTTAAATGTCGCATAGAACATAGTAATATGTTCTTTTTAAATAGTTTGCAATGTTGTTACTATCAACATAATATGTTGATTTAAAATTTAGTAATGTTATAATGAAATAGATGGAAAGGAAGTGTTAAAATGGCTAGTTATACAACCACGTTAAATGTTAATGTTGATGCTAAAACTAAAGAAGAAGCCACCAGAATATTAAAAGAATTAGGTCTTAATATGACAACGGCAGTTAATATGTTTTTAGCTCAAATTGTGAAAAGAAACGGCATTCCTTTTGAGGTAGTAAATAATAAACCAAGTAGAGAAGTAATGAAAGCGCTTAAAGAAGCTGATAATATTATTAAGCATCCAGATGATTATCCAAGCTATGATAATAGAGAAGAATTAAAGAAGGCTTTTCTTGATGAAGAATAATATTTCTCCCAACTTTAGTAAAATATAAAAATAAAGTAAAATTTTCTACTCGGTTTAATAAAAGCTTAAAAAGGGTTTTAAAACAAGGAAAGAATATTGATAAATTATTAGATGTTATTGATTTATTAGCTAATGGAGAAGAGTTGCCTTATAAATAATAATCTTTATGTTAATTGTTATGAATGTCATATTTAGCCCGATTGGCTTTTAATATATCGTTATAATTATGATGAATTAATATTAGTCTTAGTTAACACAGGAAGTCATAATTATTTATTTAAAATTTTAGCTTATCTTTTTGGTAAGTTTTTCTATGCAAAAAAATAAACTTATGCTAAAATAGATTTTATTGAAGGAGATTTTTATGATTGAAACGGTTATAATTAATAGTGAAAAATTAGAGAAAGAATTAGATGATATTCTCCATTATGAGTTCAAAAATTGTGATATTTATAAAAATGAAGTTTACAATTTTAATTATGAATTAAAAAGATTTTTAAATCCATTTTTAAATCTTCAACTTTATCATGATTATAGCATTTCTTTAACTGATCCAAAAATTTATACGGCTGATAAAAAACGAGTATTATGTTTTACTTGCAATAATTTTAATAATGATAGTTCATATATATTTTATATAGATAATTATATTGGAATGAATGAAGTAACAGTTAAAAGTAAAAATGGTAAAGAAGAAGAGGTTGTTTGGAAATATCAAGTAGAACCTAACATGACCTATTTACCTAAAGCTTTATCACTTACTAAATCAGGTGTTAAGAAGTCGGTTGAAATATTAGAAGGAAAAGATGAATATACTATCAATTATCAAAATGGTAATGATAAAATAATTAAAATTGTTTTATCTAGTGAAGATTTGAGTAAAATATTAAGTTTATATGATTTACAAATATTTATCGCTATTGTAAAAGAAGGTAGAGATTTTGGCTTTGAATATATGCTTCTTTATCTAATAGATATATGTCAAAAAATAAAAGATAAATTTAATATTAAAATGTTTGAAATGCATTATGATAAAGAAAGAAATTATTTCTTTAATTATTTAGTTATTAAAGAGGGTAAAATCCAAAGATTTGAACATAAAGTTAATGATTTGGTAACTATTCTTGATGAAAATAGTATTTGGCATTATAGTGATGATAATGTTCGAATTGATGCTGATGATAATTTAAATGAAACAGTAAGATTTAAGTCAGGAATTAATAAAAGAATTTTAGGAAGAAAAATTACAAGAGGTGAACAAAGTATTAAAAGAGTTAGAGATACTTTAACTCACATAATGAAGTAACTTATTGCTAAACAAGGGATTTTATAATATAATAAAGAAGTATTTGAAAGGTGTGAATTAATGAAAAACGTACATGAAATTGAAATTAAACTTGAGGGTGAAAAATGGACTAATTGTTTAGATAATGCCTTTAAAAAAGCTAATAAAGAGGTTAAAATAGATGGCTTTAGAAAAGGATGCGCTCCTAAAGATGTTTATCTAAAACATTATAAAATTGAATCTTTATATAATGACGCTATTCAAGAAGCAATTAATATCGCTTATAAAGAAGTATTAGATGAACATAAATTAACTCCCGTTATTGAACCGGAAGTTAATGTTACTGGTATTTCTGATGGCTCTGTTATTTTTAGTTTTAAAATTATTACTAAACCAGAAGTTAAACTATCTTCTTATAAAAATTTAGGTGTTAAAAAAGAAAAAGCTAAAGTATCAAAAGAAGAATTAAATGAAGAAATTGAACATTTAAGAAGTGAACTAGCAGAAGTAGTAGTTAAAGAAAATGGCGAAGTAGCAAATGGCGATACTGTTGTTATTGATTTCGATGGTTTTGTTGACGGTAAACCTCTAGATGGTGGTAAGGGTGAAAATTATCCATTGGAAATTGGCTCTCATACTTTTATTCCTGGCTTTGAAGAAGGACTTATTTCTCATCATACAAATGATGAAGTAGAACTTAATTTGACATTCCCTGAAAATTATGTTGAAGATTTAAAAAATAAACCAGTTACTTTTAAAGTAAAGATTCATGAAATCAAAGCAAAAGTTTTACCAGAAATTAATGAAGAATTTTATAAAGATTTAGGACTTGAGGTTAAAACCAAAGAAGAATTTGAGAAAGAAGTAGAAAAAAATATCAAAGCTCATAAAGAAGAACATATTGAAGAAGAGTTTGTCGATAATTTACTTGAAGCCGCTACTAAAAACTTAGAAGTTGAAATAAATCCTGAAATTATTGATGAAGAAGTACATCGTATGATGGAAGGATATCAAAGACAACTTAAAACTCAAGGTATTGATATGGAACAATATTATAAAATTACCGGAACAACTCATGAAGATTTACATAAGCAATTAGAACCTGAAGCCATTAAAAGACTTAAATATCGTTATATAATTGAGACCATTGCTGATATGGAAAAAATTGACTTTACGGAAAAGGAAGTTAAAGATAAAGCTAAAGAAATGGCTGATAATTATGGTATTAAATTAGAAGAGTTAATTGAAGCATATGGTACTCTTGATGTTGTTAAATATGATATGCGTATGCATCGTGCTTTAGAAATATTAAAAGAAAGTAATGAAGCTAAAAAAGGTGAGTAATCATCTTTTTTTCTTATTAAAATCTTTTTTTAAAAATTATCTTTTTTATATTTACAAACTAAAAAATATTTTTTATAATAAACCTTGAACTTTGGAGGTGCAAAATGGACTATACATTACTTGTTATGCTCTTAAAAGATTTAGTGATTTTGCCCTTTCAAGAAATTAAACTTGAATTAAAAGATGAAATAAGTAAAAAGATAATTAAACTTAGTAATAAAAAATATAGTGATCGCGTTTTAATAGTATCTCCGATAGCTAGCGATAAAGAAACTTCAGTTGATGATTTACCTAAAGTAGGGGTTATTGCTTATATTAAAAGTAAGATTGAACTATCTAATGGTAACTTAAGACTTACTTTAAGAGGTGAAAAAAGAGTTAAAATATTAGAATATCGTTCTTTTACTGAAGATATTATTGATGCTCAAATAACTGATATAGTTTTACCTAAACTAGAAGCTACAACAGAAGAAGTAACTAAAAGAAAACTAAAAACAACATTAGAAGAATATATTTCGACTAACTCTAGTGTTTCTAATAGTATTTTAAAAACTATTAATGAAAATGATGATTTAGGTTTTTTAACTGATGCTATAACTTCTTTTTTGCCTTTGGATTTTTCTAAAAAACATAATTATATGTTAGAGTTAAATAGTGAAAAAAGAGCCTTGTCTTTAATTAAAGATATCAATATAGAAATAAAATATAATGAATTAGATGAAAAAATATCTAATAATGTCGAAATTCGTTTAACGAAAGAACAAGAGGAATATTATTTAAAAGAAAAACTAAAAGAAATTGAAAATGCTTTAAATATTAAAGAAAGCGAATTAGAAGATATTAATAAATACTTAGATATTCTAAATAATTTAAAATTATCTTCAAAAACTCATGAAAAACTTTTAAATGAGATAGATAAATTAAAAAGAATTCCTAAAACATCACCAGAATATGGAGTAATAGTTAGTTATTTAGAATGGGTTTTATCTCTTCCATGGCAAAATGAAAGTACTGAAAACTTAAATGTTAAAACAGTTTTAAATCATTTAAATAAAAGCCATTATGGTCTTTACTTGATTAAAGAAAGAATTGAAGATTATGTTAATGCCAAAAATATTAATGAAGAAATTGCTAACCCCATTATTTGTCTAGTAGGTCCACCAGGTATTGGTAAAACCACTATTTCTAAATCAATTGCGGAAGCATTAAATAGAGAATTTGCTAAAATAAGTGTTGGAGGACTAAATGATGCCACTGAATTAGTTGGATCAAGAAGAACTTATTTAGGGGCTCTTCCTGGTAAAATAATGCAATCATTAAAAAAATGTGGCACTAATAATCCGGTAATTTTAATTGATGAAGTTGATAAAATGGTTAAAGATTATAAAGGAGATCCCGCTAGTATTTTACTTGATGTTTTAGATTCCAATCAAAATAAAAGCTTTGTTGATAATTACATTGAAGAGCCTTTTGACTTAAGCCACGTTTTATTTATTTTAACCGCTAATAGTGTTGATACTGTTCCCTATACTTTATATGATCGCTTAGAAATTATTAATCTATCTAGTTATACTGTCTTTGAAAAATTAGATATAGCTAAAAAATATCTTTTACCTAAAATATATGCTGATTTTAAAATCACCAAAAAGTTAATAATGAAAGATGATACTATTATATATTTAATTAATAATTATACAAAAGAAGCGGGAGTTCGTAACCTTCAAAGAATATTAAAAACTTTAGTTACTAAAGTTATCTCTAGCAAAAAAGAAAGCTTAACTATTACTAATGAAGATCTTAAAAAATATTTAAAAGAACCAATAAATGAAATTAAATTAAATAAAAAAGAACTACCGGGGATAGTTAATGCTTTAGCTTATACTAACTTAGGAGGAGTCGCTTTAACGGTTGAAGCCTCAGTATATAATGGTGAAGAAAAAGTGATTACTACCGGTTCTTTAGGTGATGTCTTAAAAGAAAGTGTTTATGTTGCCTCCTCTTTTATTAAAGAAAGCGATTATGTTAATAGTACTGCTTTTTATAATAGAACAATTCATATTCATATCCCCGATAATGCCAGTAAAAAAGAAGGCCCATCTTGTGGCATTGCAATTACGACGGCCATTTTATCAGTTATTTTAAATGTTAAAATAGATCCGTTAGTTGCTTTTAGTGGAGAAATTAGTTTAAAAGGTAATATCTTACCTATTGGGGGTCTAAAAGAAAAACTAATCGCAGCTTATAATAACGGAATTAAAAAAGTCTATATTCCTGAAGATAATAGTAATGATTTACTTGAGGTCCCTAAACAAATAATTGATAATTTAGAAATTAAATTAGTTAATAATTATGATACTATTTATAAAGATTTATTTAAAAATAATATAGCTTAAGTTATATTATTTTTTTAATTAACATATTATTTTTTAGGAGATGATAATATGTATGTAAAAATACCTTTTGAAAGTATTATTGACTTTAAAACAAATATCTCAGAAATAACAAAAATGTCTTTAGAACACGATTATAATATCTCAGAAGGCTTAGTTTTAGGTAATTTCTATGTAAGTGGGGAATACAAGACTCATGAAGTAAGTGTTAATACTGAACCTTTTAAATATACTTTACCATTTACCGTAGAATTAAGAGAGGATATTAAAAAGGATACTTTAGAATTCAATATTGAAGATTTTTCTTATGAAATTACTGATAAAACTAATTTAAAAGTTAATATTGAATATTCATTAAAAGCTTTAGTTAATGAAGAAGAAGTTTTTGAAAGAGTTAATGAAGAAGAGTTAAATAGTGAATTAGAATTTATTGATGAATTTTTAAATCAAGAAAAAATTAATGAAGAAGAAGGGGAGAATGATGATGAAAGAATTAATGAAGAAAGTGAAAATGTGGTTTCAAAAAATGAAGAAGAAACTAAAGAAATAGCTTTAGAAGAAAGTAAAGATTTAAAAGAAGAGGAAAAAGAAGAAAGATTAGGAGAAACCGAAGAAAAAACAATAATGGAAACAATTAAAGATAGTGATGATACATTTGTTACATATCATGTTCATATTGCTAAAGAAAATGAAACTTTAGAAACAATTGCTAATTTTTATAGTGTACCAAGTAGTATTATAACTGAGTATAATAATTGTGATTCAGTCTCAACTGGCGATAAAGTTTTAATACCTAAAATCGATGAATAAATTAGAAAGCTTAAAATCATTATATAAACCATATCGTTATACTATTAAAGGAAAATGTACAATTTTAGAAACTACAAGTGGTAATTTTGTCGTTAAGAAAAAACCAAAAAATAAAGACTTAAATAGTATTTTTAATTATTTAAAAAGTCGTGGGTTTAATAATTTTCCAGAATGTTTTTCATCTTTTAATAGTCGTGATGATGATATCGTTTATGAATACATTGAAGATAATGAAATAATTAACCCTAATAAATGCGAAGATTTAATTTCTTTGGTGGCCCTTTTACATTCTAAAACTTCTTATAATAAAGAAGTAAGAGAAGAAACCTATCAAGAAATATATGAAAATATTGATAATAATATTGCTTATTTAAAAAGTTATTATTTAAAGTATTATGATTTATTTTTAAAAAGTATTTACCCGTCCCCCAAAGAATATGAATTTTTAAGAAATTATTCTAAAATCAATGCAGCTTTAGATTTTTCTAAAAGAGAGTTAGATGATTGGTTTAATTTAGTCAAGGATAAAAAAAGTGAAAGAATATCTTTAGTTCATAATAATTTAAGCCTAGATCATTATTTAATTAATGATAAAGAATATTTAATAAGTTGGGATAATGCTAAATTTGATACGCCAATCTTAGATTTATATAATCTATATCAAAATAACTTTTGGGATTTAGAATTTAGTAGTATTTATAAAAAATATTTGTTAACTTCTCCTTTATCTAATGAGGAGCAAAAATTATTTTTTATTTTAATAAGTTTAGTCCCCGAGATTAATTTTGATGGTTCGGAATTTGAAGTATGTAAAGAGATGCGTAAAAAAATAGATTATATTTATAAAACTGAGGACTTTTTAAAAGAATATTATCAAAATGAGTAAATGATTTAAAACCAAACAATTCTGCTTATACAAGCAAAGAGTAAAAGTATTTCTACAAATAAAATAAAAATATTATATCTAAATGGCAAAATAAAAGTTATAATTAATTGATAAAAAATTAAAATACATAAACCAATGGCACAAAAAATATAAAATGTTGGATTAGGCCTTTTAGGCATAGATATCACCTATAATAATATATTATTGGTGATATTTTTTGTGCAAAACTATTTAAAAAGATAAAAAAATATGATAATATAAAAGTAATAGAAAAATAGAAAGAGGATAGTTATGGAAAGACAAAATATTGTTCGCTCGGGGGGGGGTATTAAAAAGTAAATTAAAAGTTTTATGGGCCGTAATACTCGTAACACTTTTAATTGGAAGCCTGGGAATAAGTTATGCTTATTTTAATGCAGTAGATAGTAATAAAAGAACAGCAAATGTTATTTTAAAAGGTAAGACAGGATGTATAGATGTAAGCTTAACTGAAAACGAAGTAGAATTGCAATATAATTATCCAATAACAGATGAATATGCCATAGATAATGTTAAACCAATAACAATAACAATAAAAAATAATTGTAGTACAGATGATGTCGATTATAGTTTAGTAATAACAACATTATCAAATTATGAAGATGAAGATGAAAATAATCCAAATATACCAGCCAGTAAAATAAAGACAAAGATTGATAAGAATAATGAAACATTAATAGAAACTAATTTTTTAAATGAAATAAATAAATTAAAAGATAATACAACAACCAAGACATTAATAGATAACAAATTAAATAATATGAATGAGACAAAAGGATATAGTCATAAAAATACATATGTAATAGATAAAGAAAAGATAACAAAAAATGATACAATAACATATGAGATATATATGTGGATAGATTACAATGAAGGGGGTATAAATAATTCAACCAAGGGAAAGACATTTAAAAATATAATAAGTGTAGTAGTAAATAATCCAGAGGACAGTGTAAAAGCAGGAGTTGAACTAAATGCAATGGAATATGTACTTGCTCAAAAACCAAATGGGCTAAGTGAAAAGCTACTAGGAGACATGTATAGATTTGTTGGGACTAAAGCAGATGTAAATAATTATATATGTTTTGGAACAACAAATAAAGATGAATGTACTGAGACAAGTGATTATATGTACAGAATAATAGGAATAACACAAGATGGAAAAATGAAGTTAATTAAAAATACAGCTATAAGGGAGGAAACCTTATATCAATATTACTGGCATAGTGACTTGAGAGCTGGAGCGACGTGGGAAGATTCTGATATATTTAAAAGATTGAATGGTAATGATGTTAATCAATCTGGATCCTCTAATTTATTTATAGATAGTAAAACGAGTAATGTACAATATATAACGACTGGAAACAATTGGTATAACAAGATAGAGGACCACACCTGGAAATATGGTGATGTACCGAGTATAGATACTGATGCTGATAGTGTATATAGTATAGAGAGTAAGTTTGCTGATGTCATTCAAGCAAAGGTTGGATTAATATATGTAAGTGATTATTACTATTCGTATAGTATTTCGGGAAAAGATTCATCAGATACAAATTGCAATTACGCTGATCATTCTGTGAGATGTATTAATAGTTGGATGCATATAAGTAATAATGGAAAAACTGATGATTATCAAGTTGAATGGACAATGGATCGATTTGGTAAAAACTACAATTTTAATTACGTGACATATTTCATATCTGATAACGGAAGTGCTAGTGCTAATGAAAATGTATTGTACTCCAATGACTCCGTTCGCCCGGTCTTCTATCTGAACTCTGATATTACATTATCTGGAGGGATTGGTAGTTTATCAGATCCATTTATAGTTGAAAAATAAGTAATTTATTATAAAAATAGTTTTGAAATAGGAAACTATTTTTTTAAATTTAAAAAATTAAAAAATTTTTAAAAATTAGCACTCATATATTGACAAGTGCTAAGCATAATATTATAATGATATTAGCATTCAAAAAAGAGGAGTGCTAATATTAAGAAAGCGGGTGATATATTGATAATGGATGATCGTAAAAAAGCATTACTTAAAGAAATAGTTGAAACTTACGTTAAAACTGTTAAGCCTGTGGGTAGTAATTCTTTGTGCAAAAAGTTAAAATGTTCAAGCGCAACCATAAGAAATGAAATGGTTATGTTAGAAAATATGGGATATATCGAAAAAAATCATATCTCCAGTGGCCGAATACCCAGTGAAAAAGGTTATAAATATTATGTAGAACATTTAATGAAGCCTAAAGATTTAACTGGTGAAGATATGTTAAAACTTCAAACAATATTTTCTAATCATGATTTAAAAGTTAATGACGCTGTTACTAAATGTATGGAAATAATTAGTGATTTAACAAATTATACTTCCGTAGTATTAGGTAAAAGTAGCAGTGATAATTTACTTAAGCAAATTAATATAATTGCTTTAGATGAAGAAAGAATAGTTGCAGTAGTTTGTACTGATAAAGGAGTTGTGGAAAACAAACAATTTATCTTAGAAAAAAATACCGATATTAATGAAATAGTTAAAACTGGGGAAATGATTAATAAAATGTTAGTAGGTACCCCAATTGATAAAGTATCAGAAAAACTCGAATTTGAAATAAAACCAATTATTGCCAAGAAGATTAAAGATTATGAAACAGTTTATAATATTTTCTATGATGCTTTTAATGATTTTTTACATCATAATACCAATATTCATGTATCAGGCCGTGTCAATCTACTAAAAGAACCAGAATATGATGATGCCACAAGTATCAAAAGAATAGCTTCAAAATTAGAAGATGATTCTTTTAAAGAAATGGTAAGTAAAATTGATGGTGGCGAAGATTTAAAAATTTATATCGGCGAAGAAAGCAACTTTGATGATAATGTTACGGTTATAAAACGCAAATATAAATCTAATGGTGAAGAAGGAACAATTGCCATTATTGGTCCAAAGAGAATGGAATATGAGAGAGTTGTTTCCCTTCTAAATTATATGGTAGATAAGATAGAGGAAAAAGATGATGGAAGAAAATAATGAAGGATTAAAAAGTGAGAAGCATTCTAAAAAAGAAAATAAAAAAAATAATGCTGAAGTCTTAAAACTAATTGAAGAAAAAAATAGTTTAAATGATAAATTATTAAGAGTAAGTGCTGAAATGCAAAATATGAAAAAAAGATATGAAGATGAAATTAGTCGTATTTATAAATATGATGGGGAATCATTTATTAAAAAAAGTTTAGTTATTCTTGATAATTTTGAAAGAGCAATTAGTATGGATGATGATAATTTAGAAGATGAAGTATCTAAATTCTTAAATGGTTTTAAATTAATCTATAATGATTTTAAAAAAATATTAGATGATTCAGGCGTTAAAGAAATTGATGCTTTAAATAAATTATTTGATCCTAATATGATGGAAGCAGTTCTTACAGAGAATGATAATACAAAAGAAAATGGGGTTGTAACTTGTGTCATGCAAAAAGGTTATTTATACAATGATAAAGTTTTAAGACCTGCCATGGTCAAAGTTAATGAAAGGGTAAGTGAATAAAATGGCAAAAATTATAGGTATTGATTTAGGAACAACTAATAGTTGTGTGGCGGTCCTTGAAGGAGGAGAAGCTAAAGTTATTCCTAATAGTGAAGGAAATCGTACAACACCTTCTGTTGTAGCCTTCAAAGGTGATGATGAATTAGTTGGTGAAACTGCTAAAAGACAAGCGGTAACCAATGTTAAAAATACTATTTCATCAATTAAAAGAAAAATGGGAACTAGTGAAAGAGTCGAAGCTAATGGTAAAAAATATACACCTGAAGAGATTAGTGCTAAGATTTTAAGTAAATTAAAAGCTGATGCGGAAAGCTATTTAGGTGAAAAAGTTACTAAAGCAGTTATAACTGTTCCAGCATATTTTAATGATGCTGAAAGACAAGCTACTAAAAACGCTGGTAAAATTGCTGGTTTAGAAGTAGAAAGAATTATTAATGAACCAACGGCAGCAGCTTTAGCATATGGTCTTGATAAACAAGATAAATTGCAAACTATTTTAGTTTACGATTTAGGTGGTGGTACATTTGATGTATCTATTCTAGAGCTTGGTGATGGTGTCTTTGAAGTTAAAGCTACAAGTGGTAATAATCGTCTTGGTGGTGATGACTTTGATGCAAGAATTAGTGATTATTTAGTCTCAGAATTTAAAAAAGAACATGGTATTGATTTATCAAAAGATAAAATGGCTATGCAAAGAATTAAAGATGCTTCTGAAAAAGCTAAAAAAGATTTATCTGGTATGACTAATGCGCAAATAAGTCTTCCATTCTTAGCTCAAAATGATGATAAAGAACCACTTCATATGGAAATGACTTTATCTAAAGCTAAATTTGAAGATTTATGTCGTGACTTATTTGATTCAACTCTTGAACCAGTAAGAAAAGCTATGAAAGATGCTAAACTTACTAATAAAGATATTGATAAAGTTATCTTAGTTGGTGGATCAACTCGTATTCCATATATTCAAGAATTAGTTAAAAAAGAATTAGGACAAGAACCTAATAAGAGTGTTAACCCAGATGAAGTTGTTGCTATGGGTGCTGCAATTCAAGGTGGAGTACTTACTGGTGAAGTAGATGATATCGTTTTACTAGATGTTACACCTCTATCACTTGGTATTGAAACTCTTGGTAATATTATGACAGTATTAATTCCAAGAAATACTACAATTCCAACAAGTAAGAGTCAAGTCTTTAGCACTGCTGTTGATAATCAACCAGCTGTAGACATTCATGTTCTTCAAGGTGAAAGACAAATGGCTTCTGATAACAAGACTTTAGGAAACTTCCAACTTACTAATTTACCTCCTGCTAAAAGAGGAGTTCCACAAATTGAAGTTACATTTGATATTGATGCTAATGGTATTGTAAATGTTAAAGCTAAAGATTTAGGAACTGGTAAAGAGCAATCAATTACAATTACATCTAGTACCAACCTAACTGATGAAGAAATAGATAAGATGGTTAAAGAAGCTGAAGCTAATAAAGAAGCTGATGAAAAAAGAAAAAATGAAGCGGAAGTAAGAAATAATGCTGATTCAATGGTATTTCAAACTGAAAAAGCTATAGAAGACTTAGGTGATAAAGTAGATTCATCTGACAAAGAAAAAGCTGAAGCAGCAATTAAGGAAGTTAAAGATGCTCTAGAAGGAAATGATACTGATAAGATTAAAGAAAAAACTGAAGAACTTTCGAAGATTGCTATGGATTTAGCAGCTAAAGTATATCAAAATGCTAAACCAGAACATCAAGATGAAAATACCAACACAGAAAACAAGAAAAACGATGATGGCGTTGAAGAAGCCTCATTTGAAGAAAAATAATAAAAGGAAGAGAAATAATCCTCTTCTTTTGCTGTTAGGAAAGGTAATATGGCAAAAAATAGAGAAGAATTTAATGATAAATATAAGTGGAATACTAAAGATATTTATAAAAGTGATGAACTTTGTTTAAAAGATATTAAATACTTAGAAAAAAAGATTAAAGAATATCGAAAATTTAAGGATCATATATTAGATAGCAGTGATAATTTATTAAAATTATTAGAGCTTGATACTAATATAGGTATTAAATTAGAACAAGTATTTATTTATGCTCATATCAATAATGATGCTGATACTTTAAATCAAAGTTATCAAGAATTATTTGGCCAAGCTAAAAATTTATACAGTAAATATTTAGAAGAATCTGCTTATATTGTTCCCGAACTTTTAAAAAGTGATGAAAAAATAGTTTTAAATTATATAAAAGAAAATAAGAGCCTAAAAGAATATAGTCGAGTTTTAAAAAATATTTATAGAACAAAAAAACATGTTCTAAGTAGTGAAGTTGAAGCTTCATTAGGGGCATTTGCTAAATTAATGGATGCCCCTGATGAAATTATGTCTTCGATGTCTGATAGTGATTTTAGATTTGATAATATAGTAGTAGATGGTAAGAGTGTTGAACTTACTGAAAGCAATTATTCTGTTTTTATCAGAAGTAATGATAGAGAAGTAAGAAAGCAAGCTTTTGAATCCCTATATAAAACTTATAGTAGTTTTAAAACTACCATTGCCACCATTTTACGTAATGAAGTTGAAAAAAGTGTGGCTAATGCCAAAATTAGAAAATATAAAAATACTTTAGAGGCATCTTTATTTCATGATGAAATAAAGCCTCAAGTTTACCATAATTTAATTAATTCTGTCCATAATAATTTAGAAACTTTATATAAATATTGGCGTTTAAAGAAAAAATTATTAAATATTAAAGATTTACATTTATATGATACTTATGCTGAACTTGAAACTAAAGATAATGGTAAAAAATATACTTTTGAAGAAGCTAGAGATTTAGTTTTAGAAATTGTTAAACCTTTAGGTGATAACTATGTAAAAGATTTAACTACTTCTTTTACTAATGGTTGGATTGATTCATGTAATAATAAAGGTAAAAGGGGAGGAGCTTATTGTACAGCTTGTTATAGTACTCATCCTTATGTTTTATTAAGCTTTGAAGGAAATTTAAATGATGTTTCTACATTAGCTCATGAACTTGGTCATGCGATGCATTATTACTATGCTATAAAAAATCAAAGTTATGTTGATTATGGCTATAGTATATTTGTTGCTGAAGTGGCAAGTCAAGTTAATGAAATCCTTTTATCTCGTTATTTAATGGATCATACTAATGATAAAAATGAAAAACTAAAAATTATTGATGATTTGCTTCAAAAATATAAAGCTAGTATTTTTAGACAAACTATGTTTGCTGAATTTGAGCTTTACATTCATGAATATGCTGAGGCTGGTGGTATTTTAACTAGTGATGTCATGAATAATAAATATTATGAATTAAATAAGCTTTATTTTGGCAAAGATGTGATAGTAGATGATGAAATTAAATATGAATGGGAAAGAATACCACATTTTTATATGAATTATTATGTATATCAATATGCAACTGGTTTTGCTGCAGCGATTAATATTGCCAATAAAATTTATGAAGGCGATGAAAAAGCGCAAAAAGATTATCTAGCTTTCTTAAAATTAGGTTGTACTAAAAATCCAATTGATTCTTTAAAATTAGCTGGTGTTGATATGGAAAGCGAAGAAGTCATGAATTATGCTATAAAATTTATGGAAAAGCTTATAAAGGAATATGATAAACTACAAGGAAGTGAAAAATATTGAATAAAAAAGATTATTATGAAATACTTGGTGTTTCAAAAAATGCAACAGATGAAGAAATTAAAAGAGCCTTTAGAGTTTTAGCTAAAAAATACCATCCTGATGTTAATAAAGAAGAAGGAGCAGCTGAAAAGTTTAAAGAAATAGGTGAAGCTTATGCCGTTTTATCTGATAAAAATAAAAGAGCTCAATATGATCAATTTGGTCATGCAGCTTTTGAAAATGGCGGTCCATCTTCGGGATTTGATATGGGTGATATTGATCTTGAAGACATATTATCGGACCTTTTTGGTGGCAGTTTCAGAGGTGGCTTTAGTAGTTTTACTGATGCCTTTACTGGCTTTGGTGGCGGAAGAAGAACTTCCAGGGCAACCCGTGGCGAAGACTTAATAATGCGCATTAAATTATCTTTTGAAGAAGCTATCAATGGCTGTAAAAAAGATATTAAAGTAAATGTCAACGAAGAGTGTAGTGAATGTCAAGGTAAGGGCGGCCATGGCGAAGTTAAATGTCCAACTTGTAATGGTCTTGGCGTAATTAAAGAAGAGCAAAGAAGTCTTTTTGGAATTATGCAAACTCAAAAAACTTGTCCTGAATGTCGCGGCTCTGGTAGAACTTTTAAGGAAATATGTAACTCTTGTGGTGGAACTGGGAGAGTTAGAAAAAATAAGACTTTAGAAGTTGATATACCTGCTGGTGTCTTTAGTGGTAGCCAATTAAGATTATCAGGTAAAGGAGGTGCTGGTATAAATGGTGGTGCTAATGGCGATTTATATTTAGAATTTGAAGTAGAAGAACATGAATTCTTTGAAAGAGAAAATAATGATATATATCTAGAAGTTCCAATTACCATCACTGATGCTGCTTTAGGCTGTAGAAAAGAAATTCCCACTTTAACTGGTAACGGCTATATTGAAATTAAACCAGGAACCCAAAATTATACTAAATTAAAATTAAAAGGCAAGGGAGTAAAAGCAATAAATAGCAATAGTTATGGCGATATGTATGTAGTTATCAATATTATAACTCCAACAAAACTTACTAAAAAACAAAAAGATTTATTAGAGGAATTAAGTAAAACTGATTTAGATAGTGAGCCAGAATTTAAAGAATTTAATAAAGCCTTAAAATAAAAGAAACTTATTTTTACTAGCTAAGTAAAGATAAGCTTTTTTATTGATCTTATCGCTAGTACCTAGAAAAAATTGACAATATTTTTAACTTTTAATATAATGTATATAAAGGTTGTGCGAAAATGAAAGAACCTATTCTAGTTAAATTAAAAATGAAAAAAAGATATAAATCAATACTGGCTATTTTAGGAATTTTAATATTAACTATCTTAGTAGTAGGAATTATCTATCTTTTTTATGATAAAGTTTTAAATGTGCCTGTGGAAGTAAATGGTGTTTTATCAATTAATTACGTTGATGGTAAAAAAATAAATACTGATTCAAAAAAAACTATTAAGTTTTCTGTAACTAATGAAAGTGATAATGTTGCTTACTATTATTTATCTTTTAATAATATTAATGGAAAAGGAAGTTATAGTCTTAATTATAATGATTCAGTTATTATGGAAGGTAGTTTAGATGAAGAAAATACCTCTACTAATTATATAAGCCTTGATGCTAAAGAAACTAAAGATTATATTTTAAAAGTTAATGCTGATAATAAAATAAAAGGAAATATTAATGTAGAAATACCAAGTGGTACTATTTTTACTTTTGCAGATACTATACTTAAAAATACTCCTCCAGTAAACAATTCTATAACTAAGGTTGGTGAGGAAGCCGCTACTAAAGACGAAGGATTAATTAAATCTAGCGATGATTTAGGAATTTCTTATTATTATCGTGGTAATGTAGTCAATAATTATGTTAATTTTGCCGATAAAACTTGGCGGATTGTAAGAATTAATGGTGATGGTACAACTAGATTAGTTTTAGATGATGCCATTAATGATGTTGGTAGTTACTATACTGATGAAGATGAATCTTTTGAATTTAAAAATGTTAGTATGTCATCTTTTTTAAGTGATTGGTTTCAAAATAATTTAAAAGAAAAAGAAAAATATATAGCTAATACTAAATTTTGCAGTGATATTGTTAAAGATAATGCCAATAATTATATAGCTTATACAAGAATAATGACTAATAAAATTCCAACTCTTAATTGTTTAGGTGAATTATTTAGTAGTAATATTGGTCTTTTAACTATCGACGAAGTAATTTTAGCTGGTGCATCTCCAATTAATAGTAATAATAGTTTTTATCTTTATAATAGTTCTCTTAATGAACCGTGGTACACCATGAGTGGTGCAAAAGGAAATGATAAAAATATTTATATGTTTATGATTGGCACAAATGGCAGTGTAGTTACTAATGTTGAAGGAAATTTATATCGCAAAGTAAGACCCGTAATTAATTTAATAAAAAATATTGAAGTTTCTGGCGATGGTACTAAAACAAATCCATATACAATTATAGAATAAAAGCCTTTGGGCTTTTTTAATTCATAAAAATCAGATTGAATTAAATTAGAAATTCCCGAAGGTAATAAAAAAATGAATTATAGAAGTAAAATCCCATATTAATTGGGATT
>CANQZQ010000004.1 GCA_947628375.1 uncultured Bacilli bacterium
TTTTTCTGGCTGACCTTTACTGGTCTAGTGGAAAAGATCATACGCTGGGGGCTGGCGGATGGAGTCCCAAGGATCTAGGTTGGATAGGTACGGGATTAAATTTGGGGTATTGGACGATGACGGGCTTTGGTGACATATTTGCGATAAGAATAAACTATCAAGGGGCTGGTGAAGTTTCTCAATACTCAAACTATGACGTGATGCCTGTTTTCTACCTTAATGCAGGCACTAAAATTTCTAAAGGAACTGGAACAGATTCTGATCCATTTATAATCGTAGCATAAATAAACGAGAAGGAAAACTCGTAAAAACCTTCATAGACTTAATCCTTGGAAAGAGAGCAATCTCTTTCTTATTTTATCTTAATAAATAAAAGTAAATTATTGACAACTAAGGTTTATTTGCATATAATTTATAGTGTTAAAGACATGGAACAAGACACGTAAATTAAATTAGTTTAAAGAGAGTTAGTGGTAGGTGCAAACTAATAAATGATATTTAATTTATATCACTTGGGAGTCGATTATTTGAATATAAGTAAAATAATCCGGTAAAAACCGTTATAATAATAGAGATGACTTAGTTCATAAATAAAGGTGGTACCACGCAATATGGCGTCCTTTTGTTTATGAACTTTTTTATATAATGGAGGTTATAATGAAAAATTTTGAAAGTCTAGATAATAGGAAAGTATCTTTAGTTGAAAAAAGTATTAGAGAAAAATGGCTTAAAGATAATATCTTAGATCGTTGTATTGAAAATAGAAAGGATGGCCCATATTGGGTATTTTATGATGGCCCTGCAACTGCTAATGGAATGCCAGGACTACACCATATGGTATCTAAATTCTTAAAAGATAGTTTTTGCAAGTATAAAACAATGAAAGGCTATAAAGTTTTAAGAAAAATAGGTTGGGATACGCACGGTCTTCCTGTTGAAGTTCAAGTTGAAAAGAAACTTGGTTTTAAAACGAAAAACGATATTGAAGCTTATGGTATCAAAGAATTTAATGAAGAATGTCGAAATATAGTTTGGGAAAATGAAAAAGCTTTTCGTGATTTAACGAATAATATGGGTCAATTTATTGATCTTGATAATCGTTATATAACTTATGATAATAATTACATTGAAACTGAATGGTGGATTCTAAAGAAATTCTTTGATGAAGGTTTATTTTATGAAGGAAGTAAAATATTACCATATTGTCCTAGATGTGGAACAGGACTAGCTAGTCATGAAGTAGCTCAAGGTTATGAAGAGACTTCTGTTGAAACAGTTATTGTTCCTATGAAGAAAAAGGATGAAGATGTTTACTTTTTAGTCTGGACAACAACACCATGGACACTTCTTTCAAATGTAGCATTATGTGTTAATCCAAATGAAGATTACGCTTTAGTTAAATCTAAAGATTATAAATTTATTTTAGCTAAAGCTTTAGCCAGTAAAGTTTTAGGTGATGATTATGAAATACTTAAAACATATAAAGGTAAAGATTTAGAATATATGGAATACGAACAATTATTACCTTTCTTAAAAGTTAATAAAAAAGCTTTTTTTGTTACTTGTGATAATTATGTAACCATGGAAGATGGAACTGGTATAGTTCATATTGCTCCAGCATTTGGTGCCGATGATGCCAATGTTGGTAAAAATTATAATCTTCCCTATTTAAATCCTGTTGGTGATGATGGTTGCTATACAGAAGGTCCTTGGAAAGGCATGCTTGTTTTTGATGCTGATAAAGAAGTTATTGCATATTTAAAAGAACATGATAAATTATTTAGAAAACAAAAGATGGTTCATAACTATCCTCATTGCTGGCGTTGTAAAAGTCCTTTAATTTATTACTCTAAACCATCATTTTATTTAGAAGTCACAAAATTA
Organism: uncultured Bacilli bacterium; assembly: GCA_947628375.1. GTDB lineage: Bacteria > Bacillota_I > Bacilli_A > RF39 > UBA660 > SIG200. The sequence continues at coordinate 1,885 of CANQZQ010000004.1, forward strand.
AAAGATAAAATTATTGAAAATAATAAGAGTGTTAATTGGTATCCAGCTTTTGTTGGTGAAAAAAGATTTGGCAATTGGCTAGAAAATTTAAATGACTGGGCAATATCAAGAAGCCGTTATTGGGGAACACCACTTCCTTTATGGCGATGTGAGTGTGGTTATGATGAAATGATTGGTTCAAGAAAAGAATTAGTAGAGAAATCTCTTGAAAAAATAGATGAATCAATTGATTTACATCGCCCATATGTTGATGATGTTCATATTAAGTGCCCTAAATGTGGTAAAGAGATGAGTAGAGTAAAAGATGTTATTGATTGCTGGTTTGATTCAGGTGCTATGCCTTTTGCTCAATATCATTATCCATTTGAAAATGGTGTCTTATTTAATAAACAATTTCCAGCTGATTTTATTAGTGAAGGAATTGACCAAACTAGAGGATGGTTTTATTCACTTTTAGTTATATCAACCTTTGTTAAAGGCGTATCTCCATATAAAAATGTTTTAGTTAATGAATTATTACTTGATAAAAATGGTCAAAAAATGCATAAATCAAGAGGTAATGCAATTGAACCATTTAGCATTATGGAGACTTATGGTGCTGATACAGTAAGATGGTATATTCCTTATGTATCACCAGTATGGACACCTTTAAAATTTGATGAAGACGGTTTAAAAGAAGTTTATTCTAAATTCTTTAATCCTTTAAAAAATACTTATAATTTCTTTAGTATGTATGCCACAACTGATAATATTGATATTGATGAATGTAACATTCCTATTAAAGAACGTGAAGAAATAGATAAATGGTTGTTATCAAGATATAATAGTCTTTTAAAAACTGTTAGTGCTGGTTATGAAGAATTTGATTTAAATAAAGTAGTTAGAAGTATTACAAGTTTTGTCTCAGATGATTTATCAAATTGGTATATTAGAAGATGCCGGAATCGTTTCTGGGGTAGTACTTTAGATAATTCTAAAAAGGCCGTTTATATGACAACTTATGAAGTTTTAGTAGGTTTATCTAAAATAATTGCTCCGGTTGTTCCTTATATAAGTGAAGAGATATATACTAAACTTACCCATGAATATTCTGTTCATACTGCTGATTTTCCTAACTATGATGAATCTTTAATTGATTTAAAATTAGAAGAAAAAATGGATTTAGTTAGAAATTTAATTTCTTTAGGTAGAATGATGAGAGAAGATGCTAAAATAAAGGTAAGAACACCATTATCTGAAGCAATAATTGATGCCTCAGTTTATGATAAAATAACTGATTTAGTACCTTTAATTAAAGAAGAATTAAATGTTAAAGAAGTTTTAAGAGAAGAAGATTTAAATAAATATATGAATATTACTTTAAAACCAAATTATAAAGTAGTAGGTAAATTATTTGGAGCTAAAATAAAAGAATTTGAAAACTTCTTACAAAATACTAGTCTCACTGATTTAAATAATAATGAAGTTAAATTTAATGATACTATTATTACTAGTGAAATGTATGAAATAAAAATATCTAGTAAAGAAGGATTTAATGTTGGTACTTTAAATAATTTATTTATTGTTTTAAATACTAATCTTACAGATGAATTAATTAATGAAGGTCATGCAAGAGAATTTGTTTCTAAAATTCAAAATATGCGTAAAGAAAATGGTTATGAAGTAAGTGATCGTATTAATATTTATTATTATAGTTTAGAATTTACTAATGTAATTAATGAATTTATGGATTATATTAAAAATGAAACTTTAGCTAAAGAAATAAAAGAAAAAGATGGTGGCGAAGAAATTAATATTAATGGTATTAAAGTTTTAGTTAGTATTGAAAAAGTAAGCAAATAAAAAGGACTAAAAAAGTCTTTTTTATTTGGCTAATTTTTGAAAAGAGTAATTATATTTTTTTAAATTTCTTTTTAATGTAATATTTTCGTCTTCTAAATAGGGAATAACTTCTTCTTTAATAGCAGATTGAGATTCTATTTGCTCTGAATATTCTTCTTTTCTTTCCATAATGGTTTTTTTACTTAAGTTTAATATTTGACAAAATTTTTCTGCTTCATTAGGATTGGCAATAGAGCATTTTAAAATATTTATATCAATTCCTGTTATAAAACATAAATAAGAATATAATTCGCAAGAATTATATGTGGTTAAATTAGAAACTATGGACATTTCTTTTAAACTATCAGTTTTATTTAATTCACGATTATTAAATAAATTTAATGCTTTATAAAATAAAGGATCCTCTTTTATTGTAGATAAACGATATAAAAGATCATATGGTAAAGATATTTCTAAACGACGAGTAAGAAAATAATATCCTAAGCCAAAATAAGGATACATTTCAGTTGTTGGTAAATCAATTTCTAAAATAATTCCTTCTAAATGTTCATCTATATTATCTTTAGTCCAAAGTAAGGTATCAGCTAAACTTGGATAAAAATATTTTTTCATAACACCATCATTGAAAAAATTGTTGTTTGATCCTCTTTCCCAAAAATCACTGAAGCCATCTAAATATTCATAAGATGGAGAAAAAGCATGGCAATTTAATAAATTTTCTTGTTCATTAAAATAACCTTGCAAAATATCTGAACTTTTTTTAAAAATATTTGAATCAAGATAGCGATATAATTTCATAAAATTGCTCCTTTAATAAAAGCTATTATATTATTAAATATATAAAAATACAATAATAATTCTACTGAAAGATTTTCTGATTTTTGAAAAATCTTTCAGTGCCAGTGAAAGATTTATTGACTTTTAAAAAACTTTTAGTATAAAAAAATTGATTTTACTACTCAAAAGAAAATAAAACATATTAAATTAAAAGACTTTTTATTAATGGATAATTTAGATTAAATAATAAAAAAAGCAAACAAGTAAAAATTCTATTTGTTTGCTAATATTAAAGAGAAAACATTTCTCTTTTTTAAAATTTATTTTGTTCTAGATAAATTATTTTCTAAATGTTTATATTTTTCTGCATTTTCCCTTAAAAAACTATCTGCTAAATATTTTAATTGGGCATAATTAATCACTTTTAAATTATTATTTAAACGATACACAGAAACATAATTTAGAAAATCCTCAACAAATGGATAATCATTTTGTTCATCTGTAGAGTAAATGGGACGGTACTTATTAGTGTAAGGGTCATAACTCATTACTAAATCAGATTGACTAAAACGGGTGGAAAAGCCATAAACACATCCGCTTTCATGTCGTCCGTAATATATTGAACTAACATCAGGGGCTTTACTTTTGGCAAAAGCAAAATATTTATCAGAAATATTAGCTTCCGTATTTTCTAAAAAGGCTTCTTCTGCTGTATAATAAACACCGAGATTATTAAGACAAATAAAATCATCTTTTTTTCTTACATCAAAAGTATGTTTTTTTCCAGTAATTTTAGTTGCTAAATAGGCAAGAGCTCCTCCTAATTCGGCAATATTATAAAACCCATATTTATTAGCTTCATTTAAAAAAGGTGTAAAAATTTCTAAAATTTTTTGATAAGTTTTTCTTAACTTAGTAGTTTCTTCTTCCTTTTCTTTATCTACTTCTGCTAATTGCTTTTCTAATGAAGCAATATCTTCTTTTATCTTATTACGTTTTTCTTCAATTCTTTTATCTAAATCTTCAAACATCTTATGATTTTCTAATAATTCAGTACTTAAATCTTTTAACTTTTGTAATTCCATAAAACCTCCTAAATATATTTAATATTATACTTAAAATTTAAATAAAATAAATCTTTTTTTATTAATGAAGAATTTGAGTTTTTAGAAAATTTCATTTATAATATCTAGTAGGTGAAAACAAATGAAAAATGTAAGAGTTATCTTTATGGGAACCCCTGATTTTTCCCTAAAGCCATTAGAGTTATTAATTAATATGTGTAATGTTGTTTTAGTAGTTACTAAAGAAGATGCTTATGTCGGAAGAAAAAAAGTCTTAACTGAATCTCCCATCGCCCTTTTAGCTCATCAAAATAATATTCCGGTATTTAAACCTCATTCTATAAAAAAAGAATATCAAAAAATATTAGATTATCAACCTGATTTAATTGTTACTTGTGCCTATGGTAAAATAATTCCTAAAGTTTTAATTGATTATCCTAAATATGGATGTATTAATATCCATGCCTCACTTTTACCTAAATATAGAGGTAGTGCTCCTATTCAATGGGCTTTAATAAATGGAGATAATGAAACCGGGATTACTTTAATGTATATGGATGAATTTATGGATACGGGTGATATTATTGCTAAAAGTGTATATAAAATCGAAGATAGCGATGATATTGGGACTCTTCATGATAAATTAAGTATGATGGGGACTAAATTATTAGAAGATAATTTAAATGAAATAATTAGTGGAAATGTTAAAAGAATTAAACAAAATGATAATGATGCAACCCTTGCTCCGATGATTACAAGAGAAATGGAAGATATAGATTTTAATTTACCTGTTAAAAGTGTTTATAATAAAATTAGAGCATTTAGTCCATGGCCTCTTTCTAAAACTATAATAAATAATGAAGAAATTAAAATTATTAAATCACATTATACTAATGAAAAAAGTATAGTAGGTAAATTATATGTAACTAAAAATAGTTTAGGTATTGGGTGCCTTGACGGAATTATTTATTTTGATATAATAAAACCTGTAGGTAAAAAAGAAATGCCCATCAAAAATTATTTAAATGGTAAGAAATTTAATTAGGAGGCTAATATGTTAATAAAATTAATTATTGTTAATGTTTTAACATTTATAAGAATTATTGGAACTCTTATTATTGTTCCTATTTATCAAACTTATGGTGGTATAGCGGCCGGTTTAGTTTCTTTAATTTGTTATGCCACAGATAGTATTGATGGTATTCTTGCTCGTCATTGGCATGCTTCAACATTCTTTGGAGCTATCTTTGATGGTGCTGCCGATAAAATGCTTACTATTGCTAATTTTATTTTACTTTATTTAATAACTCCTTATGCTATAATCCCTATTATATTTGAATTATCTGTAGTGGTGGTTCAATATTATAAATATCATAAAAATTTAAATATTAAATCGAATATTATTGGTAAATCTAAAGTCTGGATTTTAGCTATTACCATTGTTTTAGCTTTCTTTATAAGTGATATTAATAATATATCATTTATTAGTGAAAGTTTTAAAAATAATATTAATATTGTAAGTAAAGATAATTTATATTTTTGTCTTTTACTTCCAGCCATTATTATTGAAGCTTTAACTTTAATTAGTTATGTTTTAGAAATATTTGCTCCGCAAAATATTCAAATATTATATAAAAAACCCCAAGAATTAGAAGTCAAAGTTATGAAAAATAAAAGCAAGTGGGCTAATATTAAAAGTATTTGGTTAGATCCTGAATATTATCAAAAACATAAAGATGATTCTAATTTAAGAAATTTAACAAAAGTAGTAAAAAAATAAAAATGTGTAGCAAATCGTACACATTTTTATTATGCATTAAATTTAACTGTAATATATTTTTCTTCTTTAAATAATTCTTGAATACTACGAATAATGTTATTAGCAAGCTCTGTATTATGTTCTTTAGAAGCAATGACGACACTTATTGTATTATCATTTATTTTAACAAAAGCATTTAAATTAAATTTTTCTTTAATTAAATTTTTAATTTTACCTTCTAAAGCTTTAGAATTATTTAATTTTTGTAAATTTTCATAAGCTGTATTTTTTTCTTGAATAGTACTTTCTGTATCAAGTAAAACACTTTGATATTCTTCTAAGAGAGCTTGTTTTTCTTCATCGGCATCAACCTCTAAGGCCACTAAAACATCAGACTCAGTAATTTCAATAACTTCATTTTGCTTGTTATCATCTTCAGCTTTTAATACACTTTCTACTTCATCATCAATACTAACATAATATATTCCCAAAATTAAGATTAAAGAGAATAAAGTAACAAACCATAAATTTTGTTTATTAATCATCTTATCGCTCCTTTTTACTTACTAAATCTTATGAGATTTCGCAACAAAAATGCAAATTTTTGCAAAAAAGTGATCAAATTTAAAAGGAAATCGAAGAAAAAACGCAATATATATTATTAGAAGGGAGGAAAAAGATGAAAAAAATAAGTCCGGTTTTGCAACATGATTTTAAAGATTGTGGCATTTGTTGTATGCAGTGGATAATCATGTATTATGATGGTTATATTTCTTTAGAAAAATTAAGAATTGATACTTTAACTAATATTAATGGTACCAATGCCTACGAAATAGTTAATACTTTTAAAAAATGGGGTTTTGATGCCATGGGCTTAAAAGATGTAAATATTGCTAAAGATATTTTAAAATTTCCTTTAATTGCCCATTTACAGTTAGAAAATGGTTTAGAACATTTTGTTGTTATTAAAGCAGTTGATGCCAATATTATTTATTTAATGGATCCAGGTATTGGTAATCGTAAGCTTAAACTAGATGAATTTAATAAACTATTTACTGGGCATGTTATTATTTGTAACCCAAGGAGTAATATTATTAAAATGGACAAAACTAATAATTTAACTGATTTATTTTGGCAAATTATTAAGAAAGAAAAGTTTCTTATTATTAAAATAATTATTACTAGTTTCTTATTAACTATTATTTCCCTTATTTGCAATTATTACTTAAAAGTAAGCAGTAATCTTTTAAATACTAACAATCATTATTTAAAAATATTATTTATTATTTTTGGTATATTTACGATAATTAAAGTGTTTTTTAAATACATTCGATCTTACTGTTTAAATTATTTAAATAATGCCGTTGATCTTTCTATTTATCCCAACTTTTTACATCATATCTTTTACCTTCCTTTTAAGAGCATCAAAAGTCGATCCACAGGAGAAATAATGACACGAATTAATGATTTAAGTAATATAAAAAATTTATTTTCTGAAATTTTTGTTTCATGTTTCTTAGATACTATAATGATGATCTCATCTACTTTTATTTTATATACAATTAATAAAAACTTATTTCTAATTGTCATATTATTTATATTTATCTATATTATTTATGGCTTATTAGTAAGTAAAATTGTTTATAAAAATATTTTAAAAAATATTGATTATCAAACAGATTTTAATGCGATTACTTTAGAAAATATTGATAGTCTTATTAGTTTAAAAAATTTAAATGTTTTAGATAATGGCTTATTTCAAATTGAAAAAAGTTTATCCAGATATTTTCTGCATAGTTTTAAATTTAATAATTTATTTAACATTTTAGAATTTTTTAAAAACTTAATCTTAGATCTCTCTTTCTTTTTAGTAAATACTTATGGCATTTGGTATGCTTATAAGGGCAGTTTAACAATTATTAATCTCTTTACTTTTAATTTAATTTTAGGATATTTTATTGAACCCATAGAAAATTTTATTAATTTACTTCCCAAATATAATTTTATTAAAGCATCGTTTAATAAAATTTCTGACTTTTTAAATATTGAAGAAGAAAATCTTCAGGATGAAAGTAGAGTATTACTTGGGAATATTACTTTTAGTTCAGTAGCTTATTCTTATAATAATTACGATTACCTATTTAAAGATTTAAGTTTTGAAATAAAAAAGGGAATGCATGTTTTATTAAATGGCCCATCAGGTAGTGGAAAAAGTACTATTTGTAAAATCATTCATAAAGACTTAGCTGTTAATAATGGTAAGGTGCTTATTGATGGCTGTAATATTAATGATTTAAATTTAAGGACTATTAGAGATAATATTTTATATGTTTCCCAAAAAGAAGAATTATTAACTCTAACTATTAAAGAAAATATTATAATGAACCGGAATATAAGTGATGAAGAGTTTCTAAAAATATGTGATATTTGCGAAATAGAAGATATTGTTAAAAAGAAAAGTTTAAGATATGATTCCTTAATTGAAAATAGCACCATGAACTTATCGGGAGGTGAAAGACAAAGAATAATATTAGCAAGAGGACTTTTAAAGAAAGCAAGTATTATTATATTAGATGAAGCATTATCAGAAGTCGATAAAAAATTAGAAGGAAAAATAATTAAAAATATTCGTAAATATTTTAAAGATAAAACCATTATTTATATTTCTCATAAAAATCAGACTAAAACATTTGAAAACATCATTAATATTGGAGATGAATCATGAATTATTTTAAAGTCAATTATGATTATCTAAAAAATATTAAAGAAAACAATTATTTTATTTTTATTATCATAACAATTTTTATAGCTTTTTATATAATCTTTTTAGCATTCTTTATTAAGGTAAAATCAAGTATTGAATGTGTTGGGATAATAAGTGATGACCTTTTAAAAATAAATATTAATAGTAAACTCTCTGATAAAATAAATAATAGTCAAATAAAATTTAAAGATACTTATATTATTCCAGAAATTAAAGATTATGGCGAGTTTGAAATAATTGATAATGAAATATATCAAATAATTAGTTTAAAAGTAGATGCTAAATTTTCTAATAATGAAGTAGGAATTGTTACTATATATTATGATGAAATGCCACTGTGGAAATACGTTTTAGAATTATTTAAATAAGGAGGTAGTATTAATGACATTAAATAATGAAGAAATGTTAGAAATAAAAGGAGGATCAAGTACATCTTTTTATCTTAAATTAGGTATCTTTGGTGGTGCCATTGCCTTTTTTGCGGGTATCTTAGATGGAATACTTCATCCAAAAGAGTGTTAAAGGAGGAAAATATATGCAAGATGAAGAATTAATGAATATTTGGGGCGGAGCTTTTTCTGCCTCTCTTATAACAGGTATTGTTAGTGCTGTTAAAACTCTTTTTGATTTAGGAAGAAATATTGGCTCAGCCATTAGAAGAGTAATGGGCAAAAATTATTGTCAAGTAAAATAAAATTTATTGACAAAAACTAGGCTTTTTTGTTGTCAAATGCCATGGTAAGTGTTATAATAGGGCTAGTTTGAAGCGAAGGGAGGGCGAATCATGACAAAGGTAGTAGTGCAAAATGGAGATATCAATACAGCACTTAGAAAATTTAAAGTTAAAGTGGCAAGAAGCGGTGTCCCTTCAGAAGTAAAAAAGAGAAAATTCCATGTTAAACCAGGAGTTGAAAGAAGAATTAAAAAAGAAGAAGGAATTAAAAATTCCCACAAAAGAAATCATAATTAAGGAGAATTTTAAATGTTTGAAACTATTAATAACGATTTAAAAGAAGCTTTAAAAAATGGTGATAAATTTAAATTATCTGTTCTAAGAATGTTAAAAAGTGCTCTTCAATTAGAATCTATTAATAATAAAAAAGAATTAAATGATGAATTAGTAATTAGCGTTCTAAAAAAACAAGTTAAACAAAGAAATGATTCTAAAAATGAATATTTAACACTTGGTAAAACGGAAGTAGCAGATGACTTAGCTAAAGAAATAGAAATTTTAAATAATTACTTACCACAAGAAGCAAGTGAAGAAGAAATAGTTAAAACTATTGAAGAAGCATTTAAGGAACTTAATCCTAGTAGTATGAAAGATATGGGAAGTATCATGAAATATGTTTCTTCAAAGCTTCAAAATGCTGATATGACAAAAGTAAGCTCTATTGTGAAAGAAAGACTAACAAAATAGTCTTTTTTTCATGTTTTGCCAATATAATTTAATGATATGAAAAATTTGCATTTTGGTGAATATTTTAAAAATTTTTTATATGATTTAAATGATTTCATAACTATTTATGAAAATAATTTGCATGTTTTTAATTATTCTAAATTAAATAAATTAAGTGATAAAGAAATTGTTTTAACAATTAATAACAAAAAAGTTTTAATTTCTGGTGATAATTTAAAAATAAAGCAAATGACGAAACAAGAATTACTCATTAATGGTAAAATATTGAAAGTTGAGTTTACTTATGAAGAATAATATTATTTGGGTAAAAATTAATAATAGTAATTATTACTATCTCTTAACTAAATTAAATGATATTGGTATAACTTTATATGATAATAAAAAAACTAAAGATTATCTTTTAATAAAAACAACTTATGAAGACTATGAAAGAATTCAAAAATATTTAGTTAGTTATCATGTTTCTATCTATGCAGAAACAGGTTTTAATAAAATAAAATTATATTTCAAAAAATATATTGTTTTTGTAATTTCTATTATTTTAAGTATTATTCTTTTATTTTTAGCTAATAATGTCATTTTTAAAATAAATGTTAAAAGTAATAATAAAGATATTCGCACTCTTGTTTTAGAAGAGCTTTTTAATAATGGCTTAAAAAGATTTAGTTTAAAAATGCCTCATCAAAAAATTGAAAACATTGTCTCTAAAATCTTGGATAATAATAAAGATACCTTAGAATGGTTAGAAATTGAATATGATGGTTTAATGATGAATGTGTATGTTACAGAGAAAAATATTCCTTCTAAAAACATTGAACCTTCTTTTTGCCATGTGATAGCTACAACCGATGCTAAAATTAGTAATATGAATATTTATAGAGGAGTAGCTTTAAAAGAAATTAATGACTATGTTAATAAAGGAGATATTATTTTAAGTGGTGAAGTTTCTTTTAATGAAGAAGTTAAAAATAATGTCTGTGCAAGTGGCGAGGTTTATGGCGAAGTTTGGTATAAAGTAAAAGTAACTGTGCCTTTTTTTGAATATTATATTGAATATACTGGTAAAAATAGATATAATTTTAATGTTAGAATTAATGATAATAAATATGATATTTTAAAAAGTCGTCTTAAAAATAAACAAATAGAAGAGACTAATCTTTATAAATTAAATGACTTTGAAATTAATTTAGTTAAAGAAAAAGAATATGTTAAAAAGTCCCGTGAATTAAGTGAAGAAGAAGCTTATAATAAAGCTTTAAATTTAGCTTTAGAAAAAGTTAAATTAAAGCTTTCGGAAAATGAAGAAATCTTAGTAAAAAAAGTTTTGAAAAAAGAAGTAAATGATAGTACAATATATTTAGAAATATTTATCGTCACAAAAGAAAATATTGGTGAAGTTGTCGTAGTGGAGGAGGAACAAATTAATGATAGTGGAAATAATACACAAAATAATGAATAATATTTGGCCGATGTTAGTAGTTTTTATTATAAGCCTTGCCTTTTTACGTTTTTTCTATCTCCAAAATCATCATGAAAAATTTTGCTTACATAAAGAAGTTGGTTATTTAGTATCCATCTTATATATTTGGCTTTTATTTGAAATTTTAACTAATACTGAAACTAATTCTTTTAGTGGTTTTAATTTAGTCCCTTTTAAAGAAATATTTAGATATGAAGTGGGATCAACATTATTTAATTATAATGTCCTTGGTAATATTTTAATCTTTATTCCTTTTGGTTATTTATTTGGAGAGTATGTTAATCCTAAAACGATTATTCCCGTTTTAATTACAGGTCTTGCCACCAGTATTACTGTGGAATTAGTTCAATTTAAAACTGGTAGATGTTTTGATATTGATGATATTATTTTAAATATTATAGGTACTATTATTGGTTATCTTTTATATATTGGCTTATCGGCGATTAATAGAAGGCTCCCCGATATTTTTAAAAGTGATACTTTTTATAATATAATAACAATTATTTTACTAATTTTATTCGGTATATATATATTTGGTTATTGGGGAGTTATTTTTAAATGATAGATTATAAGATTACAAATGAATATGGTTATGATAAAGATTATAGTTATTTAGATGATGTTATTAAAAGAACTTTAAAAAGAGAAAAAGTTAAAAATGCTACTTTTAGTATTGTCTTTGTTGATAATGAAAAAATTCAAGAACTTAATAAAAATTATCGTCAAATTGATCGAATTACCGATGTTATATCATTTGCATTTGAAGATAATGAAGATATAGTGTATAATAATATGCGATTTTTGGGTGAGATATTTATTTGTATACCAAGAATGATCGAACAAGCTTTAGAGTATGGTCATAGTGAGACTAGGGAACTAGCATTTTTAACTGTTCATGGCCTTTTACATTTATTAGGGTATGATCATATGACTAAAGAAGATGAAATGGTTATGTTCAAAATTCAAGAGGAAGTGTTAAGTAAAGATGAAAGAACCAAAAGAAAATAAAAAAGAAGTTAGTTTAATAAGAAATGTTTTTAATAAATGCAAATATACTTGTCAAGGTTTAAAATATTGTTTTGAAAATGAATCATCCTTTTTATTAGTGGCAATTTGTAGTTGTATTATCATAATTTTAGGAATTGTTTTTGATATTGATTTTTTAGAATGGGTTATATCATTTGGTTCCATGGCTCTAATTATGGTTATTGAACTTATTAATACCGCGATTGAAGCTACAGTTGATATGTTTACAAAAGAATATAATGAATATGCTAAAATAGCTAAGGATTGTGGTTCTGCTGCCACAGGAATAATGAGCGTTTTAGCCACTATTGTGAATTTAATAATCTTTGTTCCTTATTTTATTAAATTATTTGTTGATATGTTTTAGGAGGTTTTTATGAAAAGTGGTTTTGTAAGTATTGTAGGTCGCCCTAATGTTGGTAAAAGTACTTTATTAAATTGTATTTTAGCTAGAAAAATCGCTATTACATCTAATGTTTCTGGAACCACAAGAAATATTATTGAGGGTATTTATCATATGCCTGATTGTCAAATTATTTTTGTTGATACTCCTGGTATTAGTAAACCTCTAAATAAATTAGGAAAAGTTTTAAATAAACAAGCTTATGCCCTAACTAAAGATGTTGATGCAATTATGTTAGTAGTAGATATTTCATCAGGTATAGGTAAGGGTGATAAATTTTTAATGGAATCCCTTCAAAATAATAAAATACCTGTTATTTTAGTTATTAATAAAATTGATAAAGTTTCTAAAGAGACTTTAATTATGGCTATAAATGAATTTAAAGATTATAATTTTGCTGAAATAGTTCCTATTTCTGCTAAAGAAAATGATAATGTAGCTCATTTAATAAATGTTATCAAAAAATATTTAAAAGATGATGTTAAATATTATGATGATAATATGGTTACAAGTAGTAGTATTCCTTTTATGGTTGGAGAAATAGTAAGAGAAAAATTACTACAAAATACGATGGATGAAGTACCTCATTCCATTACTTGTCATTGTACTAAAATAGATGTTAAAAAAGATATTATTAATATTAGTATTGATATTATAGTAGATAAACAAAATATTAAAAAAATTATTATTGGCTCAGGTGGCGAAATGCTTAAAAAAATTGGTACTCTCGCTCGCCGAGAACTTGAAGATATGTTTAATAAAAAAGTTTATTTAGAATTATATGTTAAAGTAATTGAAGATTGGAAAGATAAAGAAAGATACTTAAAAGAACTAGGTTTCTTTGATTATGAATAAAATTTTTATAAACCTAACAATATAATATTGGAAGGTGAAAAAATGAATAAAAAAGAAGCTTGGGAAAAGTTTAAAAAAAGTGGTAAAGTTGAAGATTATTTAAATTATAAAAAATGTAAATAAGGTGGTAAAGTGTTAAAAAAAATTGAGGGTATCGTTTTAAGTGAAACAAAATTTAGAGAAACCTCTAAAATTATTAATGTTTTTACGGATTCGGGAATAAAAGGCCTTATTTGTAAAGGGGCAATGAATATTAAAAATAAAAATCGTGTATCTTCAATGAAACTTATTTTAGGTAATTTTAATATTTATGATAAAGAAGATAAATTATCTACTTTAGCAGATAGTGATGTTATTAATTATTTTCCCCATATAAGAAATGATATTACTCTAATAAGCTATGCCTCTTATTTATGTGACTTAGTCTATCAAATATTAAAACAAAATTTATTAAAAGAAGATATCAAAAATATTTATGATCTTTTTAAAAATACGCTTTTAAAATTAGAAGATGGTCTAAATCCCATGGCTATTACTAATATTTTAGAAGTAAAATTATTAGATTATTTAGGAGTAGGATTAAACTTAACTAGTTGTACTATCTGTGGTAATAAAAAAGATATTGTTACTTTATCTAGTGAAAGGGGAGGACTCCTTTGTAAAAACTGCTATCATGGTGAAAGATTAGTCCCTTTAAGTATTGTTAAGATTTTAAATATGTATTATTTAGTTGATATTAAAAGTATTTCTAAATTAACAATTAAAAAAGATAGTATTTATGAGATAAACCAATTTTTAAATAACTATTATGATGATTATACAGGTCTATATTTAAAAAGTAAAAATTTTTTAAAAACCATTGAAAAGTTATAAAAAAAATAATTGCTACAATAACAATTATTTTTTTATGATTTTTATTTCAAAACCTAATTTATTAGCTAGTTCAATTAGGTCTTTAAAATAGTAATTACTTCGACCATATTCATTTGATTGTTGCCAATCTCTCGATTTATTTATTTTCTTAGCAAACTCAGCCTGAGTCATATTAGAAGCCTCTCTCATAAATCTTAATATTTCATTTGCTTTATATTTATTTACTTTGATTTCCATAATCTACACCTAATTTAATTGTAATTTATTTTCTTTTATTGATGATATGTTGAGTATTGACAATACGCATTAAAAAAGATATAATCACATTATAATAAACGTATTATTAATACGTAGTAGGAGCATATCTATGAAGAATAAAAAGAAAACAATAATGTTAATAATGATAATAACAATATCTATGATATTACTAACATGGAATAAAAGTTATTCATATAAAATGAATGATATTATACCAGAAGAACAAGAAGTAGAAAGAAAAGAGTTTGGAATATATTTACAAGAAAGTGGAGAAAAGTATACAGAAACAGATAAGTTTCCAGATACAGGTTATCTATTAAATACAGTAAAAACAGAATGCCGTGAATATGGAAGTGATAATGTAATACCTCAAGCAGTAACCCAAAGCTTAACGAATGGAGTAATAGATGGTAGTATAATAGTAACAAGCCAAAAAAGTATGTATTGTAAAATATATTTTGATAAAGATGAAACACCAATAGTAAGTTCATTTAATATAACAGGTAAAACATCAAGTGGAGCAACTTTAAGTAATGGGTATACATATGATTATAATGTAACATATACATTTACATGGACAGACACAGATGTAGCACAATATTGTTTAAGTGATAATAATAATTCGTGTATAAATTGGCAAGTGATAGATGAAAATCAAAAAACAAGCAAAACAATAACAATAGAGAATAACACATATACAAATACAGAAGGTCCAAAGACAATATACGTATATGTGAAGGATAAAGCGAATAATGTATCAACAGCCAAAACAACAAATATAACAGTGGATAGGACTATACCTGTAGTAAATACATTAACATTAACAGGAACACAAGCAGCTGGAATGACATTACAAAGTGGATATACACATACAACAACGGTTAATTATACATCAACTATAACAGAAACAAATATGGAAGGATATTGTATAGTAGATGGAAGTAGTTGTAGTAATTACAATACATCAACAACAAAATCATTAAATAGTACAATAGCAATAGGAGCAACACAAGGAAGCCATCCAATAACAATAAGTGTAAAAGATAAAGCAGGAAATATAGGAAGTAAAAGTGCAACAATAAAGTATGATAGTGCAAATCCAACAGGAGTAACAATAACTAATGGAACTATAACAGAAACAAGTATACAAATAACAATAGGAGGGACAGACTCGTACCCAGGAGGAAGTGTAACAAAACAATGTAAAGCAAATACGGGAGGTTGGTTTAGCGCGGATGCAAATGGAGTATGTACAATGAGTAGTTTAAAAGCAGGAACAGCCTACACAATTTATGTCAGAGTAACAGATGCATCTGGAAGATATACAGAAGCAAGTACACAAATATCCACAGCACAAGCTTGGACATGTCCTAGCGGCAGTGTTCTAACATCTTCTGATTTAGGGAGTGCAACTGTAGGATATGTTTGTGTTAAGAATGGGGTACAGGGGAGCTCATACGAGTGTAATTGTCAGTATCAATGCGTTGATAAAGGATATCATTATTGGACTGGATCTTTTGATGGTGATGATAAGGTTGGAAATTTTTCGTCGCGTCGGGAGTGTGAAGCGGCCTATGCAGAAAACGAGTGCCATGTGAGTGAATGTCAAAAGGTAGGCAAAGGAGCTTATGCGGATACCTATTATTATGATTACATTGATAGCGAAAGATATTGCGGCACTTGTTATCATTATGCTTGTGATGATGGATGGCTCGTTTATACCGGATCAACGGATGACCCTAACTTAAAATGCTATAAAGCACCCACGAAGGGATAAAAAGGATACATCGTCAAGGAAAAGACGTTAAAACCTTCATAGACTTAATCCTTGGAAAGAGAGCAATCTCTTTCTTTTTTTAACCTCTTTACACATAAGATTTTTTGTGTTTTAATTTAGTTAGGTAGTGATAATAAATGAAAAAGATATTTTTAATAATAGGGTTTTTATTAATAATTAATTTAAAATTAGTAAATGCTAAAGAAATAACTCTAAATGATATAAAGGACAAGATAAATGAAGTATCATTAAATATGAATGCTAGTATATCTGATAATGAATTAATAGTTAATAAACATAATAAAATATTAACATTTAAATTAGAAAATAATATTTTATCTAGAACTAGTGTATATGAAAAAAATACTTTTGATAGTGTCGATGATTTATATTTATATTTAAATTTAACTAAAATAATTGCTTTTTTAAAAGGTTATCAAGTTAAAGAAATAGAATATTTTTTAACTAATTTAGATGATGCTACTATGACTAAAGATGGTTATGAAGTATTAAAAAGAAAAACTAATAGTAATATAGAATTAACTTATCAAATTGATTTAAATAATTTTAAAATTAACTTTAATTATATTGATGCTTCTAAACCAGAAATAAGTATTGAAAGTGTTGATGATAATATAGTTACTTTATTAATTAATTCAAGTGATAATGAAGTAGATTTATATCGTTCAACTGATAATAAAAATTATGAATATCTTACTACTTTAGAAATGATTGATGGAAAATCTACTTATATAAATGAATTAGATGTTAATAATACTTATTATTATAAAGCTGTTGTTAAAATGGCTAATAATTATAGTGAAGTAGTTGAAGTAAATTTTCCTAAAGAAAAAATGGATACTAATTATTTAGATGAGAAAGTAGAAAATCCTCTTACAGGATATAAAGAGTTTATTTCAGTTTCAATACTTATTATTATTGCTATTATAGGAATTATCGGAAATATTAATTTAAAAAGAAAAGTTTATCGTTAATAGGAGTAAAATTATGGCCAATTTAGTTTTTAAACATAGTGCAATGAATGCTGGAAAAACAATCAATATTTTACAAACTGTTTTTAGTTATGAAGAAAAAAATTTTAAAGTAATTGTTATTAAATCCATTAAAGATACTAAAGGTAATGATTATATAATTTCTCGTAATGGTATGAAAAGAAAAGTTGACTTATTATTAGGAGAAAATGAGTCTTTATTAACGGAAGAAAATTATAAAATATATTATACTGCTAGAGTAATCTTTGTTGATGAAGTGGAATTATTAAATAAAGAGCAAGTTAAAGAATTATGGATGATCGCTCATTTAATTAATATTCCTGTTATTTGCTATGGCTTAAGAAGTAGTTTTAAAGGTGAAATATTTGGTGATGGCATCGCTACATTATTTGCAGTTGCTGATATTATTGAAGAAATTGGTTCTAGTAGTGTCTGCGAATGTGGTAAAAAAGCTATCTTTAATGCTCGAAAAGAAAATGACAAATATACAGATGTTGGACCAACAATTGTTATTGATGATGGAACAAAAGAGAATGTGTCATATGTCCCTTTATGTTCTGATTGTTATCTTAAATACATAAAAATTAATAGTGAAGAAGCAAAAAAATTAACTAATTTAGTTGATAAAATTAAATAGTTAAGTTAAAATATTTTGCTATGGGGGATAATTATGGCTAAAAATTTATTTAAAAATATGACTAATATGGAAATAGAAAAAATAGGTAGAGAAGTAAATTATATTGATACTTATCGCTATACCTTTACTTTTTTAGATAATTATTATATTAATAATGATATAGATATATTCATACTTACTATTATGAAAATAATAAATGATGCAAAAGAAACTTACGAAAAAACTAAAGTAGATGCTAGTGAATATGTAAAAGAATTAAAACAAAAAATAAATGGTTTATTAGATTCTGATGTTTTACAATCTATAAATGTCCCTTTTTTAAGAAAATATTTTCCAGATATTCCTGAAAGAATTATAATTAATATATATAATTCATTAGTTTTTTTAAATGATTTAGGTGATCAAAGTTTTATAGAGGTTATTAATAATAGTTTATTAAATGTTAAATCTCTCTTTGCTGAACGTCATATAATTAATAGTAAAAAAGCTATTTTAGCAGTAGATTTAGCTGAATATGTTAAAGCTAAATTATATAGACTTAATAGTTTTCAAGAAATCACTTTAAAAGAGTTAGAATTAATTATGTTTTTAATTCAAAAAGAATTTATTAAAAATGGTTATACAGCCTTTAACGAGCCAATTATAGCCCTAAGAGATGGTCCGGTTATTGAAAGCGTATCTAAAAAATATTACACATCTAAGGGAGTTTTAAAAACATCTCATGAAGATATTAAATCATATATTTATATTCCAACTTATTTTTTTGAACCATTAAATAAACTTTTAGCTAAGGTTAGCCAAATGAGTAGTGAAGAGTTAATTGAAGCATGTTCTTATGAAAGTTATCCTTTAAATTGTAGTACAATTTCCATTAAAAGAATATTGAGAAGATGTGAAAAAGAAAAAAATAATGATTGCTAAATAATATATAATATTATATAATTTACTTATACAAGCGATGACGGGGTGGAATCCCAGAGCTATATAATAATGAGATTTCTTCTAGAAATGATTAGGGTGGAACCGTGGGTTATACTCACCCCTAAAGTTTTTAGAAGTTTTTTATTTAAAAGGAGGAAAAAATATGGAAAAATTAACGATGGATGAATTAGTCAATTATTCAAAAACTTACGGTTTTATTTATCAAGGTAGTGAAATTTATGGCGGACTTGCTAATGCCTGGGATTATGGCCCTTTAGGGGCTTTACTTAAACAAAATGTTAAAAATCTTTGGTGGAAAAAATTTGTTCAAGAATGTCCCTATAATTATGGCTTGGATTCAGCAATTTTAATGAATCCTAAAGTTTGGGTAGCATCTGGTCATGTTGCATCTTTTGCAGACCCCCTAATTGATTGTAAACATTGTAAATCAAGATTTAGAGCGGATAAATTAATTGAAGATGCTACTAATGGAGATGTTACTGGTGATGGCTTAAGTGAAGATGAATTAGTAAAATATATTAAAGATAATCATCTTACATGTCCTAAATGCGGTAGTAGTGATTTTACTGATATTCGTAAATTTAATTTACTTTTTGAAACTAGTCAAGGAGTAACAGAAGATGCTAAAAATAAAATTTATTTAAGAGGAGAAACAGCTCAAGGCATTTTTGTTAATTTTAAAAATGTGGAAAGAAGTATGCGGGCTAAAATACCTTTTGGTATTGCCCAATATGGTAAAAGTTTTCGAAATGAAATAACACCAGGTAATTTTATATTTAGAACAAGAGAATTTGAACAAATGGAATTAGAATTTTTCTGTAAACCTGATACTGATTTAGAATGGTTTGGTTTTTGGAAAAATTATTGTATTGATTTTCTTAAACTACTTGGTATTAAAAGCGAAAATTTAAGATATCGTGATCATTCTAAAGAAGAATTAGCATTTTATAGTAAAGCTACTACTGATATTGAATATAATTTCCCTTTTGGTTTTGGTGAGTTATGGGGTATTGCTGATCGAACTAATTATGATTTAAGTGTTCATATGGAACATTCTAAAGAAGACTTAAGATATCTTGATCCAGAAACTAATGAAAAATATTTACCATTTGTAATTGAGCCTTCAGTAGGAGTAGACCGTCTTATTTTAACTCTTTTATGTGATGCTTATACGAAAGAAAAAATTAGTGAAGATGATGAACGTCTAGTTTTAAAAATTCATCCGGCTTTAGCTCCTATTAAAGCTACTATATTACCTCTTGTTAAAAAAGTACATGGCGATCTTGCTAATGATATATATACGCGCCTTAGTAAATATTTTCCATGTAGTTATGATGAATCAGGAAGTATTGGTAAAAGATATAGAAGATGTGATGCCATTGGTACTCCATTTGTCATAACGATTGATGATGAGTCTTTAAATAATGGAACAGTTACTATTCGTCTTCGTGATACAATGGAACAAATTACTTTAAAAATAGATGAAATAAAAGATTATATTGAAAGTAAAATAGTCTTGTAAAAAAAAGATTTCTTTGATATTATTAAATAGTAAAATAATAATGGAGGGATAAATTATGGCATTAAGTAAATTAAAAGAATTATTTAAAAATGATGATGAAATGGATATTGTTGGAACTGAAGATGAATATTATAAAGTATCTGAAGCTGATGCCTTAAAAGATGCAACTAGCGCTGGTAGTAAAATGGTTTTATTAGAACCAAGAAGTGTTTCTGAAGCTCAAGCAATCGCCGATCATTTAAAAAGTCGTAATAGTGTTGTTGTCAATTTAAAAAGAGTAACAAGTAACCAAGCTAAAAGAATTATTGATTTCTTAAGTGGTTGTATTTATGCCATTGGGGGGAATATGCAAAAGATTGGTGTAGGTATTTACTTATGTACTCCAAATAATGTTAATGTTCAAGGACAAATAACTGAAGATAGTGATAAAGGAAAAACAGATAGAGAAGACGAATTAGAATGGTAATTTAAGTTAGGCTGTGGTTTTATGAGAAAATTTAATACTAGTTTACCGGGTTATAATAAAAATGAAGTTAATTCTTTTGTACAAAATGTAACAACCGAATATGAAGAAATGCTTAATAAATTAAAAGCGCGTGATCAAGAAATTGCTAATTTAAAACAAGAATTAACTCATTATAAAAATTTAGAAAGCACTTTAAATAGAGCAATTTTAATTGCGGAAGAATCTACTCACAATATTAAAAAAAGTGCTATTGATGAAGCTAAAGTAATTGTTGATGAAGCCAAAAGAAATGCTTCAAGAATTATTAATAATGCTTTAATTAAAACCGAAGAATTAGAAAAAATGGAAGCCAACTTAAAAAGACAAGTCGCTGTTTATAAAAGAAGATATAAAGATTATTTAACAACTGAATTAGAAGAAATAGAAAAATTTGATATTAATTAATAAAGTGTATTTTATGATACACTTTTTCTTTACTAAAAACCAAATTAATAGTATACTTTAAATAGAATATAATATATGGAGGTATTGATTATATGAAAATTAGAATTATTAGTGCGATAGTAGCTTTAGCTATTTTTATTCCCTTAATAGTAATTGGAGGCATGCCTTTTACTATTGCGGCCAGTATTTTAAGTATTTTAGCTTATAAAGAAGTTTTAGATTTAGAAAAATCACATCATAAAATACCTAATATTGTTAAGGTATTAGGATTATTTTCAGTTATCTATTTAGTTTTAGGAAACTATGGAGCCAATTTTTTAAATTATCGACTTATTTTGGTACCCATAATTTTGCTATTACTTCCTACTGTTTTTTATAAAAACGATAATTATAATACTAGTGATGCTTTTTATATGTTAGGAATATCTTATTTAATTGGCATGTTATTTAATTTAACAATTGTTGTAAGAAGTATTAATGTAAATATTTTAGTTTATTTATTAAGTATATCAATTATGACAGATACATTTGCTTATGCTATTGGTTGTTTAATTGGTAAACATAAAATGTCTAAAATAAGTCCTAATAAATCATGGGAAGGTTTTGCTGCTGGTTTAATTGGAGGCACTGTGATTCCTTTGATTGTTTATGTTAATTTAGTTTCTACTTTTAGTGCTAAGATTTTATTTATTACTTTAGCACTTTCCATTATTGGTCAAATTGGTGATTTATTTTACAGTAAAATTAAAAGAGAGAATAATATTAAAGACTTTTCTAATATTATGCCAGGACATGGTGGGGTATTAGATCGCTTAGATAGTTTTAGTTTTATCTTATTTGCTTATATTATTTTGCTTTGGACTATATAATAAAAATATAAAAGGAGATACATTATGTGGATTATAACTTTACTTGTCTTTATCTTTATCTTAGGAATAATTGTCCTTGTTCATGAACTAGGACATTTCTTATGGGCTAGAGCTTTTGGTGTTCATATTTATGAATTTTCCATTGGTATGGGTCCAGTTATTTGGACAAAAGTTAGTAAAAAAGATGGGATTAAATATCATATCAGGGCTCTTCCAATTGGTGGCTTTGTTGCTATGGCTGGAGAGGTATATGAAGATGATAAAGAAATACCTAAAGAGAAATGCTTATGTAATAAACCTATTTGGCAAAGAATTATTGTTATGGCTGCTGGGGTTTTTAATAACTTTGTCTTAGCCTTAGTTCTATTATTTATCTCTTTCTTAATTTGGGGTAGTCAAGCTACAACTAACGAAATTCAAGTAATTGAAAAAAATTCAGTTTTTGATTTAAATAATATTGAAGTTGGCGATAAAATCGTTGCTATAAATGGTAAAAAAGTATATAGTATGTATCAAATTCAAACTAGACTAGCCTTTAAAAGCAAAGATGATACTTATACTTTTACTATTGAAGATGAAAATGGTAAAAGAAAAGATTATGATTTAAAGAAAGACTATGTTAAAGATGATGAAGGTAATTATCTAGAAGAAGATGGCGAAAAAGTATTAATGTATGGTTTTAATACTAATAAGCTTGAAAAAGGTTTCTTTAATGCTTTAAAAAATTCTTTCTTAAAATTTGGGGATTTAATTTATACCATGCTTATAACTTTAGGTAATTTAATAATTGGTAATTTATCTTTAGACAATTTATCTGGCCCAGTTGGTATTTATGAAGCTGTTGGTAGTAATGTCGTGGGATTTAGCTTCTTTGATGTTGTATATAATGTTATATCTTTAATTGCTCTTTTAAGTATTAATGTTGGTTTAATAAATATCTTACCATTCCCAGCTTTTGATGGTGGACATATCTTATTCTTAATAATTGAAAAACTTAAAGGTAGTCCAGTTAATCAAAAATTTGAAAATATTTGTCATACTATTGGTTTTATTTTATTAATGATTTTAATCGTTATTGTAACATTTAATGATATTATTAAGTTATTTTAGTAACACTTTGGTGTTACTTTTCTTTTATAATAATTTTTATTATAATAAAGTTATGAAAAAAGAATTAAGAAAAAAATATTTAAAAATAAGGAGTGATATTAAAAATAGAGAACTAAAGAATCAAGAAATATTTAATTTAGTTATTAATAATAAATATATCATTAATGCCAAAACTATTCTCGTTTATGTTTCATTTAATAATGAAGTAGATACCATTAATTTAATTAATTATTTTTTAAAAATTAAGAAAGTAGCAGTTCCTAAAATTGAAAATAATATCATGAACTTTTATTATATTAATAGCTTAGATGATTTAAAAGAAGGTTACTTTAATATTTTAGAACCCAATACTAATAAAAAAGTTACTTCTTTTGATAGTTGTGTTTCTATTACTCCCGGAATTTGTTTTACTAGAAATGGTGATAGACTTGGCTATGGTAAAGGATATTATGATTTGTTTTATCAAAATAATAAAGTATATAAAATTGGATTATGTTATAAAGAATGTTTAATAGATAACTTAATAACTAATGAATTTGATCAAAAAGTTGATGAAGTAATTTATTATTAGTGTTATAATAGAAAGCAATCTTTATAGGGAGGTTTTATGAACTATATAATTTTAATTTTAGCAATATTTATATTAATTTACTTAATACTAAATCCCAAAGAATTTTTTTTGGTTTTTAATCTTGAATACTTAATTATTTTAATAATTATTATTTTAATTACAATAATTGCTCTTCTTATAATTAGAAAAACAAAACCAGAATTATTTAAAAAAATTAAATATCTTTTCTTAGAAGAAATAGATGAATTCGATTCAGAAACATATATTAAAGAATTAAGAAATAAAATAATAGATAATAATAGTTCTCAAAAAGATGTTTTAGAATTAATGCTTGAAAATATGAAAGAAATAAAAGATTACTATGTTATTAGTAAAAAACAAGCTAAAAGATCTTTTTCTCTTGCCATGGTTATGTGTTTTACTGGATTATTATTTATTATTATTTCAACTATTTTAGCTACTATATTCAAAGCATCAATATTAATTTATTTAATCCCTGCCATTGGGGGTTCATTAGCAGAATTAATCGCTGCAACATCTTTGATTGTTTATAAAAATTCTATTGAACAATTACACAATTATTATGAATCTTTACATAATAATGAAAGATTTTTATCTTTAGTTAATTTAGTCAATAAAATAAGTTCAGAAAAAAGAGATGATGCTTATTATAATATAATTAATATTGAACTTCAAAATTATCGAACTAAAGGATAGTAAAGTATGTTATAATAAGAGTGTTCTTGTAGCTCAGTTGGATAGAGCGTACGCCTCCGACGCGTAAGGCCAAGGGTTCGATTCCCTTCAAGAACACCAAATATAATAAAAATCTTGAACTTTTCAATTGAATTGATTTGTTTGAATTTTAATATATAAAATTTATGATAAACTAATTTTAGTAATTAAGGGGAAATATTAATTAAGAAAATTTTAAGAAATTTATAAGATAATGTTAAAGACAAAGTTATTACTTTTTGATAAGATAATATTATCTATATGGAGGTACCCATGTCAAAAAGGAAAAAAAGACATTTAAAAAAATTCATTAAAATTTTTTTAGTTATATTAGTTACTTTTATAGTCTTAAATTATTCTATTCCTAAGATTAAAAAAATTCTATATACAAATATCGAAGTAAAAGAAGTTAATAAAATTAATGAAAAACCTCTTAATATTGAAGATATCGATTTAGATGAAAATCTACCAACTTTAGAAAAATTACAAATTCTAAAAGAATATGATAATAGAATTAATAAGATTATTGATAATTATGATGAATATCCTTTAGATCTTTTAGAAAATTTTACAAGAGATTTAGATTTGTTAGATTTTGTATTAGATTATCCTTTTAAATATGGTAATACTTATAGTGATAATGTAGGAAGTGTTGAAAAAGGAGTTATTCCTTTACTAATTCAATGGGATGAAAGATGGGGCTATTATAAGTATGGCGAAACAAGTATTGCAATTGAAGGATGTGGTCCAACAGCATTAGCAATGGTAATTTCTGGCCTTACTGGTAATAATAAAGTGACTCCCACTAAGATTGCTGATTTTTCTTTAAAAAATGGTTATTATGTAAATGGGACTGGGACAAGTTGGGACTTAATGACAAAAGGAGCAGAGGCTTTTGGGCTAACAGTAAAAGAAATTCCTTTAGCTAAAAATACTATTTATAATGCTTTAGAAAATGGGCATCCCATAATTTGCAGTATGCGTCCTGGTGATTTTACTAGAACTGGTCATTTTATTGTTTTAGTTGGAATTGAAAATGATAAAATAAAAGTAAATGACCCTAATAGCAAAAAAAGAAGTAGTAAACTTTGGACATATGAAGAATTAAAAACACAAATAAAAAATCTCTGGGAATTTACGATATGATATAATTTAAGTGCGGTGATTATATGAATATTTTAGTTGTGGATGATGAAAAAGAAATAGCTGATTTAATAGAAATTTGTTTAAAAAACGCTAATTATAATGTCTATAAATATTATTCTAGTATTGATGTCTTAAATAATTTAAAAACTTTAAATATTGATCTTGCTATTCTAGATGTTATGATGCCTGATTTAGATGGTTTTTCATTATGTCAAAAAATAAGAGAAAACTATAATTTTCCTATAATATTTGTAACTGCTAAGGTGGAGGATCTCGATAAAGTAAATGGTCTTACCATTGGAGCTGATGATTATATTACTAAACCATTTCAACCGTTAGAATTAATGGCTCGGGTGAAAGCTCAATTAAGAAGATACAAAAATTATAATCAAACTTCTAGTCAAGATCAAAATATTATTAATTTTCGAGGTATTTTAATAAATAATGATACTCATGAATTTTATTTTAATGATCATAAAATTGAACTTACGCCAATAGAATTTCAAATTCTTTGGTATTTATGTTTAAATAGAGGTAATGTTATTAAAACTGAAGATTTATTTATGAATGTTTGGCAAGAAAAATATTATGAAAATGATAATAATACCATAATGGTTCATATTAGACATTTAAGAGAGAAAATGCAAGATACAGGTAAAAAGCCAAAATACATTATGACTATATGGGGAGTTGGATATAAAATTGAAAAATAATTTAGTCAAAAAAACCTTTTTAAATTTTTTAATTAAGTTAGGAATTTGGACTTTTTCTTTTCCTATTTTTTTCATATTAATAATTGTCATTGTTTATTATTCTGATTTTCAATGGTTATATGATTTTTCCCCCAAAACATATCGAATTGGTGTTGCTTTTCTAAATACTTTATTTACGACTAAGTTTTGGATAATAATGATTATTATCTGGTTAATTGGTTGTATTATATTAATTTATAACTTAATTAAAAAAATATTTTCTTATGTAAATGCTCTAAGTCAAGCATCTTCTAATTTATTAAGTAAAGATGTTGAATATATAGAACTTCCAAGTGAACTTGAAGATTTACAAATAAAACTTAATCATTTAAAAAGAGAATATGAAAATAATGAGAAATTAGCAAAAGAAAGTGAACAAAAGAAAAATGATTTAATTGTTTATTTAGCTCATGATTTAAAAACTCCTCTTACTTCAATGATTGGTTATTTATCTTTACTTGATGAAATAAAAGATATGCCAAATTATAAAAGAGAAAAATATATAAGTATTGCTCTTAATAAATCATATAGATTAGAAGATTTAATTAATGAATTATTTGAAATAGCTAGGTTTAACTCTGAAAAAATAATTTTAGAAAAAGATGAAATAAATTTAACTTTAATGTTAGAGCAAATTATTGATGATTTTTATCCAATTTTAAAAGAAAATAATAAAGAAATTAGATTTAATTATCATGATAAAATAATCATAAATGGTGACTCTGATAAATTAGCTCGGGTATTTAATAATTTAATTAAAAATGCCATTAGTTATAGTAAAGATAATTTAATAACAATTGATATTTCTTTAAATGATGACTTTGTAACTATTATTATAAGTAATAAAGGAAAAATTCCTAAAGAAAAATTAAGTAAAATATTTGAAAAATTTTATCGAATAGATTCATCTAGAACATCATATTCTGGTGGAAGTGGATTAGGCCTTGCTATTTCCAAAGAAATAGTTGAATTACATGGTGGAAATATAAGTGCTACTAGCGATGATAATTATACTAGTTTTATAGTTAAATTACTAATCAATTTTAAGTAAATCTTAAGTTTTTTATAAGAGATAATTAAAAAACAATCATTTATAAATTGCTACAATTTAATTGTTAAATGATTGTTTTTTTAGTGGAGGTTTATATGCAAAGAAAAAGATTAACACAAATAATGCCATTTTTAATACCTATTAGAATATGGCAGAGAACTTTATTTTATAAAATTAAAATGTTTTTTGATCAAAATACTTATGCCAAAACCGTTGGTGAAATACTACCTTATGAAATAAGTAGTACGAAAAGTTTATTAATAAATGAAAATAGTGGTTATGATCTTCTTTATCAAGAAAATAAAGTTCATAATTTAAAAATTGTTAGTAAAACAATGAATATGATTTATATTTATCCTGAGGAAACATTCTCTTTTTTCTATTTGGCTAAAAATAGTCATCGATATGGTAAATATAAAAAAGGTTTAGTTTTAATTGATAATAAAATAGTGCCTAAAGTAGGTGGAGGAATATGTGGCCTTAGCAATTTATTATATCTTACATTTTTAAAAAGTCCTTTAACTATTATAGAAAGACATGGCCATAAAGTAAAATCACTTCCTAATGCTTCACCTAGTGATTTAGATGGTGTTGATGCCACCATAAGTGATGGTTGGTTAGATTTAAAAGTTAGAAATGATACTAATAATATCTATCAAGTAGTTATTGAATTTGATGAACAATATATGTATTGTAGAATTTTTTCTAATCAAGATAGTGATAATTATACAGTTATTAAAAATAATAATCATAAATATTTTAAAAAAAATAACAAAATTTATGAAAGTGTAGAAGTTATCAAAGAAATTAAAAATAAAAAAACAAATGAAATTATTGATAGTCAAAAATTATATGATGAAGTTGTAATGATTACATATAAACTTCCAAAAGACATTTTTATCAAGGAGGATAAATGAAAAAAATAAAAGTTGCCTGTATTTTTGGCGGATGTTCAAGTGAATATAATATCTCTTTATTATCAGCAGGAGCAGTTTTAGAAAATATTAATCAAGAAAAATACGATATATTTATGATTGGTATTACTAAAGATGGGAATTTCTATTTATATAAAGGAAATATTGATAAAATAGAAAATGATACTTGGTTTAATCAAAAAGATTGTCAAAAAATAACTTTTTCTTCTAATAGAGATGATCATGGAATAATTATTATAAATACCCAAGAAATTATTAAAATTGATATTGCTATGCCTATTTTACATGGCCAAAATGGTGAAGATGGAAGATTACAAGGATTATTAGAATTAGCAGAAATACCTTATACTGGTTGTGGAATGGTTTCATCAGGTCTTTGTATGAATAAATATCTTTCTCATGAATTAGTTAGAAATAATAATATTTTGACTCCCCAAAATTATCTTTTTAATAAAAATATTTCAATAGAGAATATAAAAAAAGAAATAAAAAATTTAACCTATCCCATATTTGTTAAACCCTTAAGAGCGGGCTCATCTTTTGGTATTACTAAAGTTAGTAACATAAATAAATTAAATGAAGCAATTAAATTATCTTTTACTTTTGATGATTATATTATTATAGAAGAGGGAATAGATGGTTTTGAAGTAGGATGTGCCATATTAGGTAATGATAATTTTGTTGTTGGAGAAGTTGATGAAATTGAACTGCAGAATGCCTATTTTGATTATGAAGAAAAATATCATTCTAAAACCAGTAAAATAATATTACCAGCTCGACTTAATAAAGATGTAAGAGAGGAAATTAAAAAAACAGGCATTCAAATTTATAAAATATTAGGTTGCCATGGTTTTGCGAGAGTTGATATGTTTTATACAAAAGATCAAAAAATAGTTTTTAATGAAGTTAATACAATTCCCGGCTTTACTTCTCATAGTAGATTTCCTTCGATGTTAAAAAATGTTGGTTATAATTTTAAAGAAATAATAGATGAGTTAATTTGTCTTGGTTTAAAAGATAAAAGATAAAAAAGGAGTAAAGAAGTAATGCAAGAAAAATTTTTAAAAAATAGGGCTTGGGTAGAATTAAATTTTGATAATTTACAACATAATATAAATGAAATAAAAAAAGTAATCTCTAATAAAACCAAAATAATGGCAGTCTTGAAAGCCAATGCATATGGTCATGATTTAATATTAATTGCTTCAAAATTAAATGAAATAGGTATTTATGATTTTGCTGTGGCTACTTTAGATGAAGGAATAAAATTAAGAAAAAATAATATCAAAGGTAATATTTTGATTATGGGATATACTAGTATAGAAAATTTAAAATATGTCATAGATTATGATTTAATTCAATCAGTTGTAGATGAAGAGTATGCAAAATCTCTTATAAATATGTCTAATTTAAAAGTTCATCTAAAAATAAATACTGGTATGAATAGGTTAGGAATAAATTATAAGAACAAAGAATTTATTAAAGATTTATATCTTAATAAAAAATTTAATATTTTAGGAATATATACTCATTTAAGTACATCAAATAGTGAAAAAGCAGAAGATATTTCATTTGCTAAAGAACAAATAGCAAGATTTGATGATGTAATTAATTATTTAAAAAAATATAATATAAGTGTTGGCAAAACTCATTTACAAAGTAGTTATGGTATAATAAATTATCCCAATTTAAAATATGATTATGTAAGAGCAGGTATCCTTATTTATGGCTTATACAATGATAATTATACTTATGGAAAAATTTATTTAAACCTTTTACCAGTTTTATCCTTAAAAGCTAAAATAGTAAGTATTAAAAAAATAAAAAAAGGTGAATCAGTTGGTTATGGAAGATCTTATCAAGCTTTAAAAGATGAGAAAATCGCTGCAGTTTCTATTGGATATGTTGATGGTTATCCCAAAAATTTAGAAAATTTAAATGTAAAAGTTTTAGTAAATAACAAATATGCTAAAGTAATTGGTAAAATATGTATGGATCAATTAACTATTAATATAAGTAATATTTCTAATGTTAAAGTTAATGATATTGTTACTTTAATTGGTGAAAATAAATATATAAAGGCTGAGTATATTGCAACTAAATTAAAAACTATTACTCCTGAATTACTCGGAAGACTAGGAAGCCGTTTAAATTATATTGTAGTAAAGTAATATAAATATAATCTTAGGTATTTTTAAACAATATATCAGAATTACCTAAGGCTATTTAAACAGTCAAAAACCATAAAAACTTAATTTTTGTATATAATAATATAAATACTTGGCGTACGCAAAAGAGTACGCTATAATTAATTTGAGGTAAAAAACTATGAGTACAATAAATATACTAATGCAAGAGCTAATCTATTTAAATTAGTAGCAGATGTAAATGTTGGATTTAATCCCATTACAATTGTAAAAAATAAAAGGAAAAATGCGGTATTAATATCAGAAGATGAGTGGAAAAGTATTGAAGAAACTTTATATTTATCAAGTATACCGGGGTATGTTGAAAATATAAATAATATAAAAAATAGCGAAAATTGGGATAATGCCAAGGAATATAAAAAAGATGAAGAATGGTAATTTTTATAAAATTAAATTTTCTAGATAAGACGAAAAAGATAAAATTAGACTTAAAAGCTCTAATTTAGATAAAAATTGTAAAAATATATTAAATTTAATGATGGAAGATTCCTTTTGTTATCCCCCAGCTTATGAAAAATTAATAGGGGAGTTATCTGGCTTATATTCTAGAAGAATAAATAGAGAACATCGAATTGTATATGAGGTTGATGAAGATAAAAAAGAAATTTACATTTTAAGAATGTGGACTCATTATGATAAATTATAGTAATTGATTATTTACCTAACAAACTTATTGTAAATTTTATTTTAACAAGTCAAATGACTTCAGTAATAAGGAGTGAAAAATAAAAATCACTCTTTTTTAATTAGGAAAAGAAAAATAAAAGAAAATAAAAAAAT
>CANQZQ010000005.1 GCA_947628375.1 uncultured Bacilli bacterium
ATAAATTGCCTTTAAACCCTTCAAGGGTTTACGTGCTTAAGCACGTGGCCTGAACCTTTTTTTCGAAACGGTCAATATATGTATACTCATTATTTAGCTTTTTACAAATATTGGTATATCTAATAATATATTAAATAAAAAAGCCACTAATTTCTTAGTAACCTTTCATTTAGAACAAATTTAAGCAAGTTCTACTTCAGCACCAGCTTCAGTTAATTGATCAGCAATACTTTTAGCTTCATCAGCAGGAACATTTTCTTTAATGTTACCACCGTTGTCAGCTAATGCTTTAGCTTCAACTAATCCTAAGCCTGTAATTTCTTTAATGATTTTAATAACAGCAATTTTATTGCCACCAGCAGATTTTAATACTACTGTTTTAGTACTTGATCCTTCATCTTCAGCACTTGCAGCAGGAGCAGCAGCTACAGCTACAGCAGATGGATCAACACCAAATTCTTCTTTCATTGCATCAACTAATTCTTTTACTTCAAGAATAGTCATTTCTTTTAATGCACTTATAAATTCATCTTTTGTTAATTTTGCCATATTTTATTCCTTCCCTTCTAATTGTTCGGCATAAAGATTTAAACTTATTGATAAATCTCTAACATACTCAATCATACCACTTGCAAGCATAGTAAGTAATCCTTCTCTTGATGGAATACTTGCATACTCTTTAATAGTATTGATATCAGCAACATCACCACTAATTATTCCAACACGAATATTTAATTTATCATGATTCTTAGCATAATCAGCAATTATTTTAATTGGTTCAAGTAAACTTTCACCAAATAATATAGCATTTGGACCATCTAAGAATTCATTCATATCAATATTAAGTTCATCTAGTGCTCTTTTTAAAAGTGTATTCTTATAAACTCTAACTTTAGAATTAACTTCATTAAGTTTGTTTCTAAGTTCACTCATTTCCGCAACAGTTAAACCTTGATATTGGAATAGAATAACGGATTCGCTAGCTTTAATATTATCAATAATTTCACTTACGATAACTTTCTTTTCATTAAGAATTTTTTCGCTTGCCATTTTTCCTCCTTATTTTATTTTTAAGAATAGCTTCCGGTTAGGGAAGCTTAAAAAACAAAAGTTAATTAATATTCCCCTCGGTAGGATTTTTAAAATTTTACTTCCCTACTGTCTTCGGT
This sequence comes from uncultured Bacilli bacterium, assembly GCA_947628375.1. Taxonomy (GTDB): domain Bacteria; phylum Bacillota_I; class Bacilli_A; order RF39; family UBA660; genus SIG200. The sequence continues at coordinate 1,170 of CANQZQ010000005.1, forward strand.
TTTTCTTTTCTTAAATTGTATTATAACCTACAACTTTTAAATATGCAAGTCTTAAAATTAAAGTTCAAATGAGTTTTTATCAACTTTAATTCCAGGACCCATAGTTGTAGAAATTGTAATCTTATCAATAAAGATACCTTTTACAGCTTGTGGTTTAGCTTTATTAATAGTTTTTACAACATAATCTAAATTTTCTAGTAACTTATCTTCTTTAAAAGATACTTTACCAATTATAGTATGGATATTGCCATAAGAATCAGTTTTATATGTAACCATACCACTTTTTAAGTCTTTAATTACGTCAGCAACTTTAGTAGTAACAGTTCCTGTTTTTGGGTTTGGCATTAAACCTTTAGGTCCTAAAATATTACCAACTTTACCAACTTCAGGCATCATATCTGGTGTTGCAACGATAACATCAAAATCAAACCAATTTTCATTTTTAATCTTATCAAGCATATCTTTGTCGCCAACATAATCAGCGCCAGCATTTTTAGCTTCAGTAGCATAATCACCTTTAGCAATAACTAAAACTCTTTTACTTTTACCTGTACCATTAGGCATAACTAATGATCCACGTAATTGTTGGTCAGTCTTTTTAGCATCAATATTAAGTTTAATTGCTACTTCAACTGTACTATCAAATTTAGTTGTTGCCGTCTTTTTAACTAATTTTGTTGCTTCTTCTTTAGTATATAATTTATCATTTTCAACTAACTTAGCAACTTCCACATATTTTTTACTATGTTTTCTCATATTTTCCTCCTAACTGTGGTTAATTAGCGGATTTTTTATTTTAATAAATTATTCTTCAGTTTCGTCTTTATCTTTATCTTCATCACCAATTACTGGTACATCAACTGGAGTTTCAGCTTTAGCTTCTTCTTCCATAGCTTCGAGTTCAGCCTCACGTTTAGCCATTTCTTTTTCTTCTTCCATAGCTTCTTTGGCTTGTTCAGCTAATTCTTTATCATTACGTCCAGCAACAGCGATTCCCATATTACGAGCAGTACCTTCAATAATATTCATTGCTTCTTCAACAGTATAGGCATTTAAATCTGGTAATTTAGTTTCAGCTATACTTCTTAATTCTGCTTCTGTAATAGTAGCAACAATTTGATTTGCTCCTTTAGCACTACCTTTTTGAACTTTAGCAACTTTCTTAAGTAAGAAACCTGCTGGTGGAGTTTTTAGAACAAAGTCAAATGTTCTATCATCATAAATAGAAATTTCACAAGGAATAACATCACCCATTTTTTCACGAGTTGCATCATTAAATTTAGTACAGAATTCTTGTAAATTAATTCCTGCAGGGCCTAAAACAGTACCAACTGGTGGTGCTGGAGTTGCTTTTCCTGCTTCAATTTCTAGTTTAATTTTCTTTACGACTTCTTTTGCCACGAAAACACCTCCTATAAAATTATTTTTCGTGTTAGTGGTTTTGGGCAAATCCGCTTCTTCCCTCCCACTTAACATACAATTAATACAAATTGCATGTTAAATAATACCATAAAAAAGCAATATTTGCAATAATTTACTAATAAAGTTTATGTAAAAAAGAAATTTTTAATTAAATTTCTATCGCATTTTGCAGTATATTGTGTTATTATTTAGTTATATTAAGGATAGAGGTTTTAGTATGGCAAAAAGATTTTTTTATGATAAAGTCCATAATACTAAGAAAACAATTATTAATTTAATTATAATTGGTTGCTGTGTTATTGGAATTATTATTTGTTTTATAATTACATCAAATTTTCAAGGAGAAAACAGAAATAAAGGCGAATTAAGTATTAGAAGTGACGCTACTATTGAAGTAAACGAAGACTTTACTACCGAAATTTTCTTTTCTAAAATTGAAAATGTTGATTTAGATAAAATTAAGGTTACTTATCCTAACGGATTTGATAAAGCAAGTCCAGGAGAATATAATGTAGTATTAACAATTGATGGTAAAGACTACGATTCAAAGTTAATTGTTGTTGATACAATGAAACCAGAGTTAGTATTAAAGCCTTTAAGTATTTTTGAAGATCAACTTTATACTGCAAAAGATTTTGTAGAAAGTTGTTCTGATAATAGTGGAAAAGAATGTATAATCGAATTTTATGATGGTGGTGTTGATGAAGAAGGAAATGCTACCGACTATACTAAGTATAATAAACAAGGTATTTATCCAATTAAGATATCGGCTAAAGATGAATCGGGAAATCAAAATGTTTTAGAAATAAACTTAACTATTAAAAAAGAAAATACTCCTTCAGTACCAGAAATTGAAAATCCTACGGTATGTAAATATGGTAATGGCTCTTATAATAAAAATAGTAGTATATTAGCTCTTGATGTAACAACTGGTGGCTGTGCAATTAGTTTAGATCTATATAATAAAAATGAAGAAATTGATAAAATAATGGAAGCAGAAACAACAAGAATCATTAAAGATGTTCAAAAACTTAATTTAAGAGGGACACCATATGTTAATAGACAAGTATCAGCAATTACCAATTTAACTGGTGATGGAATAGTTGGATTTGAATTAGAAATGACATTTAAAATTGAAAATGGTGAAAATATCGAGGTTATTGCTCAATATAAATTAGATATTAATGGTAAAAGAATATTTAGTGTAAATAAATATAATTTACCAAATTAAAAGTGTTTAATTAATGTGATTACATTAAACAAACACTTTTTTATTTTAATTAATTTTTGTATTTATTATTAAAGTTTTTAATAAACATAACTAAGCATACTATTAATGTTATGGTATATAAAATGAGAAAGATTAATTGCCAAATTAAATCAATTGTATGATTGGCTCCTAAAATATCTAAATAATTATAGCCAATATCTCTTATAAAATCGAAAGGCAATTTTATTAAAGATAATACTAAAACAATATATATTAATTCAAAAATCATCTTTTTTCTGGTTTGAGGATCTTTGCTTTTAATTAAACTACTAAAAGTATTAAAAGTAGAACTTAAATTATTAAAAAGGCCTGTTTGAAGTTTTTTATAATCTATGCCTCTTTCATAATAAATTTTTTCTGCAAGTCCTTTAATATTAATATTTTCATTTGCAAGTAAAAATTCATATTTAGTTATTTCTTTATCTCTTTCTTCTTTTAATAAGTATTTTAATTCTTTTTCTAATTTTTTTATGTTTTCCTCTTTCATAGTCATCTACCTTACTATTATTATAACAAATAAAATATATTTAAAAAAGTAGTATTTAAACTACTTCTTACTAACTATAATTAAACCTGTAAAGCCCCCAACTAAAATTATAAATATACTGGCAATAATAATGACATCATATTTCCCAGATTCTGGTATTTCTTTAGTAGAGTCCTCTGGTCTTATATCACAATTTAAAGTACCATGAGGAACATTTAAGGAAGATATATCAATATCTTTTTTACTGGCAAGTTCTTCTAAAACATCTTTATATTTTTTATCTGTTTGATAGGCAATAATTTTTTCATATAATTTATCTAAGTCTTTTGTTCCTATTTGTAAATAATCACCAACCATAATAGTTGGAGTAGATAACCTTTCCGTATCTTCTTTATAGTGTTCTAGTGCATCTTGCATTAAAATAAGCCCATTTTTATTATCACTTTGAATCCACTTTGGATTATTAACGTCTGTATAATCAGTACCACACCATACTTCTATATTAATAAGTTCAAAGGCATCGGGATCTTCTTTTAATTTTTCTTCAAAAAAAGCAAAAGCCGATTCACAAGCAGTACAACCATTTTTAGTAAACATATAAAGTTTAACATTATTTTTAGCATATACTGGTGTTAAGGCAAATATTGTTAGTAACGTAAAAAAAGTTAAATAAATTCTTTTCATTTTTGGCCTCCTTATATAATTATAACACATCTATAAATAGTTACTAAAAAAGTAGCAAACGCTACTTTTTACTTATAAATATTAATCCAGCAAAACCACCAATTAAGACAACAAATATTCCTGCTATAATTACTAAATCATTCTTGCTTGTTTCTTTTTTTTCTTCTTCTTTTGGATAAACATCACAGCTTGCACTTCCATGAGGAACGTTTAAGCTTGAGACATCTATATTATTATCTTTAGCAATACTTGCTACGACATCTTTATATTTTTTATCCGTTTGATAAGCAATAATTTTTTCATATAATTTATCTAAGTCATTAGCGGTTGCTTGAAATTGATCACCAACAACAATAGTTGGAGTTCCTTCAATTTCTTCGCCAAAATGGTCAACTACTTTTTCCATTAGGGCTAATGCAGTATCACTACCTGTTATCCAAGGAGGATTAGTTTCACTTTGTGAATAATCAGCTCCACACCATACTTCGATGTTAATAAGTTCAAAGGCATCGGGATTTTCTTCTAATTTCTTTTCAAAAAATTCAAAAGCATATTCACAAGCAGGACAACCATTTTTAGTAAACATATAAAGTTTAACATCATTTTTAGCATAAGAATGTGGCAACATCATAACCATAGCTAAAACGGCCACTAAAGATATATAAATTTTCTTCATTTTACCTCCTAATTTTTTAATAAATTATTTTTTACTCATGACAATTAAGCAGACAAAACCACCAACTAGAACAACAAAGATACTACCAATGATGATTAAATCTGTAACACTAGTTTTAGCTGCAACTTTTTTATATTGTTCAAGATCAATATTTAATTTATCAGCTTCTTCTTTGACAATATCAACTTTTTCATCTTCAGAAGCTTCTTTAGCATTCTTGATGGCATTATATACTAAACTATCATCATTAGGAAATCCAACTGTAGCATAATCACCAATAAAAATTGTTGGAGTAGCTATTTTTACAGTATCTAATTCTTTTCTTTCTAATAAAGTAATTAATAAATTATAAGCATCTTCATCTTCTATATTCCAGTTTGGATCATATACTTCGATAATATATTGCTCGAAAAGATCAGGTTCTTCTTTTTCTAAATTATCAAAATAATTAAAAGCATATTCACATCCTTTACAACCATTTTTACTAAATATATATACCGGTACTTTATCTACTGTTTCTTCTTCTGAAGCAGCGAAAGTTACAGGAATAAATGTTAATGTTAATAATAATGTAATTATACTCAATAATACTTTTTTCATATATACCTCCTAAAAATCATTATAACAAAAAACTAGGCTATTTAAAAGTCACTTTTCAAGAGTTTTATAAATTTTCACAATTCTCACTATAATCTCTTTATCATCAATATCTATTTTATTAGTGCTAATTAACGTAGCTAGGCCATTTGCATATAACCAAACATGCATAAATAATTCTTTAGCCTCAGAAAAAGTATAACCTTGTTTATTAACCAAATTAATAATAGCCCCTTGATTCCATTTTTCATTTAAAACATCATCAATACTTTTCCATTTTAAATTATTTGATAAAAATAAACTAATAAATAAATTTTTATAATATTTAGCAAATTCCACATAGGCAACACATAATGTTACTAAAGCTTTTTTATTATCTACTCTACTAGTGATAAATTCATCATATTGTTTATATATTTCTTTATATATATCTTCTTTTATTTCATCCATATTTTGATAAATACGATATAAAGGTTTAGTGGAGATCTTTAACTCTTTAGCTAAATCTCTTGCATTAAGTGAATCCCAACCTTTTTTGTTAATCATGACAACTGCTTTTTTAATTATTGTTTCTTTTTCTAATTTGCAACTTGCTGGCATATTATCACCCCTCTAGTAACTATTGTTACCATAATTATATTATCTTTATTTAAGCTTGTCAAATTTATTTTATTAGACTGTAAATAACTAGCCATTTATACTTGAAAAATAAATTGACCTATTATATATTATTTTTATAGAATAAGATAAGTTTTTAGGAGGATAATGTAAAAATGACTTTCGATGAAGCTTTAAAAATTTTGGGATTAGATAACAATTATTCAGAAAGCCAGTTACGAAAAAAGTTTCATGATTTAGCAAGAATTTATCATCCTGATGGACAAGTAGACAAATCTTTAGAAGAACAAGAAATCGCATCAGAAAAAATGAAAGAAATAAATGAAGCTTATGATATTTTAACAAAATCTTTAAAAGAAGGGAAAAAAACAACTGAAAGTAATGCAAATTATTCAAATAATAATGCAAGTGAACATACCGTTAATTATTCATCTGATATTTTCGATAATTGGAACTGGTACAATATTAATGAGTTAAATAACTATAGAGATTCTAAAACAAATATTATTAAAAAATACATTTTAACTTTTAATTTTAAGTGTAAGTTTTTAGATAAGGCTAATTTCAACCAATTTGTAAATGAATCTATCTTTAAAATTAGTAATGCAAAAAGTAAAATAGAAATAGATGAGGTTTTTTTAAAATTTACTAACACATTAGAAAAAATTTATAAAGAATTTAAAAATAGATATTTTAAAATTAATAATATACCTGAAAATACACCTTTTGCTATTGATACTAACTTAACTTTTGAAGAATTTTTTAAAAAACTAGAGGATATTAACAAAAATAAACAAGCCAATATTATCACAGAAGAGGTACATAGTTTAGTAGCATCTTACCAACTTCGCGAAAATTACGAAGATTTGCAAAATAGTATTAATGATTTAATGAATAACACTATAGACACTCTTTTATTAGTTCAGGATAGTTTTAATTATGAACTTCTTAAAAATAATCATCTTAATCAATTAAAAAGTAATATTGATGAATTATTCAAAAGGGCTTCTGTTAACAAACCTTTATATTTAGAATTGTTAGAAATTATAAATAAGTATAATTTGCCATTTAAAGATAGAATAGAAAATCTCAAAAATAAGATAGGCGATCCTTTATTTCCTATTTATTATCAAGAACTAAAGGCAGATATTAATAATTTACTTGAATTACTTGATCATGGTGAGGAAATTAAGAATATTGAAAATAATCTTGCTATTAGATTTAATGAAGCAATAAATAGTATAAATGATCCACAAAAGCAAAAACTTATTATATCTTTATATCAAAGTATTATAAGTAATTTATCAAATATTAGTTTTGAAGGACTTATGCTACTTAATGAAATCAATTTTTACGATTATGATGAAGCTTTAAGAATTTATAATAAAGTTAAAAATAATTTAATTACAGATAAAAATATAGAAGTTTATTTATGCGACGGGGTAATAGGTATAGCGCCAATAAAGCATGTAAAAGTAGATGGTGTAGAATATAATTTAACAGCTATTAATAAACAAAATGTCTTAAAAAAAGACAAAACTTTATTTGGGCAAATAGTATCTTTAGATGATTTTATGAAAAAAGCTATAGCCAGTTTTACAGTAGGTGAAAATAAAGAAGGAGAAGAAGTTATAATTCTATTTGAATTAAATTCTCTTAAACTCTGCTTATATAAGGGTCATTTGGAATTTTTTGACGATATAAAAAAACCATTTATAATACAAAATAAAACTAATCCTAATGATTATCAAGGTCGTTTGCAAGATAGAAATTATATTATATCTTTAATTATTAATGATTGCTATCGAACATTGAAAATTTCAGAAAAAAAAGACTATCAAGTAATTGAAACATCATCTAAAAAAGTTGGTTCTCGATAATTTACAAAAAATATTATGGCCATTTTCTAATGCAGGAAAGTGGCTTTTTAATTGACATTGAAAATGCCTTATGCTAGAATACTACTTAATTTCGGAGGGAATTTTATGGACTTTTATAAAGCTTTACAAATAATTGGGTTATCTAATAATTATACTGAAAAAGAATTACGAAAAAAATATCATGATTTAGCAAGAACTTATCACCCTGATGCATATGTAGATAAATCTTTAGAAGAACAAAAAATGGCCTCAGATAAAATGAAAGAAATAAATGAAGCTTATGATATTTTAGCTAAAGCTTTAAAAGGAAAAAGATACTATTCTACTTTTTCTAATAATGATAATGATGAAGATAATGATAATGAATTTAATAATACTGACCTTCAAAAATATAAAGATAATATTTTAAATTTTATTAACAAAAATAATAATATAAGTATTAAAGTTAGCGATGTATTTAGTGAAGATATTTCCAGTTTTAAAAATTTTATTTCTGAATATTCAAAGCGCATTAAAGAAGCTAATAGTAAAAAAATAATAGATAGTATTTATGATGATTATAAAGAATTACTTAAAAGATATTACAAAGATTTTAAATATACATATTTTACAAAAAATAATATACCTTTAGAAAGTTATTTTATCATTAATACTATGTTATCAATTAATGAATTTTATAAGAGCTTAGAAAACTTTAAAAATTATCTCTATAATAACGTTGTAAAAGAAGTTGATGATGTAATTTCATTTTATAAAAATTCTACTTATTATAATGATATCAAAGATAAAGTTGAAAAATTAAAATCAGAAACAGTTGCAAGTATTTTAAGTATTGACTCAAGTCTTTATGATTATAAAATTAATGAAGATTTTTATTTAAATAGTCTTAAAAGTGAAATTGAAGATTTAATTAAAATAATATCTATTAATAAACCATTATATTTAGAATTAAAAGAAATAATAAATAAAGACTACTTACCGTTTGAAGAAGATCTTGAAAAACTGGAAAAGAATCTTTATAGCCCTTTATTTCCGTTATTTTATCAGGAATTAAAATTAAAAGTTACGACTATATTAGATTGTTGCTTTAATCATGATGATGAAATAAAAGAAATTGAAAATAATCTAACTAATAAATATAATGAGGCTATAAAAAATATAAAAGATGGTAGACAAAGCTTTTTGATAAAACATTTATATGATTCTATCTTTAATTTTTTAAGTACAAGAAAATATACTAATTTTGAAAGCATTAAGCTTCTTAATAAAATTGATTTTAATAATTATGAAGAAGCTTCAAAAATTTATAATTGTGTTCTAGATAATTTAAATACTGATAAAGAATTTGAAATTTATTTAGATCAAAATAAAGCAAATACGATAGTTTCAAAACATGTTGTAATTGATAATGAGGAATATGATGTATCTACTTTAAACAATGAACAAATAGTTCATGAAATTTATAGAGACATGGATAGTAATGTTATATCTTTAAACTTATTTATGATTTGTGCAGAAGAATTTTTTTCAACATTTGAGTGGAGGGGAGAAACATGTGTTGGACTTTACCGATGGAATAATTTAATTCTATGTATATATAAAGAACATTTAGAATTTTTAAATGAATGTATGATATCAAATATAAACCAAATAGAGCCAAGAGAATATATCATCTTTAAAGGGAAACAATTTATTGAAAGTTTAATTATTAATGATTGTTATCGAAATATTGAAAAGTTTAAAGAAAATAAAAAGGCAAAGAAAAGAAAGAGATAATACTATGTAAAAAGAGGAAAGTTGAAAATCACTTTTCTCTTTTTCAATTTTATTTTAATGATTGACAGCGAAAATATCTTATGTTAGAATACTTCTTAATTCAAAGAGGGGGATTTTATGGATTTTTATAAAGCTTTACAAATAATTGGGCTATCTAGTAATTATACTGAAAAAGAGCTACGAAAAAAATATCATGATTTAGCAAGAACTTATCACCCTGATGCATATGTAGATAAATCTTTAGAAGAACAAAAAATGGCCTCAGATAAAATGAAAGAAATAAATGAAGCTTATGATATTTTAGCAAAATCTTTAAAAGATGAAAAATCATTTCAAAGTAGACCAAGTTATTGTAATTATACCAGTCATCAAAATGAAGATATTAAAGTTAATTTAAAAAAACACAAAGAAAAAATTCTAAGTTTTATTGAAAAAAATAGATATGTAAATAGCGATATCAGTGAAGAATTTATGGGAACTATTTATAATTTTAATTCATTTGTGGCTAAATATATAGCATACGTGGCAAATGCAGAAAGTATAAATCTAGTTGATAATTTCTTTGACGATTATAAAAAAGAGTTAAAAGATTGGTATCATAAATTTAAAAATATTTATTTTACAAGATATCTTATACCGGAAAGTTTTGATTTTGAAATTGATATTAATTTATCAATTAATGAGTTTTATGAACATTTAGTAAACTTTAAACATGACTACGATAATGTAATAAAAAAGATAGATAATATAATATCTCCTTATAAACTTTATACCTATTATGAAGATATAAAAAATGATATTGAAAAATTAAGAGAAGAAGCAATTAATAATGTTTGTGATGATTATAATATGGAAAGTTATTATTATATAAATTTGCGCCACAATCTTGATAATTTATTTAAGTATTATTCTATTAATAAGCCATTATATGCAGAATTAGAAGAAATAATAAATAACAATAGTTTACCTTTTCAAAGAAAATTTCAAAGAAAAATGGAAAATCTTAGAGAAAATATATATAGTCCTTTATTTTATCTTTATTATATTGAGTTAAAGCTAAATATTAATAATTTATTAGACTACCAAATTCATGAGGGAGAAATTGCAGATATTGAAAATAATTTAACCCAAAAATATAATGAAGCTTTAAAAAATATAAATGATGATAATGAGAAAAAAGAGTTATATTTTTTCTATAAATCCGTTGTGCATTATTTAAAAACACCAAAAAATGTTAGCTTTCAAAGTATTAAACTCCTTAATGAAATTGATTTTAATAATTATGAAGAAGTTTTAAAAATTCATGATAAAATTAATAATAATTTAATTACTAATAAAAGAGTTGAAATCTATATAAATAAATCCGAACAAAATGCCATAGCATCTATACATATTAAATTTGATGATGAAGAATATGATATATATTCAGTTAATGGCGAAGACGTAGTTTATGAGACTAATAATATGGATAATAATTTTATTTCTCTAGATGAATTTATGCCATCATTTGCAACCTTTGATTGGAATGGTGAGTCTTGCATTGGACTTTACAACTATTATGGTTTATGTCTATGTGTCTATAAAGGCCATTTACAATTTTTAAGCTATCCAGCAAGAACCAATATTGAATGGTACCCAGATTATAAATTTGGTATGTTTCAAAACAAAGATTATGTTAAAAGTTTATTAATCAATCAATACTATCAATATATTGAATTATGCAAAAAAGAAAAGAAAATCTTAAATTTAAATGATTTGGAAAATAATAATAATTTAGAAATCAAAAGAAAATAATTTCTAAATCAATTAAAAGGGAGGAGGATTATAAATGCTTTTTCAAGAAGCACTAAATTTATTTGGGTTAAATAGTAATTATACTGAAAAAGAATTACGAAAAAAATATCATGATCTAGCAAAAATTAATCATCCGGATGCGTATGTAGGTAAGTCTTTAGAAGAACAAAAAATGGCCTCAGAAAAAATGAAAGAAATAAATGAAGCTTACGGTGTTTTAACAACATCTTTAAAAGACAAAAGCAATCGAACCGAAAGAAAAAATTACACTAGTTATAATTATGATCCTAAAAAGAATTATGCGGATTTAAAAAAATATAAAGGTGAAATTCTAGATTTTATTGAAAAAAATTCCTATGTAGGTAGGGAGGTTAAAGATGAATATAGTAAAATTATATATGATTTTATGACCTTTGTTTCGGAATATAAAATGTTTATTACAAGAGAATATGATAAAGATTTAATAGATGATTTATATGAGAGATATAAAACAAAACTTAGAGAATGGTATCAAAAATTTAAAGAAGTTTTTTTTGCTAAGTATAATATACTTTTAGAGGTTCCTTTTAATATTGATATCAATTTATCTATTAATGGATTTTATGAGCATTTAATAAAGTTCGAACATAATTATAATAATGTTATAAAAGAAATTGATGATATAATATATCCTTATAAAAATTATGCTTATTATGATGAGATCAAAGACGAAATTGAAAAATTAAGAAAAGAAACAATTATTGGCGTTTGTGATAATTATAATAAAAAACATTATTGCTATCAAGATTTACAAGATGGTATTAAGAATTTATTTGAATTTTATTCTAGTAATAAACCATTATATTTAGAGTTAGAAGAAATAATAAATGAAAATAATTTACCTTTTCAAGCACAACTTGAAGAACTTAAAAGAAACATTTATAAACCGATATTTCAACTTTATTATATGGAGTTAAAGTGTGAAGTTAATCGTTTAGGAGGTATACTTAATCATTACGGTGAAATAAGGGAAATTGAAAACAATCTAACTATTAAATATAATGACGCTATAAAAAATATAAAAGATAAAATGCATAGAGATATGATAGGTTATTTGTACAATAAGATAATAAATTTTTTAGGAAGCAAAAATGAGACAAGTTTTGAAAGCCTTCAACTACTTAATAAAATTAATTTTATTAATTATGAAGAAGATTTAAATATTTATGAAAGTGTTGATAAATTTTTAATTACTGATAAAAAAGTTGAAATTTATTTAAGAACAAATAGTACCGATATAGTAGCGGACAAACATATTAAAATTGCTGATGAAGAATATGATATGTTATCTATTAATGGTGAAAAAGTAATTTATGAAATTTATAATAATGTAGATAATAGTGTTATTTCTTTAGATGAATTTATGAGACTTGCCAGTGAATTTTTTATAACATTTGATTGGAAAGGCGAACATTGTGTCGGACTTTACCGTTATAATGGATTAGTCCTATGTATTTATAGAGGTCATTTAGAATTTTTAAATGACGTTGGGATATCAAATATTGAGTTTCCCGAAGAACATGAATTTGGTAAAATGCGATGGAAACAATTTGTTAAAAGTTCAATTATTAATGAATATTACCGAGATATTGAAAAATTTAAAGACAATAATAAAAGAAAGAGATAAACTATATGAATTTTGATAGAGCCTTATATATAATCGGATTAAATAGTGATTATACAGAAGAAGAATTAAAGAAAAAATATTATTCTTTAGCCAAGCAATATCATCCAGATGCTTTAATTAATCAAACGATAGAAGAAATAAAAGCAGCAGAAAAAAAGATGAAGGAGATTAATCTCGCATATGATACTTTAAAAAAAGATAGAAAAAGTAGTTTTTCAGCTGGTCAAAGTAATTATACTTATAAACAAGCTAGAGCTAATGAAGAATATGATTTTATATATTATTATAGAAACAGTATAATTAACATTATTCAAAACTATAATTGGGTTAATATTGATGGTAAAAAGGAATTTGTTAAAGATGCTGCCAATTTTAAAACATTTTTCATAAATTTTACTCTTGATATTACTTATGCGTCAACAAAAGAAGAGATTGTTAGACTGCTTAGTGAATTTAAAAAAAGAGTTAAAAATTGGTATAATATATTAAAAGATTCTTATTTTAAAACTTACAATATACCTAAAAATATTAGCTTTACAATTAATGAAGATTTATCCTTTGATGAATTTTACGAATCTTTAGCAAACTTTAAACATAGTTATGATAATGTTATAAAAGAAATAGATGACATAATATATCCTTATAAACTTTATACGAATTATGAAATAGTTAAAGAAGATATTGAAAAATTAAGAGAAGAAACAATTAAAAATGTTTATGATGATTATAATGAAAAAGATTATTATTATCAAAACTTACAAAATAGCATTGATAATTTATTTAAATATTATTCTACTAATATAGCATTATATACAGAATTAGAAGAAATAATAAGTAACAATAATTTACCTTTTCAAAGAAGAATAGAAAATTTTAAAGAAAATATATGCGATCCTTTATTTTATCTTTATTATATGCAATTAAAACTAGCTATTAATAATTTATTAGACTACCAAAGTCACGAAGAAGAAATTACCGGCATTGAAAATAACTTAACTAAAAAATATAATGAAGCTGTAAAGAATATAAAAGATGAAAAAGAAAAAAATGAGCTGTATTTTTTCTATAAATCTATAGTACATTATTTAAGAACACAAAAAAATGTTAGCTTTCAAAGCCTTAAGCTACTTAATGAAATCGATTTTAATAATTGTGAAGAAGTTTTAAAAATTCATGATATGATTGATAATAATTTAATTACTAATAAAAAAATTGAAATATATATAAATGAATTAGAACCAAATACCATAGCTTCTAGACATATTAAAATTGATGACGAAGAATATGATATGTTATCAAATAATGGTGAAAACGTAATTTTTGAAACTTATCATAATATAGATAATTTTATTTCTCTAGATGAATTTATGGCTAAAATAAGACCATTTTTTACAACCTTTGATTGGAATGGTGAACATTGTATTGGACTTTATAATTATGATGGTTTACGTCTATGTATTTATAAAGGTCATATACAATTTTTAATCAATCCGGCGATAACCAATACTGTATGGTACCCAGACCATAAATTTAGTATGTTTCAAAGTAAAGACTATGTTAAAAGTTTACTTATTAATGCTTGCTATAGCGAAATTGAAAAGTTTAAAGAAAAGAATAAGGAAAAGAAAATTACAAGATAAAAAAAGCTGACTATTTTGATAATCAGCTTTTTTATTTATTTTTAGTTAATGTTCTATTCAGAGATTTTTCTTGCTCTACTTCTTCCCTAATGCCCACAACAGGAATGGCAATTCCTTGAGTATCATACTCATAATATGCATGATACATTCCTGGGGTATATTTAGACTTTTGTAAATAAAAACTATTTTCTTCGCTTGTACCGATGGTTAAATGCTGAGGCCTATATTTAAGTTTACTATAATCAATATATGGCCGTTTAATTTTTTTATCTTTCATAAAACCTCCTACTTATCTCTAATTATAGCGTTATATTTATGACAAATATTATCAATTATTTTATTAAATACTTCCATTACTTCTTCTTCTGTTAAAGTTCTGGTTTTATCTTCAAATGTTAAGTTATAAGCAATTGATTTTTTATTCTCATCTATTTTATCACCAGTGTAGACATCAAAGATTTTAACATTTGTTAAAAGTCTTCCACCATAAGATTTGATATCTTTAACTAAGTCTTCAGCTAAAACAGACTTTTCTACTACAAAAGCAACATCTTTTTCAACGGTTGGATATTTATTAAGTTCACTATATTTAACATCACTAGTTTTATGAGTAAATAAACTAGTTAAAGACATTTCACAAACATAAACATCTTCTTTAGTAACATTTGGGTGTAATTTACCAAAATAACCAATAGGTGTACCATCAACAATAATTTCACTATTAATTTTAGGGTGAATTTCTTTTGGTAAATTATCACTTAATTTTAAGGAATAGCGATTAGTTAAACCTAAGTATTCAAGTAAATTTTCTACTACTCCTTTAATTAGATAAAAGTCTGTTTGATAATTTAAACTATTCCATGTATTAGATAAATACTTACCAGTCATGGCAAATGCTAATTTAGTATCTTCTATATATTCATTATCTACTTCACTATAAACATTAGATATTTCATATAAATAAATATCTTTATTCTTTTTATTTAAATTATAATTTACTACTTCCATTACAGAATTAAGCAAGCTTTGTCTTATAATACTTCTTTCTTTTAACATTGGCTTTAAAAGCTTAATTGAAGGATTAAATTTATAATTATATTTATTATTGTCTTCTTCACTAATTAAAGTATATGTTCTAATTTCATTAAAACCTAAAGTACGCATTCTTTTAGAAACAATTTTTCTAAATTTGATATTATCACGATAAACACCTTTTTTAGTTCTAATCAAAGGTAGAGTTGGTTTAATATTTTCATAACCCATTAATCTTCCTACTTCTTCGATAATATCTTCTTTTTGGGGATATATATCTTGTCTTCTATTAGGTACTTCTACTTCATATTCGCCATTTTTTTCGTGATATGCAAAACCTAAATTAGTAAGAGTAACTTTCACATCATTATCTTCTACTTTCATACCTAAAATAGAATTAAAATCTTTTAAAGCTGCTTTAATAACTTTAGGAGTTTTATCAACTTTATCATAAGAAATGCTACCTTTAACTATTTTAGCATCAGCATATTTTTCTAATAGGTGGCAAGCTCTTTTTAAAGCAAGAAGACAGTATTCATAATTAAGTGGTTTTTCAAAACGAAGACTTGCTTCACTACGTAGTCCGAGTCTAATTGAAGTATATCTTATATTATAGGGATTAAACATTGCTGATTCAATTAAAATATTTTTAGTACCCGCTGTAATACCTGAATTAAGGCCACCCATAACACCGGCTACA
Organism: uncultured Bacilli bacterium; assembly: GCA_947628375.1. Taxonomy (GTDB): domain Bacteria; phylum Bacillota_I; class Bacilli_A; order RF39; family UBA660; genus SIG200. Next base: position 17,412 of record CANQZQ010000005.1, read on the forward strand.
CACAAAGGAGTATTACCATCAGTAATTAAGATATCATCTTTAATTAAATCTCTTTCTTCTTTATCTAAAGTAATTATTTTTTCGCCATCTTTAGCCATTCTAACAACTATTTTGTCTCCAACCACATCTTTATCAAAGAAATGGAGAGGTTGGCCATATTCAAGCATAACATAGTTAGATATATCAACAACGTTATTAATACTTCTAACACCCGCAACTTCAAGACGATGTTTGATAAATTCCGGAGACTCTTTTATTTTGACGTCTTTAGCAATCATTAAATTATACATATAGACATTATCTGTTAATACTTCTAAAGATACTTGATCATTAATATCTTCATCTAATTCTTTATAACTGACATCAGGCATAGTTACTTGTTTTTTAAGGACTGCTGCAACTTCATAAGCAAAAGGAATATGATTGTTGCAATCAGTACGATTAGGGTTTAAATCAAGTTCATAAGTGGTATCTTCAACACCAAGAAAAGCTAATGCATTTTCTCCAACGGGGGCATCACTAGGAAGCTCACAAATACCTTTACTATAATTTTCTTCCGTTTTTTCTTCTAAGCCAAGTTCAAATAAAGCACATAGCATACCATTTGATTCTACTCCCCGAATAGTGCTTTTTTTAATTTGAAATGTTTTATCACCATCTGGAAGTATACACCCTGGAAGAGCCACAATTACTTTAATGCCCGCTCTTACATTAGGGGCTCCACAAACAATTTGTAAAGTATCTGTGCCAACGTTTACTTTACAAACATGTAAGTGATCACTATCAGGATGTGGGATACATTCTAAAACTTCGCCAACAACTAAATGATCAATTTTAGTTGTTGTTACTTTTTCAACATTAATACCTGATCTAGTAATTTTATTTGCTAAAGAGACTTTATCTTCATCTTTAACTGGAACATAATCATTGATCCAATTTAAACTAATTGCCATTTTAATACTCCCTTCTATCAAACTCTTTTAAAGTTCTTATATCATGATTAACATAGAATGTTCTTATATCACTAATACCATATTTAAGCATTGCGAGTCTTTCAAGGCCAAAACCAAAAGCAAAGCCATTCCAAACAAGAGGATCATAACCACAATTTTTTAAAACGATTGGGTTTACCATACCAGCACCACCAACTGTTATCCAGCCTGTCCCTTTGCAAAGATTACAACCTTTGCCATTACAATTAAAACAGCTAATATCCATTTCCACACTAGGTTCTGTAAAAGGATAAAATGATGGTCTAAATCTTGTTTCTCTTGATTCACCAAATAACATTTTGGCTACTGCCTCAAATGTTCCTTTTAAATCACCTAGAGTAATATCTTTATCAACAAGCAATCCTTCCATTTGAGTAAATTCGTGAGAATGGGTGGCATCATCTTCATCTCTTCTATAAGTTTTACCAGGGCAAATAATTCTTATTGGTTCATGCCCTTCACATCTAAGCATTTCTCTTACTTGAACAGGACTAGTTTGACTTCGAAGTAAATATTCATCTCCTCTTATATAGAAGGTATCTTGAGCATCTCTTGCTGGATGACCTTTAGGTAAATTTAGAAGTTCAAAGTTATATAAGTCTTTTTCTACTTCTGGCCCTTCAACAACATCATAACCCATACTCATTAAAAGATTTTCTAAACTTTCAATAATTCTTTCTAAAGGGTGTGCACTTCCTACTTCTATTTTAGTACCAGGAAGGCTAACATCAATTGCTTCTTTATTTAATTTTTCATTTATTTCTTGCTCTTCTAAGTTTTTACTAATTCTTTCATGATTTTCATTAAAGATATTCTTAAGTTCATTAACACTCATACCAAATTCTTTTTTTAATTCATTTGGTACTTCTTTAATTTTACTACTAAGTTCAGTTATGGAACCATTTTTTCCCATGTATTGTTGCTTAAGAGTATCTAGTGCTTCTTTAGTTTTAACATCATTAAATACTGTTTCTAATTCTTTTTTAATCTTATTTATTTCTTCATTATACATAAAATATCCTCCATTTAAATAAAAAATTTCATAAATAAACTTTGGCAAAGGACGAGATTCCCGCGGTACCACCTTTATTTATGAAATGATTCATACACTTTAATTCGTAATGTGAATTATTCAACAACATTCATTAATTGAAATTCAATTTATTATTTATCTATAAATATTTGCACCAATTATATTTATTCTCTAAATTAGAAATAATAAATTTACTTAGATTAAATCACTATGTTTTTATATTAATAATTTTCAGCTTTTCTTTCAAAGAAACTTTGAGCATGTTTACATACAGGACATACTTCAGGAGCTTTTTTACCAATTACTACATGTCCACAGTTACGGCAGATCCAAATACGATCATCTTCGCTTGAGAATACTAAGCCTTCATCAATATTAGAAATTAATTTTCTATATCTTTCTTCATGTTCTTTTTCAATCTTACCAACACTTTCAAATAGATAAGCAATACGATCAAAACCTTCTTCTTTGGCTACTTTTGCAAATTCAGCATACATATCTGTCCATTCATAATTTTCTCCTGCTGCAGCATCTTCTAAGTTAGTATGCGTATCAGGTATTTCACCATTATGTAATTCTTTAAACCATAACTTAGCATGTTCTTTTTCATTATTAGCAGTTTCTTCAAAGATAGCGGCGATTTGTTCATAACCATCTTTTCTTGCTTTACTAGCATAATAAGTATATTTATTTCTTGCTTGGCTTTCACCAGCAAAAGCTGCCATTAAATTGCTTTCTGTTTTTGAACCTTTAAGTTCCATAGATAACACTTCCTTTTTCTATCAAAGATTATAAATCATATCTTAAAAAAAGTAAAGAAAATTACTTTTTATTCTTTACTTTTTTTAAATCTTTATAGGCTTCTTCCAGTTTTTTTCTTTCCGATTCTGCCTTGTTAATTTTTGGCTCTTCTTTTTGAGGTTTTTTTTCGATTGATTCTTTTTTAGTATCTTTTTTGACATTTTTTTCTTTGGTTTCTTCTTTACTAGTATTCATCATTCTAATTATCTTAATAATATCTTTGATTAAAATATATAAGGCTGGGATAACAACAACTAAAATCCAACCGAAGCCACTTGATAAAAATTGTTGTAACTTACCAAGGCCCGGAATAACAGCTTTAACAACTCCGATAATATTTGATTCTTTTACACATCCTTCATCATTACCCGGATTATTATCACCTCTAGTAATAAAACATGTAGATCCATCATCTAATATTTGAGTGCCAACAACCCGGTGAGTTACCGTCATACCATATTTAATTTTCCAAGTTGAAATAAATGTAATAACATCATTAACTTGGACATCATCAGCATCATTAATCTTTAAATTAATAACGGCATCCAAAGTATTTATATTTGGTTCCATACTGGGACTTACAATAGTATATATAGAGAAAAATGGTTCAAATTTTTCACCCTTAGTTTTATATAATTGTAAAAAAACATAATAATAAATTAAAAGAACTCCAATAAGCATTAGCAACACAAAAATAGTCCAACTAATAACAGTTGAAATATAATTAAATAAACCTTTAAAATTATAATGTGTTTCATCTACCTTATTTTTCATATTATCCTTTTTCTTTATATACTTTCTTTATATTCTATTTTAAATTCAGCTTTAATATTATGACCAACATTTTGCTTATTTTTTATAATAGTTTCACTCTTCCAATACATAGTAGTACTCTCACCTGGCTTACTTGATAATTCATAATTGGTAGCAATCTTTAATGTTGAAATAATACCCGCTATATCATAATAATTTCCGACAACTGGGCTTAAAACTCCTTCATAAGTCGAAATAGCATTATTAATATAAGTCCAATTTTCATTATCAAAAGAATAAGCAAATCTAACTCTTACATCACTATCATCTTTGGATGTGGCATTACCATGAAAACTATTTTCTAAGATATTATATTTAACATCAAATTTTATCGTTCCATCTTTTTTCTCGCCTTTAAGAGTTTCTACGGCAATAGAACTTTTATTTTCGATAATTGTTTCATCTTCAGTATCTTCTTGAGTAATTTTCTTTTCTAAATTTCCTTCATTATTAATTAAAACGGACATTTTACTATTTTTAATTTCAATTATTTCAATACCATTTTCTAATTTATTTTTATTAATATAATATTTTCCAATATACATAAGAGAGTTATATAAAGTAAAGCCAAAAAGAACTATTAAAACAAACAATAACAAAACTTGAGAAGAATTATTATAATAAGCAGCTTCTCTAATAGCTAAGTCTTCTTTATCGTCATAAGTTTTTTTACTTCTGCCAACCTTCTTATTCATAATTACACACTCTTATTCTAAATAAAAGTATAGCATAAGATTTTTTTTTATTCAATAAATTGTGTTATAATATTTGATAGAAAGTAGGATAAAATGAAATTAGATGGAAAAGTAGCCATAATTACGGGATCAACTTCAGGAATTGGTTTAGATATTGCTAAATGCTATTTAAAAAACGGAGCTAATGTTGTTATATGTGGAACAAATCCTAAAAAGCTTATAAATGTGACAAATGAATTAAAAGAAGAATTTAATTTGGATAACTTTTTAGTAATTAAAGCTGATGTAACTAGTACTGAAGATGTTAAAAATTTATTTAGGGAAACTATTAATAAATTTAAACATTTGGATATTTTAGTCAATAATGCAGGGGTAGCGCCAAGAAGTAGTATGGAAGAAACCAGTGATGAAGAATTTTTAAAAGTTTTAAACATTAATTTAATGGGAGCATTTAAGTGTACAAGAGAAGCCATTTCATATATGAAAGATACTGGGGGCAGTATCATAAATACTAGTTCTTTTGTTTCTCTTTATGGTTCGCCTTATCAAGCAGCTTATTCTTCAAGTAAAGCTGCCATCAATGGGTTAACTAAATCCAATGCAAAAGAACTTGGTAAATATAATATCAGAGTTAATGCGGTAGCCCCAGGGGTTGTAATGACAGAAATGGTTAAAAATGACTGTGATGAAGAAACCATTAATAGACTTAACTTAATGACACCTTTAAAAAGAGGAGCAACGCCAGATGATTTAGTAGGTATTTACTTATACTTAGCAAGTGATGATGCCAAATTTACAACAGGAACAATCATTAATATTGACGGAGGACTTGTAATGTAAAAAAGAGTTCGTTACTTATGTTTAACTTTAGCAACAACTCTTTTTTTAGTTTTCTTTTGATATGGTGGTAAACTTAAAATTAATTCACCATTTTCATAAGTTATAAATTCTTTATCAAATTCACATTCCCCTTTAGCGAAAGCAATGCCTTTATAAATAGCTTGCTCACATTCATCTTGATAATCATCTCTATTAATATGTTGTCCACAACAACGACAAACATAATTTTCATCAATACTATGTCCAAAGATGTAGCATAATTCAATTAATAAACTTTCTAAATACTCAAGATAAGATTCTAATTTTTGATGCTCTTTAGATAACTCATCTTCTAAAGAACAGCCTTTTTTACCTAATACTTTACCAAGATAATTAGTATGTGCCTTAGTATTTTTAGGAAAAATTGATTCTTTATTTTCTTGATAAACAGTTCTTCTTTCACCACAAATACTGCATTCATAAGTCACTTGATATGGTGTTTTACTTTGAGTGCCTCTAGCTCCATTAGGCTTAAGACAAACTTTAACAATTTCAAAATCGTGACGATTTTCCGCACAAGATTTTCTTTTTAACTCAGCATGTCTAGCTTCATTTTCCTCGATGCTTTTTTTCGTTTCTAAAATCTCATTATCGATTTCTTTTTTCTTAGCTAATCTTATATTATCTAATAGCTCTCTTCTTCTATCATTATTGGCATCCAATCTTTCTAAAGCTTTAATATATTTTTGTTGTAACTCTCTTACTTTACTTTCTTCTTCTTGACATTCAAAAATAGTTTTTTCAAATTTGCTATCAAATAAATTAATATCTTCTTTCATCTGTAAGCTTTCCTTCCATAAACTAGTTAAATATTGTAGTATAAAATATGAAGTATCGCAATTGTTACTTAGATTTTACTCTAGCAACAACTCTTTTTTTATTTTTTTCTTGATATGGTGGTAAATTTAGCACTAAATCTTTATGGGTATTTATGATAAATTCGCCTATACCTATTGCCGGAATAACAATGGCTTCTGGGTAAGCTACACCTTTATATACGGCTTCCTTTTGGCTTTCTTCATAGTAGCCTTTTCCAACATGCATTCCACAACAGCGACATTCATCATTTTCATCAACACTATGTCCAAAGATATGGCATAATTCGATTATTAAACTTTCCAAATACTCAAGATAAGATTCTAATTTTTGATGCTCTTTAGATAACTCATCTTCTAAAGTATGACCGGTTTTACATAATCTATTACCTAGATAATTAGTATGAGCTTTTGGATTTTTAGGGAAAATTGATTTATCACTTTCTTGACAAATTATTTTCCTTTCACCACAAATACTACATTCATAAGTCACTTTATATATATATTTATCTATAGATTGGTCTTCTCCGTAATTATAATAAGAAGTAACAATCCCAAAGTCGTGACCATTTTCTGCACAAGATCTTCTTCTTAACTCAGCATGTCTAGCTTCATTTTTCTCGAGTCTTTTTTTCGTTTCTAAAATCTCACTATCAATTTCTTTTTTCTTAGCTAATCTTATATTATCTAAAATATCTCTTCTTCTATCATTATTGGCATCTAGTGTTTCTAATGCATCAACATATTTTTGTTGTAACTCTCTTACTTTGTTTTCTTCTTCTTGGCATTCAAAAATGATTTTTTCAAATTCACTACCAAATAAATTAATATCTTCTTTCATTTTTCTCTCCTTGACTTAATATTATAACACATCCATGAAAAAAGATATAAAAAATTATATCTTATTCCGTTCTTAAAGCCACAACTGGGTCTTTTTTACTAGCTAATTTAGCAGGAATTAAACCACCAATAACCGTCAGTAAGACACTTATAATAACTAAGATGATACTTCCGCCAAGTGGTAATTTAGATAAATTACTAATATCTACTAAATTTTTTAGAACAATATTAATTGGGATGGTAAGTAAGAATGTTATTAAAATACCTAATAGACCTGAACAAAGACCAATAATAAATGTTTCAGCATTAAATACTCTGGCTATATCTTTTTTGCTGGCCCCAATACTTCTTAATATACCAATTTCTTTAGTTCTTTCTAAAACACTAATATAGGTGATAATGCCAATCATGATTGATGAAACTACTAGAGAAATAGATACAAAAGCAATTAAAACATAACTTATAATATTAACGATAGTTGTGACACTATTCATAAGTAGGCCAACATAATCAGTATATTGGATTTTATTTTCATCTTTTTGTTTATCGTTATATTCTTTAATAATATTTTCAACTTCTTCTTTATCATTAAAGCTTTTTGGATAAATATTAATGGCTGATGGTTCTTCTTCATTAACAATACCAAGAAGAGCTAAATTATTTTCATATGACTCAACACCTGCAAATTTTTTACCTGTAAAAATATTTAAATCTTTATTATTAAGTTGTTCTTTAGCTATTTTAGAATTATTATTTTTATCCATGATATAACTAGTAAGCTCGCTTGTATAACCGATACCACCAGTTGTAGAATTAATCGCTGCTTCTTCATTAGGTTTAATAATTCCTACAACTTTAATAGATTCACTTTTATTAATTAAATCTTTCATATAATTAACATCAGTTTCTTTATTTATCCATAAACCATTTTCTTTATGATAAAGATCTGTATTAAGAACTAATTTATATTCCAAATTAAGTATTTCATCATATGTATAATCTCTATTAGATGTTTCATATTTTTCCCCACGCATAGTACTTTGAAATAATTCATATAATTCTTTTTTATCTTTTAAACCTAAACTATATAAGGCATAATCATTAACTGCATTATTCTCATCAACTATTAATACTATTTCATTATAATTATTAGGAAGTCTTCCAGCCACAATATCATATTGGCTTTCTAATAGTTTTTTATTATTAGTAAGTTCTGTCCAGACATTATAATTCATCATCATATTACCCATACCAAGCTCATTCATAATATTAGATGGATTAATTTTATTAATGGTAGTTGTATCTTTACTATAAATATTTAAATCAAAATTATAAACATATTTAATATCATTAATTAAATCTTTTAATTTATCATTATTTTCAATAAATTTTTTAAAATCTTTTAAATTGTTAGTAGTTACTTCATTAGTAACCATACTCATCATATCTGTCATTATGTTATTTGCGTATATTTTATCTTCATCATGAGGAGTACTTTTGTTACTTGCCATATTAGTCATAAAAGATGCCATATCAACAGTTTGATGTTCAATTGTTAAAGGATAACTGGTCATTGTATCTTCTTGAACTTTATTTATATATATTTCAATACCATTAGATAAAGCTAAAATTAATGAAATACCAATAATACCAATACTACCCGCAAAAGAAGTAATAAAAGTTCTTCCTTTTTTAGTCATTAAATTATTTAAACTTAAAGATATAGCTGTTTTAAATGACATACTATTCTTTTTACTTTTTCTTTTTTTCTTGTTATTTTCAGCTTTTTTAATGATTACTTCATCATAAGGATTACTATCATTTTGGATTACGCCATCTCTAAGTTCAATAATTCTTGTGGAATATTTTTGAGCTAATTCTGGATTATGAGTTACCATAATAACTAAGTGATCTTTAGCAATATCTTTAAGTAAATCCATAATTTGAATACTGGTTTTGGTATCTAAGGCTCCACTTGGTTCATCGGCTAACACAATGTCGGGATTATTAACTAAAGCTCTGGCGATAGCTACTCTTTGCATTTGGCCACCAGATAATTGATTAGGCTTTTTATAAATATGACTTTCTAGTCCCACACTAATAAGGGCTTTTTTAGCTCTTTCTCTTCGTTCTTTTTTAGGAACCCCACTTAAAGTTAAAGCAAGTTCAACATTACTTAATATAGATTGATGGGGAATTAAATTATAGCTTTGAAAAACAAAACCTATTTTATGATTACGATAATTATCCCAATCATAATCTGTATAATCTTTAGTACTAATGCCATTGATAATTAAATCACCATTAGTATATTTATCAAGACCCCCAATAATATTTAAAAGGGTTGTTTTACCAGAACCTGATGGACCTAGTATAGAAACAAATTCATTTTCTCTAAAATTAATACTAACATTATCTAATGCTTTTTGCTCAAAATTATCTAATTTATAAATCTTAGTAATATTTTTAATTTCTAACATAAATTCCTCCTAAATAAACTACCTTAAATTATATGGAACATTTTAAAACATTGCAATAATATTTTTAAATTTCACAATAATTTCATTTTTAATAACTAATAAAAAAGGAAGATTTTATTCTTCCGTTATATACTTAATATAATTATCATTTAATTTTAAATAGTTTTCTTCACTAATATGTAAATATATTTTATAATAAGTATCTATATTAATTAAAATAGTTTTATTTTTAATTTGTTCTAAAAAGTCATCAATTAAACCACCTAAACTACTATTATCTGGTTTTAAATTAAATAAATGAAAATATTCTAAAATATAACCATTTTCCCCATAATTATTAACTTTTATTTTACCATCTAAATAATCATCGGTATAATATTCTATTAAAATATCATCACGATCTTCATAAATTATATCAACATTATCATATTCAATTTGCTCAATTACTAAATTATCTTTCATGTCAACAGTTAAAGAACTCGTTTTATTAGCATAAACTTTTTCTTCCACTTTATAAGTTGTAAGTTCACAGACAGTAAGACCAATAGAAATTCCTAAGACGATTAATGTTGATATAAACATATAATATAATTTTTTACCATTAATTTTTAAATTAAAAATTAATTTAATGATAAGTTCTAAGATAACATAGCAAGCAACAATTAGAGATACTAAAGCAAAAGCTATAAATATTAATACTAAACCATAATTTATAAAATATAAGTCAAACATTAACAAAGTACATAATAAAACAAAGATGAAAGCCATAAATAATAAGAATAATATGCCTAATCCTTTAAGAAATAAAACAAAGAATTTGTATAAGTAGCTTAAAGGATTAAAACCTTTAGAATCTCGAATAATTATTTTTTTAGGTTTTTCTTTAGTAATTTGCTCTTCACTTCTAATATCTTCTACTTTTGGTTTATCATCTATTTCATAATAATTTAAATATCTTAATTTAAATAATTTAATTAAAATTACTAAAGTTATAATAAAGTAGAACGCTAATAAAACACCATTAAAAATTGAAGATAATATATCTATTATTTCATAAGGAATAAGTACAAATATTTGACTTAAAATTGCATTTAAAATTGAGTTAAATATAGCTAATATAATAATAATTATAAGTAAATATAAACCCATTTCTAATAAGCAAAAGATTTTATTCATAAAACTTAAATTAAAAAACAAGTGAATAGATTTTACAAAATTATCACACCAATTATTTAAAATGGTAAATATTTTTCTTTCATTTTTAACACTTTTTACTTTTAGACCCATTAATTCATCCATACTTACATCAAACAGTTTGCAAATAGCTAGTATTTTTTCTGTTTCGGGATAGGCACTATTACTTTCCCATTTCGATACGGCTTGTCTAGAAACATTTAATTCATTTGCTAGTTCTTCTTGACTTAAGCCCTTCCCTTTTCTTAAATTTGTGAGAATCTCACCAAAACTCATATTTATCACCTCATGCCCTTATTTTAGTATAAAAATGTCATTAGCAACCACCAACTTTCGGTGGAATTTTAGAAAATTTTAGTTGCATTTAACAAAAAATCCCCTTTTCTTCCTTAAAATCATATAATATTTTACGAGTAAAAGCAAATTTTTTAAAACATTTAATTACCTTGACTTTTTAATAATTTTAGATATAATAAACTTTACTTAAAGCAAGGGGAAATGATTATGGCAAACAAGAAAGATTTAAATAGTTTAAATGATGATGAAATATACTTTTATTTAATATGTCTTAAAACTTTAAAAAATTTTAATCTCTATAGTGAAGATGAATTATTTAAAAGACTTAAAGAAATATATAAAACTGATACCAAAACAATAGAAGATAATCAAGAGGCATTATTTAATTTTGTTAAGGACAAATATCGTTATGGATTAATTAATGATTTATTAAAACAAGTATTAGAGCATTTACAGTCTGATAAATTTTCCAGTTTTAAAGATAACTTTTTAATTGATAACCTAGATTACTTATTGGATTTTATTTCTGATTATTGTATCAAAAAATCCCAACTTTTAAAGCAAAAGTGTCCTAATAGTACATTTCTAAATAAAAATTTAAGAGAAGAATATATTATAGAGTTATTGAAAGAGTTAGATCCTTCTTTAGAATTAGTACAAAAATATAAATGGGCAAAAGAAAATAAAAGAATAATTAATTTAGATGAATATGGTAGAGATGAAGCTAAAGAGATTTTAGCAAAATATGGGCTTCATGATATTGATTTTAATTGTTGCTTATTTTTAGATGATGGACCACTTATTGTTTTAGCAAATACAGAAGAAATAGAAGATTTAGCGAATTTTGCTCATGAATTTGCCCATTTTGTTAATGGCAGAAGGTTAACTCCTAGTATATGTGAATATTATGCTATCTTTTTTGAACTTTATGCAATGAAATTTTTGTTAAACAAAAACTACCCAAAAGAAGAAATTGCTTATTTATATTCAGAAAGAATTAATGATATAGTTAATGTTTTGTTGGAAGGTAGTATTCCTTTTTATTATTTAAAATTATATTTACAAAATAAAGAAGTAAATGAAAACCTTGATATTAATTTTTATAAAAATTTTACTAATGCCAAAGAATTAGCTCATAAGTCATGCGATAAATGTATTGAACAATTAATGCGTAAACCAGGTATTATTCAAGAAGCTTATTCTTATTTAATGGGATTTGTTTTAGCAGATCAATCTTTAGAAAAACTTAATAATGATAATATTCTAAAAGAATTAATTGATTTTACTAAAAATGGTAACGAAAATATTTTAGATATTTTTAATCTTTTAGGTTTTAGAATAGATAATTTAAAATTAAGTAGGTGACTTGTGAAAAAAGATGTAAAATATGCCTTTAATATTTTTAAAATTTACTATTTAATAAATAAATTAGAAGATAAAGAAAATATTCCCCTTAAGATTTTGGAAGAATTAAATAAAAATTATGCTTTTTTTGAAAAAAATTCAGAGTTAGATCTTGCTAATCCTGAAAGTGAAAAAATTCTTATTAATTGGATGAATAATATATGTCGTTATTCTTTTTTAAATATTTTATTAGAAAATACTATTAAATATTTAAAGGGTAAAAAAAGTTTAAATTTAAAACATATAAAATTAAAAGATAACTTTTTAATTAAAAATTTTAAACCAATATTAAAAATGATGCTTAATGAATTAAAACTAAATGGTTCTTTAGATTATAATGAAAATATTAATTTTAGTCCTTTATCTAATGAATTATATAATGAATATATAGTAAATTTATTAAAAAGAATTGACCCTAGTTTAAAACTTTTTAATTTATATGAATGGGCTAAAAATAATAACAAATTTATAAGTCTAAATGAAATGAGTGAAGAAAGCCAAAAGGAAATAATAAAAAAATATAATCTTTCAGATACTAAATATAATAGATGTATATATTTACAAGATGGACCAATAATAATTTTATCGAAAACAAACACTATTAAAGATATTCCTGTTTTTATGCATGAATTTGGTCATTTTATTACTTTTTATTTTAAGAAAAAATCATTAGGACCAACTTTAAATGAATTTTATTCTATTTTTTATGAAAATTTAGCTTTAGCTTATTTAACTAATAAAAGTTATTCTCATGAAGAAATAGAATACTTATTAAATGAAAGATTATTACAAAATAAATACCTTCTTAATATATATACTGATTTCTTTATTTACCTTAATTACTATTTAGATAAAGGCAAAATAAGGGAAGAAGATGAAGTCTTAATTAGAGGCGAAAATTTTAAATTATTAAAAGAAAAATTATTTAGAAAATGTGATTTTTATATTTCTAAATTTTTTAATAATCCTCTTGAATTTATCCGTGTTTATTCTTATATAATTGGAACAATTCTTTCTTATAAAGCATTTGAAATGATAGCCACAGATGAGTCTTTATTAAAACTATTTATTAGTGATTCAATGAGTAGTGAAATAATAAATCCCGAAGATATTTTTAACTTAGTAGGAATTAATTTAAATAAGAGAAAAATCAAAAGAACTAGACTTAAATAATTTATTTATTATATAATAATAAAGGTGCTTATATGAAGATAATAGATAAAATACTTTTATTTATATTGATAATAATAATTCCTATTAATATTTATGCTTTAGAATTACCAGATTTATATTCTAAAAATGTTTTATTATATGATATAGAAAATGATAAATTATTATATGAAAGAAATGGGAATCAAATAATTAGTATTGCAAGTCTTACAAAAGTTATGACAACGATTGTGGCAATTGAAAATATCGAAGACTTAAATGATACAATTACGATTACTAAAGAAATGTTAGATGAAATTCCTTGGGATGCATCAGTTGCGGGTTTAAAAGAAGGAGATATAGTAACATATAGAGATTTATTATATGCTTCCCTTCTTCCAAGTGGGGCTGATGCTACAACTGCTTTAGCTTATGGAATATGCGGTTCATCTTCTAAATTTATTGAACTAATGAATAATAAAGCTAAAGAATTAGGACTTAATCATACTCATTTTGCTAATGTAACTGGTTATGATATTGATAATCATTATAGTACTCCTAAAGAAGTTTTAAAATATTTAACCTATGCTTTAAATAATAGTTTATTTAATGAAATATATCGAACTAAAAGTTATACTTTATCAAATGGTTTATTAGTATTAAGTACGGTTTATAAAGCAGCAGATAAATGGAATTATGATTTATCTAGTGTTCTTGGTAGTAAAACAGGATATACTGATAATGCTGGTTTATGTATGTCAGCCATAATAGATATTAATGGTAAAGAATTACTATTATTAACTTTTGGGGCTGAAGTAAATAAAGAAAGAACTTATCATTTAGAAGATACTTTAAAAGTTATTAATTATTTAAAAGATAATTATAAAGCATATACTTTATATAAAAAAGGAGATATTTTATTAACCATTCCTGTAAATGAATCAACAATTAAAAATTATGATATAAAAGTATCTAGAGATATTATCGTAAACTCAATAGATGAAGTAAGTAAAGAAGATTATTATTATGAATATGATGGATTAGATAATCTAAGCTTCAGGAATAAAAAAGGAGATAAAATAGGAACAATTAAGTTTTATTATGAAGATGATGTAATTTTACAAAACGTCTTTTTAGATCAAAATATTAATATATCTTTATTTAAATTCTTTAAATCCAATTATTTATTATTACTACCCTTTATAATTGTTATTTTATTATCTCTTTATGTTTTTAATTATAAATCTAAAAGAAAGAAAAGAAGAAGAAAAAAGGGGATGTTAGAAAATAAATAAAATATTTTCTTAACATCTTCTTTTTTACAAATAAATAAAAAAATACCCGT
>CANQZQ010000006.1 GCA_947628375.1 uncultured Bacilli bacterium
ATATCATTAATAGTATTAATAATATTTTCACTTTCATTATAAGCAGGTATTATAACTAAAACTTTCATCTTTTATTCTTCTCTTTCTTTTTATGTTCATATAATATATCTGTTTTTAGGATAACAAATAATAGTAAAAGTAATACTATTAAATATAAAATTATAGCTTCTTTATTATCACCAATTACATAAATAATAGAGATAGCTGAGAAGATTAAATTAATTAAATAAATGATAATGATACTAATTTTAGGAGAAAATTTTAGTTTTAATAATTGATGATGAAAATGTTCTTTATCTGGGGTACCAATATTTTCACCCTTTAAAATTCTTCTTAATATAGCTAGTATGGTATCAAAGATAGGAATAGCAAGTATGGTAATTGGAATAACTAAAGATGTTAAAGTAGCTACTTTGAAGCCTAAAAGAGCAATTACACTAATCATAAAACCTAAAAATAAACTACCGGAGTCTCCCATAAATATTTTAGCGGGAGGAAAATTATTTACTAAGAAACCTAGAGTTCCACCAAGCATTATAAGAGATAAAATAACATCTAAACCCCCCATTTTATTTAAAACAAAAGCAATAATAGCAATAGTTAAAAAATAAATAGAACTTATTCCACCAGCTAGTCCATCTAAGCCATCAATTAAGTTAATCGCATTTGAGATAGCTACTATAAAAAATGTTGATAAAAAATAACTTATTAACAAATTAAATTTTAAATTAATACCTAAAAAAGTAATTTCATTAAAATAAACTTGACCATAAATAACTACAATCAAGGCTGCAATAATTTGAACTAAAAATTTATAACGAGCTCTAATAGGTTTAATGTCATCAAAAACTCCCACTAAAAAGATAATAAAAGAACCAATTAAAATAGATATCATTTGGGTAGTAATTGAACCATATAAAATATAACCAATTAAAAAGGCTCCATAAATAGCTAAACCACCTAATCTTGGCATTGGTTTTTTATGAATTTTTCTTGCATTAGGAATATCTATTGCTCCGACATGATTAGCTACTTTCTTAGCTATGGGTATTAAAAATAAACTGACAACAAAAGTAACTAAAATTATTTCTAAGACACTATGATCATTGATAACTAAATTCATTTCTTTCACCTTAAAATCTTTTCTTCTTTTATTATAACGTAGATATTAAAAATTTAAAAGTATATTACTAAATCTCTAGAGATTTCGCAACTAAATTGTTATTTTTTTAAAATTTATTAAAAATGTTTATTTACAAAAATTATTTTTATTGATTAAATAGGGAATTAAGGAGGATGTACTATCCGTTACCTGACAAACTAAAATTTTCCGAATACTTTTATATTTCGATATAAGGGGGTTTTGAGAATAGAGGGGAGTTGAGGATTAATGACTAAAAGAAATCGTGAAGATTTTTTATTATTCATTATTTTTATTTTAGGTTTAGCGATGCTAATTCTAATAATAAAAAGCACTAACCCAATGGGCTAGTGATCCAAAAAAAACAGGTAACGCTTATGCGTCTTCCTATTTATATTTTAACATATTTATTTTTTTTATACAATTATTTTTTCTTTTTGTTTTTTTCATCTTCAAAGATATCATAAAATTCTTTAGTTTGTTCTTCATCATTATTAACTTTTTCTTTAATTTCATTAATATCTTCTTTAATAATGTTTTCTTCGATTTCTTTCTTTTGCTTTTCTTTTTTCTTTTTTTCTTTCTTCTTATCTTTTTTTGATTCTTTAATTTCTTTTTGATTATCTTTAGCTTCTTCTTTAACAATTTTTTCTTTATTATTATTATTATTTTTACTTTTATTCATTTTGAAAAGACATATTAAAGATAAACATAATCCTATGCCAAAAGCAATTATAATATATAAATAGGTCTTATTTAAATTATTAATTTCTTCTATTCTTTCATTATCATATAAGGTAAATGTTTTATTAATAGAATCATAATTATAAAAGTTTTTTTCTCCAGTGGCAACATTTATCCCATATACAACATAATTATTAGAATTCTTACTAGCTTTAAAAACTTGATAATTATGGCCATCAATATTTTCTTCATATTTTTTTAAACCTTCTAAAGAATCATTATAATCAAGAATAACTAATTTTAAAGTTGTTCCCATGGTTTCTAGATATTTAGAATATTTACCATTATTATAAATGTAACTTTCAACTGTACCATCTTCTTTTTTTAAACCTACTAAAGTATAATTTAAATTTTCATTATAACAGGCAGGAATAGTAAAATCATTAATATTAATATCTTTTTCAATAAATAAATCCGGACAAGAATAATTATTTCTTAGTTTAATAACTGTATAATTTAAAGTACCGATATTAATATTAATTGGATTTTGATCTATAACATTAACTAATATAACATAAGTTTTTTCACTACCATTCTCCGCCCTTACTACAACATTAATAGTATTTATACCTTCCGTTACTTCTAAAGTACCATCTCCAGAAATACTAGCCTTACTATCATTTGCTTTAGCATCAACTTTAATACTTGTAGTTCCTTCAGGAACATTAATCGAATAATTTAAAGTATCTTTATTAAATTCTGGACTTAAAGGGTAACCTTCAACACTTAAGCTTTTTAAATTATTATCTTTAGAATAACTGTCTTCAAGTTGTTGTTGAGTAATAATTTTAACTGTTTTATTAGATGTACTAACAGTCATTTCATCCATATCATTATCGTAAACTAATAAACTACTTATAGAAAGTTTTGTTGAACCGGTTTTTAACGTTTTAAATTTAAAAGTATAACTCTTACTTTTAACTCCACTTGCTCCTGTGGCATATCCAACCATATAGTTACCACCACCCTCAGCATTAGATGAAGTTAATTGTAAATAATTTTTATCATAATTAAGTTGCATTTCCCAACTACCGATTGCATCATTACTAGAAAGTTTAACAGTTACGGTAACAGTATTTCCTAAAACAATTTGACTTGATGAAGTAATAGTTATTGAAGCATTTTTAGCCATAACTATACTTGGTAAAATAATTAAACTTATTAATAACATTCCCCATAATTTTAATTTTTTCATTATATACTTCCTCTCTATTGTTCTATTTTATATGTACCTAAAATATTTTTTTGAACTTGTAATAAATCAAGAGCATTAATTTTGCCATCATTTGAGGTATCACCAGCAAGATAATAAACATTATTTAAGCTATAAGTTCCTAAAATACTTTTTTGAATTTGTAATAAATCTAAAGCATTTATTTTGCCATCACCTGATGTATCGCCATTAATAACAACAGTTAATGTTTCACTTTTAGTACTATTACTAACAATTACTTTAAAACCAGTACCAATTAAACCATCATTAACAATGTTATCTTTACTATCTTTAATAGTCACATTATTAGCTCCCGCAATACTTGCAATAGTACTTTTAACAGTAGCTACATCAGTATTTGGTTCAATACCTGAAATTTCATTTGTGGCATATTTATAGCCACTACTAACAATGATGGTACTAATATCAATAGTAGTTTCAATATTTTCATCTGGGGCTTCTACTGCTCCATTATTTTGTTCATATTCATTTTTATCCATATTATTATAGACTGGAATGTAAAAAATAAAATTACTATCTAAAATATTCATATTTTTATAAGATTTATAAGTTGTTTTAGATTCACTAGAAGGGGCTGCTATATTAGTCATGTATTGATGTCCATATAACCTACTACTTTCAGATGGTGCAACATTAAACTTTTGCAAATAGCCACTATATTGACCAACGGCTATATAAGATGAGGCAATACCACTGGCACCACCATATAATGCATTATAAACACTATTCCATTTTTTATTATAAGCATACTCTAAGCCACAAACGGTTGTCCCTTTGGATGTTGCACAACTATCAGTTACACCAAAATTATAAAAATTATAATAACCTAAATATTTACCATCATCACCATCATATACACCACTATAAAGATTATATAAAGAATTACTATTACCAAGTTCTTGTAATATTCTTCCGGAAATAAATATTGGACTAATATTAGCATCTTTAGATGCTGTATTAATTAAAGAGCCTAAATCATTACCAATACTTTGATGATATGTATAAAAATTAGCATTTTTAATAACTTCGTTAATAGCGGTAACATATTTATCTTGTAAAGAATCACTATATCTTAAATATTCAAATTGAAAAATAGTGTTTTCGGAAAACCAATTTCGAGGATCCATATAATAAGCTACAGCTTTAGATGATGCCGGATACCAAACGCTAGTATAAGCATTTTTACAAGTAGTATCAATGTTACTTTTATCAGAGGAAGCAATATAACTTTTACCACAAGCACTTTCACTTATAACAGCACTACTCCAATCCAGACCAGTGAATGTGGGAGCAAAATTCCAATTAGGATGATTTATTTTTAAACTACATAAGCCAGACCAATAACTAGAAGGAAAACCTAAACTCTCTAATTCTTTTTCACAAGAAGAAGTAGCTTCTTCATTAACTACTACATGGGTAACATCAACATATTTACTACAAACATAACCAGAAGAATTACCTTCATAATTTATTTGATACCAACCCTCTTCACAACCACCTTCATCTTTAACTAATTCATTATTAACTAAAGTATACTCAGAATCTTCAGCTAAAGTTTTTATTCTTTCATAATTAGTACCTGGCCCTTTTCTTAAATTAACACCAGAATCATTTATTTTACCTTTATAAATATCAGCATAATAAATATTCATTTTAAAAATGAATAGAAAAATAAAAAATAACATAAATATTAAATGTCTATTTTTCATATTATGCCTACCTTCATTACCATTTTATCATAAATTAAAGAATAATTTCTTTATTTACTTATTATTTTACAATTATTACCATTTCATTTACATTTTTAATAGTTTATATTATAATAACAAATTAATTAAGAAAGGAAGTTTTCATGAATAAAAATTTTGATACAGTTGATATGTTTTTTATTATTTTTATTTCCATCTACTTTGTAACATTATTTTTATTTTTAATATTTCTTATATCTAAAGAAATAAATAAAAGCATCAAAATAAAAAAGGTTACCAAAAAGAATAACCTTATTATTAACAAACATTATAAACATAATTTATCATATGTAAAGAATAATTAATCTAAATCATAATTATAAATACCATGGATTTTTAATAAATCATTTTCAGTTGGTTGACTTACTACATATTTATCATTTTCTTTTCGAACAGTAAAAGTAATAGTATAGTCAACTTTTTCTGTTGTATCTTTCATTTTATCAAGTCTATAAGAAGTAAATAATTCTTCACTATAATTACCTTCTTCATCATTAAAGGCATCTTTATTAGTCGATAAGTATTCTCTTGCATCTTCTTCAGCTTTATACAAATCATAAACACTTATTTTAACAGTAACATAAGCAGTATCACCATCATACTCTTCTTCCAAGATTTCATAACTTAAATCTTTGTATTGCTTTTTTAAAACTTCACGATATTTATCTTCATCAATTTCACTTAAATTTTCTCTATCAATAACATTTTCTAAATCAACTAAAACTTCACTATCAAGAGTTTTATATTTTTTTAAATAACTTTCCACGGCATTTTTAGCAGTATTCATCCCACAAGCACTAACTAATAATAAGCTAAGTACTAAAATAATTATTTTTTTCATTATCCACGTCCTTTATTATTAGTATTTTTCTTTTTATTTATTTTATACATTATTATAAGATAATTTAATTAATTCATAGATATGATATTCTTTTTCTGTTAATTTACTTTCTAATTTTAATAACATATTTTGATACATTTCATCAATGTTTGGTAAAATATTAGAAAACCATTCTAAATAAATATATTTTAGTTTACTATATTCTTTTTTATTATATATAGAATTTATTTCTAATTTTAATATTTTTTTTATTTTTAATTCTTGTCTTGTTTCATTACTAATTTGATCATCACTAATTATTTGATATTCTATTTTTTGAAGAGGTATATTGTACATAAATTCATTAATATTTAACTCATCTTCTAATATTAAACTACTTTTATTTAAAGTTATTCCTTCTTCATTAAATTCTAAAGCAATACTATTTTTACCATCACTAAAAATACAAGCATATTTTAAAATATTATTTCCTTTTAATTTAGTTTTATTTTCAATATTATTTAAAAATTCTTTTTCTATTTTTATTTTTTTGCATATTAAATCAATAATTACTTTAGCATCAACATGAAAAAGAGGAATCTTTTTAACATACTCGATTACATCTTCACTATCCCATTCATAAAACATTGAATAACTTTCTTGAAAATTTAATAAGACATCATAATAATAATCCATTATGTTTCCTCCTTAATGCAAGAATAATTAAAATAATACCAATAAAAAACAAGTCACAATATATACTTCTAATAATAAAATAAACAAATTCTAAAAAACTATACCCTATACTAAATAAATTTAAATATAAAAATATAAAAAATAAACCAATAACACTAAAAATATAACCAATTATAAATAAAATTATTCTTAACATAATTATCTACTATATTTTATTTATAATTTTTAAAAATTATTATATAATTATAGAGAAAGTAGATGATAAAATGGATTATTTAAAATATTTAATATTGGGAATTATTCAAGGTATAACTGAACCTTTACCAATATCTTCAAGTGGCCATATATTTTTGTTTAAAAACTTATTTAATACGGAAATGTTTAATACTTTTAATTTTGAAATAATATCTAATTTTGGTTCATTTTTAGCAATTCTTTTTATTTTTAGAAAAGATATTATTAAATTAATTAAAGACTTTTTTGGTTTTATATTTGGCAAAGAAAAAGAAAAATTTAAAGATGGTTTTATGTATGTTATTAAAATGATTATTAGTACTATTCCAGTGGGAATTACAGGTATGCTTTTTAATGATTATTTAGAAACCCATTTTAATTCATTAAAAATACTTGCTTTTACTTTTTTATTTACCTCATTAATGTTATTTATTGTTCGAAATATTAAAGGAGAAAAAACTAGTAAAGATATTACTTTTATAGATGCCATTATTATTGGTTTATTCGAAGCAGTTACAATTATTCCAGGAATTTCTAGAAGCGGGACTGTTTTAGTAGCTTGTCTTTTATGCCATTTAAAAAGAGATGATGCTTTAAAATATACATTTATGTTATATTTTCCCGTAAGTTTTGGAACAATGATTTTAAAAGCTCCAGATTTAGTTAATACCCAAACTTCTTTATTACTTCCTTATTTAGTAGGTATGTTAGCAGCTTTAATGGTAACTTATTTTTCTTATCAATGGTTAAGTAATATTGTTAAAAAAGGTAAATTATGGCATTTTTCAATTTACTGTTTAATACTTGCCTTATTTATATTTATTTATTTTAGATAGTTTTATATTAATTTATTTATATGATGCAATATTCATAAGAGAACGTTATACTTACCTAAAGTTTCTTGCTAGCTTCGGCTAGCTTTTTATTGTGGAAATAAACATAAAAAGAAAGAGATTGCTCTCTTCCCAAGGATTAAGTCTATGAAGGTTTTAACGAGTTTTCCTTCTCGTTTATTTATGCTGTGATTATAAAAGGGTCTACCGATGCACCAGTACCACCATCTATTTTCACATCAGAATTAAGATAGAAGACAGGACGTACCGAACCAACTTGAGATTGCCCCGCTTGGGAAAATTGTCCATCAGCGTTAAAGCGCCATATTGAGTAACCATCGTATCCATTGAGTCCCTCTTGAACCATTGTCCACTCACTTTGCGAATCACCACTGTTTCCATTATTACTTATATATATCCAACTATTTTTACATTTACCATCGGAACAAACTGTGGTTGACGAATCTTTTCCAGAAGTACTATATGAATAATAATAATCACTTATGTACATTAAACCTATTCTGGCTTGAATATTCTCACTGAATTTATTTTCTATTTTATATATGGCATCGGCGTTTAAATTAACATTTGCCATATCTCCATAAATGATATTTCCATAAGTCCAAAAATGTTCTTCTATTTTATCATACCATCCATCATTAGTTTTTATATATTTCACATTACTTGTTTTGCTATCTATGAATATGTTGGTATTTCCATTATATCCTTCTGTAGTTCCTTTCATCTGACCATTTAATCTTTTAAATATGTCCGAATTTGGCCATTTATTTTGTACAAAAGCTTTATTCCATACATATGAACTAAACGAGCTTTCCTTTATGGCTGTATTTTTAATTAGTTTCATTTTGCCATCTTCTGTTATTCCTATTATTCTGTACATATAATCACTAGTTTCACTTTTACAATCAGTAGTTACATTACTATATCCAAAGCATATCCAATTATCTACAGTATCTTTTGTACCTACAAATCGATACATGTCCCCAAGTAGGTTGTCACTTATCCCTTTTGGTACCACACCTAACACTTCTTTTGCTCTTTTTCGACCTGCAGGCAATGATTTAAATGTACTAACATTTATTGTATTAGTTCTTCTTCTTCCTGATCCATCGGTTGCTTCTACAGTTATTGAATATAATGTATCATCATTTAAGTCATTAAATGTACATGCATTATTTGTATATGTTCCAGTTTTTGTTTCATTATTTCCTACTGCTGTACATATTACATTACTTATTCCATGAACATCACTTGCATTTACATTTACTGTTATACTTGTCTCTGTTGCTGTTCCATTACTTAATGTTATTGTTGGGTTTTCTGTGTCTAATGTTATCGATTGAGTTTTACTTCCTACATTCCCTGCTTTATCTTTTATATTTATTACTACTGTATGACTTGTTTCTTGACTCCCTATTGTTACTTGACCACTTATTAATGTTGTGGATAATGGACTATTACTACTACATGAATTTTCTCCTACACAATAACTATCCAAATTTATTTCTGTTATAGTTGCATAATATGTTACTTGTTGTGTATGAGTATATCCACTTGTTGCAGTAAATGGATTTACACTAGTACCAGTTAATCCTAATGCTACCTGTGGTGATGTTTGATCTACGGTTATATTTCCTGTTTTTACTTCTGATATATTATTCGCTTTATCTTTTATATATGCATATATTGTTTTTGAACCTTCTGTACTTGTAAATGTATTATTTTCTATTGTTATTGTTTTACTTGCTTTTGGACTTTCCTCCAATACATGCCAATCTGTACACGAGTTATTATTACTTAAACAATATTGTACTACATCAATATCTTGCCAATTTATTGTATATATTCCTGTATTATATGTAAATCCATTATTTAAGTCTTCATTATTGGATGTTTTACCTTTTATATTAAATGAACTTACTATTGGTTTTTCATCTTTATCAAAATATATTTTACAATACATACTCTTTTGACTTGTTACTATGATACTTCCATCTATTACTCCATTTGTTAAACTTTGTTCTACTGCGTTTTGTATTACATTATCATTTCCATATTCATAACATTTAGTTTTATCTTCATTTAATAAATATCCTGTATCTGGAAACTTATCTGTTTCTGTATAATTTTCTCCACTTTCTTGTAAATATATTCCAAATTCTTTTCTTTCTACTTCTTTTTCTTCTATTTCATTATTATCCATTTTATATGAATAACTCTTATTCCATGTTAACAATACCATAGATATTGTTATTATCATTATTAACATTATTGTATTCTTTTTATTCTTCATAGATTACTCTCCTAAAATCATAACCCGTACGATAATGATGTTTATAAAATAATTATACCCGTACGATGATAATATGTCAATGGTGAAATAGATGAAAATAGATGCAAAAAAATATCCATCAAATGATGTGTTTAAATTTTTAAGAGAGGGCCTTAATCTTACTCAAAAAGAATTAGCTAAAAAAACTAATATCAATATTAGTTCAATTGAAAAGTATGAAACTAATAGACAAAATTATACTTATAAAACTCTTTTAAAAATAATTAATATATTTAATTTAGATATTATTATGAATGAAAATGTTAATAACTATAAAAGTAATGAACTAATTAGATTTTTAAGAACAGAATTAAATTTAACCCAAGTAGAATTTTCTAAAAAAATTTGTATTAGTTTAAGTTCTTTAGAAAAATATGAAAGTGGAAGACAAGATTATCCTTTTATTATTTTAATAAAAATTGCTAATACTTTTAATTATGATTTAATTATAAAAAATAAATAAGAAGATTACTCTTCTTATTCATAAATACCTAGGTAATATTTCTTTTTACCTTTTTTAATTAAATAAACTTTTTTATCAATGGCGTTATCTTTAGTAACTATATAGTTACAATCATTAATTTTAATATTATTTAAACTAATCGCATTACCATTAATAAGTTCTCTTGCTTCTCTTTTACTAGTACAGATATGACCATTTACTAATAAATCTTCTAATTTAACTTCTTCATTTAAAATAATTTTTTCCATATCTTTAAAATTAGTTAAAATATCTTCACTAGATAATTCATTAATTTTTTCAGTAAATAGAGCTTCACTCATCATTAAAGCTTTATTAAACTCTTCTTCGCCATGTAAAAATGTTATTACTTCTTTAGCTAAAGCTTTTTGAGCAATTCTAAGTTCTGGACTTTTAAAATGTTCTTTTTCAATATTTTCAATTTCTTCTTTAGTTAAAAATGTTAATTTTTTTAAATAATCAATAACACATTCATCTGATGAATTAATTAAATATTGATATAATTCATAACTAGATGTTTTGTTTTTATCAAGCCATAAAGCATTACCTTCGGTTTTACCAAATTTAACACCATTGGCATCTAAAACTAATGGCATTGTCATACCATATAACTCGGTATCCATCATTTTACGAGCAAGTTCAATACCAGTTGTAATATTACCCCATTGATCAGAACCCGCAACTTGTAGGGTTACACCTTTTTCTTTATATAGATGGACAAAATCTAGACCTTGTAAAATTGTATAGGCAAATTCACAAAATGTAATACCTGATTCTAATCTTCTTTGAATAATATCTTTATCTAACATATAATTGACATTAATATATTTACCATAATCTCTTAAGAAATCAATAACATTAATTTCTTTAATCCAATCATAATTATTAACAACTTCAAAACCAAATATCTCTTCGGCTTGTTTTTTTAAGCCTTCAACATTTTTTAAAACTTCTTCTTTACTAATCATTTGTCTTTCAACAGATGGCTTAGGATCTCCAATTAAACCTGTGGCACCCCCAACAAGCAAAATAGGTTTATGACCATATCTAGCTAGTCTTGAAGCAATTAAAAATGATGAAAAATGACCGATATGCATAGAATCAGCAGTAGGATCAGTACCAATATAAAATGTTAATTTCTCTTCATTTAATTTCTTTTCTAATTCCGGACTACTTATGTCTTTAATAAGCCCCCGCCATTTTAAATCTTCAAAACAATTCATAATTTTCCTTCTTTCTTTTTAAAAAAATTCATAAATTAAGATTTTAAGGACGAGAATTCCCGCGGTACCACCTTAATTTATGAATTAATCATACTCTTTAATCTTGTAACGTAAGATATACGTTTTAATTCCGGAGTTGTAAATTCCATCAACATTAACAATTAAATTATACAAACTTTTTTAATATTAAGCAACTACTAATTTTTCATAAACTTTTTTAAAAACATTTTCATATTTATATAATAACATTTTATAATATATTTCTTTTTGTAATTTACTAAAGACAACTTCTCCTTGATACTCTAAAGGAACAGATAAAAATAATCTTAAGTGTAATCTCATATTTATCTAAATCTTTTATTTCTAGCATATTTATTCCATATTAACATTATGATAGATTTCCGTTACATCATCAATTGCCTCTAACATATTATAAAGTTTTTTAAATGTCTCTAAATCTTCACCTTCTAAAGTAATTTTTTCTTTAGGGAACATACCAACTTGATCAACAATATAATCAGGATTTGATATTATTTTTTCAATAACATCTTTTACTTTATCATGATCATTTGGTTTCATGGTAATTGTTACTTCACCATTTTCTTCTTCAAAATCGATTATTTCAATACCTTCATTTAATAACTCTTCAAATAATTCTTCACTATTATCGCAATTAAATGCCAAGATGCCAATATAATCATAATTATAAGAAACAGAATTAGTAACTCCTAAACTTTTATTAACTTTATTAAAAGCTGCCCTTACTTCCCCAACTGTTCTATTAACATTATCAGTTAAAGTCTTAATAATTAATGTTGAAGCTCCAGGGCCAAAACCTTCATATGTTACTTCTTCATAGTCTTCTCCCCCAACACCTTTAGCTTTTTCAATAGCTCTATTAATAATATCTGTTGGTACTTGTTCCTTTCTTGCTTTTTCAATAATTCTTTTTAAAGAAATATTAGCATCGGGATCAGGAATACCTTTTTTAGCAGCTAAATAAATTTCTTTAGCATAAGTGGTATATATTTTACCTCTGGCAGCTCCTGTTTTTTGAATGCTATATTTTCTTACTTCATATGCTCTTCCCATAATTAAACCTCCTATAAAATTTTTAAATTTTTAATAAATTCATAAACAAAATGTTTCTTATTAATCTTTTTAATCTCTTTAATAAGACTTAAAACATTATAAACTTTAAAATATGTCATATCTTCTTTAACCATAACATATTCTAAACTTTTGAGAATAATTTCTTTATTATCCTTAGCATTAAAATATTTTTTTACTTTATTAAGTAATTCTTTATCTTCATGCCGTATGAGAGTATTATACAACAACATCCTACTATTTTTAAAGATAAAATTATAACCATCATAATTTTTTAAGACTTTTAATGTATCATAGTAACCTAATTTAATATTTTCATTAATCTTACTTTTATTAACATTTAAAGTACTTCCTAAAAATCTAGAAGGGGTAATTCTGGTAACTTTGCTTTTATCTTTAATTTTTTTAGCAAAACCAATCCCTTGAACCTCTATAGAATAGATTTTTTTATATCCCCTATCAATTAACATATTAATAGGGTTATTATCATAAAAACCACCATCTATATAATATTTATCATCAATTAATTTTTGAACTTTAAAGACAGGTAAATTACAACTAGCTAAGATATATTCCGGTATTTTACCTTTTTTCATATCTTCTTTAAAAATATATAATGGTTTTAAATCATTTACTTTAACGGTAACTAAACCATAATCCATTTTACTATTTCTAATTTTTTCTTCATCAATCATTTCACTTAAAATTTCTTTTAAGTTACTATTATCTATTCCTTTATTCTTAACAATAATAGTAAGTTCTTCAATTCCATAAATAAGTTCTTTAAATTTATCTTTATCATTAACGCTTTTAATGTATTTGGAATTAAAATGCAAAAGTTCACCAACATCAACATTTTTCCAAAATTCATATAATTCTTTTTCCATGCCACAGACAATTAAAGCGGCATTAAAAGAGCCAATGGAAGTGCCAACAACTCCATCAATTTTAATTCCACAAGTTTTAAAAGCTAAATATGCTCCAACTTGGTATGAGCCTTTAACTCCTCCACCAGCAAGTACTAGTCCATTCATAAATTACCCTCTTTTTAAAA
Organism: uncultured Bacilli bacterium; assembly: GCA_947628375.1. GTDB lineage: Bacteria > Bacillota_I > Bacilli_A > RF39 > UBA660 > SIG200. The sequence continues at coordinate 13,672 of CANQZQ010000006.1, forward strand.
ATACAATTATTCGTCCTAAAGTTTTTTGAATTATTCTCTTTTTACTTTTATTTTTTAATCTCTTATAATACTTTATTAATGAATCAGTCCGATAATGAATAATTTCTTCAAGTTCATCACTATCAGTAAGGATAGGACTTACATAATTTTTTTCTAATAATAATCTTGATAAAAAATATTTATAATTAAAGCCATAATTTTTTAAAATATTATTTAATATGTCATTATAAAGACAAACACCTTTTTGACCCATACCAATATTAAAAGTTTTTTTATTAAGAACATCTAAATAATTTAATGATTTAACAAAAGCATAAGCAGCATCAAAAGATGTTGTAACTTCAACATATAAATTGCTTTTAACACTATATATAAAAACTTCATCTTTTAAATTACTTAATACAAGAGGTACTCTTAATATCGTATAATTTTTTAATTTTTCTTTAATTAAATTTTCAGTTAAATATTTATAATAACCAAAATTATTAAGATTATCTTCTTTAATTACCTCTTTAGTATTAGCGTTTAAAGACTCATCATATAGTGAAGTTGTTGAAGCATAAACTAAATGACAATTTTTATTATAATTATTAATAGAGTTAATAATATTTTCCGTTCCTTCATAATCAATAAATTTACCGATATTATTAGATAATTCACTAAAAGGAGGAATAACACTAGCTAAATGAATAATATAATCATGAGTTTTAACTAAAGAAGATATTAAAAGTTCATCAGTAATATCACCATAAATAATATTTATTCGGTTACAATACTTTTTTAATCTTTTAATAGTTTTATTATTTTTTAAATCTAAAGCAGTTATTTCATATTTTCCTTCGCTAAGAAGATACTTAATAACATTTATTCCTATCGAACCGGAGGCTCCAGTTACTAAAACCTTTTTCATATCTTTTCACCCTACTACTTTATTAATAATGTAATAATTAAAACTACTACACCTACAATTATACCATAGATACAACTTTTTTTCTTAAAAGATGTTTTAATTTCTCTAAATAATTCAAAAATTAATATATATAAAAGCATTCCAAAAGTTAATGATAATAGTATACTTGCAATGTTATTACTTAAATTACCATAAATTATTACAATTAAAGCCCCAATTAAAGAACTTAAAACTAATAAAATAAGAAGTAAAATATTATTTTTTTTAATTTTAAGAGAATTTCCTATTTGTAAACCTAAAGGGATATTATGTAAAGAAATACTTATCATCATAAGAATGCCACTAGTAATACTATTTAGTGTTAAACTATATAAAGTTAATCCTTCTAGTAAATTATGAATTATTAAAGCAATAATAGTAATTGTTCCAATATGATTTAAATGTTCCATATGATCTTTTTGATCATCATGGACTTCTTTATGATGATGATTATGATGAGGAATTAATTTATCTAAAAAAACTAAAAGGCCAAAACCAATTAACAAAGGAATTATTAAATAAATATTTTTACTTTCAATTATTTCTGGTAATAAATCAAATACTAATAAACCTAGCATAACTACAAAGGCTAAAGAGGTCGTAAATAAAGAAATATTATCTTTATTTTTAGTTTTATTTAATAATAAAATACCTATTAAGAAAAAAAGGCCAGTTAAAAGACATAAAACTAATCCCATAAGCATAATTAATCACCAAAATAATTCTATCATTTTTAGCTAAAAAAAGATAGTAATTTTAATTACCATCTTCTAAAGCCTTTCACAATTACCAACTAATTCAAATTTAACAGCACCACTTACTTTTTTATCAGCATTATTATTTTGATTATACATTCTATAATTTCTAAATAATAATGATATTTCCCAAGTATGAGTTGTAGCCTCATCACTTGCACTATTAGAAATAGTTATTGGGCTAATAATTTTAGTTTGGTCTTTTATTATATCTATTAGATAAGTTTCACTAACCTTACCATCTTTGTCATAACCTTTTAACTTAAGGAATAATTGATTACTTAATGGCTTTGTTTCATTAGGTCCACTTAAATATTCATTTTTAAATGAATTAACAAATGTATTATATTTGACTTGATATGTACATCTAGTTGTTCCACCATTAGACTTTAATGTTAATGTTGATTGCTTTTTCTCACTTTCAATTTCATAATAATTTTCATTAGGAGAAACTCTATTTACATCCATATCAGCGGCTGATATAGTGAAATTCAAGTCACCAGAATTATTAAAGGTTAAAACAGCATCAATTTCTGGCTTTGGTGTTGCACCACAATGAGTATCACATTTACCGTCGCCATTATTATCACAATATTTATCGCACTTGCCGTCACCATCTGTATCAATATTTACATCGGGTTCACCATCAGTTTCGGCTTTTACATCATCATTATTGCCATCTCTATCGGTATCGATTCCTGTTTCTTTATCTTTATCAGTATCAATATTGATATCTGGATTACCATCACCATTAGTATCACAGTTGATATCACATTTTTTGTCACCATCTTTATCAATATTAATATCTGGTTTTAAATTACCATTAGTATCACAGTTAATATCACATTTCTTATCATCATCAGTATCAATATTAACATCTGGATTACCATCACCATTTACATCAATATTCAAATCCGGTTTGTCATCACCATCGATGTCGCAATTATAATCGCATTTTTTATCATTATTGGTGTCACAGTTTAAATCACATTTCTTATCATTATTGGTATCGCAGTTGTAATCACATTTACCATCGCCATTAGTGTCACAATTTTCCTTACAATTTGGTGAACAATTATAGTCACATTTACCATCACCATTGTTGTCACAATATAAGTCACATTCACCATTGCCATCGGTATCACAATTTAAATCACAACGGCCATCACCATCAGTATCAACATTTTTATCTGGTTTACCATCAGTTTCAGCATCGATATCACCTTTGCCATCACCATTTGTATCAACAGGTGTTTTATCACCTTTACCATTAGTATCGCAATTTAAATCACAATCGCCATCATCATCTGTATCACAGTTTAAATCACATTTACCATCACCATTAGTATCAATATTAGTATCAGGTAATTGATTATTATTGGTATCACAGTTTAAATCACATTTTTTATCACCATCGGTATCAATATTGTAATCAGGGAAATGATCACCATTGACATCACAGTTTAAGTCACAATTTTCGCCAGGTTTTACTGGATTAACAACATTTTTATCTGGTTTACCATCAGTTTCAGCTTCGATATCTTTATCGCCATCACCATCGGTATCAATTTCAATATTACCTGTGTTTGGATCATCAATATTTACATCTGGCTTACCATCACCATTAACATCAATATTAATATCTGGTATTTTATCACCATTAGTATCGACGTTTAAATCTGGCTTTTTATTATTATTAGTATCAATGTTAATATCTGGGACTTTATCACCATTAGTATCGATATTATAATCTGGATGATTATCACCATTGACATCACAGTTAACATCGCATTTTTTATCATTATTAACATCAATATTAATATCTGGCTTATGATCTCCATTTATATCACAGTTAACATCACATTTACCATCACCATCTGTATCATAATTTAAAACATTTCGATCTGGTATACCATCTGTTTCAGCCTCAATATCATTTTTACCATCACCATTAGTATCAATTTCAATTTCATTATCAGGGTCTACATTATTATCAATATTAAAATCTGGAACATTATCACCATTAACATCAACATTAATATCTGGTTTACCATCATGGTTTGTATCAATGTTAACATCTGGTTTTTGATTATCATTAGTATCAATATTTAAATCTGGTTTGCCATCACCATCAATATCGATATTATAATCTGGATAGCCATCACCATTATAATCACAGTTTAAATCACATTTCTCGTCGCCATCTACATCTTGGTTAGTTAAGTTTTTATCCGCTATTCCATCACCATCTGTATCCACATTAACATCTGGTTTACCATCTTTATCAATATCTAAATCTACTGGATATTTAGTATTACCATCGACGTTTAAATCTGGTATACCATCACCATCAATATCGATATTATAATCTGGATAATTATCACCATTAACATCACAGTTTAGATCACATTTACCATCATTATTTTTATCTTGATTTAATAAATTCTTATCAGCAGTTCCATCTGTATCAGCATAAATATCTGGTTCTTCATCATAGTTACCATCAGTATGCAAGCCCAAAGTTTCACCAACACTAGTATCAACATTAATATCTGGTTTACCATCGCCATTAATATCAATATTTATATCTGGATAGCCATCACCATTAATATCAATATTTATATCTGGCCTTTCATTATCATCAGATCTATCTAATATATTTAAATCTGCTATTCCATCACCATCTAAATCAATGTTATAGTCTGGATAATTATCACCATTAACATCACAATTTAAATCGCATTTACCATCACGATCAACATCAAAATTTATAAAGTTAAAATCTGGATTGCCATCACTATCTAAATCTAAATTAAATCTTGGTGTATATTTATCATTTCCATATGGTATGTTAATTGGCTTACCACTATTAAAGCCTGAACCAGTTCCAAAAAGATCAAATGTAAATGTTGATACCATTAATAATAACGTTAATAACATTATTATTATAAGTATAACAATTGCCATCAATTTTTTCTTTTTTAATTCTAAATTCTCTTCTTGCATTTCCATTTTAAAATCCCCGCCTTACTAACTTTGACTGACTGTGACATTTTGTTGACCATTCTCGCCATTTTGTCCTTGAGTCGTTGTACTTCTTACATTTATTTTTAAATTAACTTTTTTATTTATCTCAGTAATAGGTGTATCTTCAGAAAGCCAAATAAATATTTTGTAATTCTTTTGTTTTGATAAATTACTAGAAGAAAGAGTATCTCTAATAATTGGATAAACGTCTCCTTGGCCACTTAAAGGAGTTAAACTTGACAATGTTACATAGTATGAAGAATCGCCAAATTTTAACCATTTATTACTTTCTTCATCATGAACACCAATTTTTAAATATTGCATTGGTAGTCTTTCAGAAGCAATACCATCACTACCATAGCCAATTGTTACCATAAAATCGGCATCTAAATCTCCATCGTTTGTCAAAGTTATTTCAGAATATTTCCAATTTGGATCAATTTGAGTGTTTTCAGCACTAGGCAAAGAATTTGTCGCAGTAGGAAGTATAGATACTTCTTGCATTTGTGTTTTTTGATTAACAGTCACACTTAAAGTTCCTGCTGTAAAAGTATTAATTCCAGTCTGAGTTTGAACATCAAAAAATGCTGAATATGAAACATTCAGAGTTAGTATTGTTAATACGATTACAGAAATAATAATTAGCTTTTTATTCATTTTTGGGTTATCATTTGATATCATCTATGTCACCTTATTCTAAGTTTATCATATATTTTTTATCTGTACAATATTAAAATTGAAAATTTTTGATTTTATAGTTATTTACTTTTATTAATAATTAATGCTATAATACAGTGGTTGTGGGTGATTTTTATGGAAATAAGAAATGTCGCAATTATTGCACACGTTGACCATGGTAAGACTGCTTTGGTTGACGAAATATTAAAATATGTTGGTACATTTAGAGAAAATCAAGATGTGTCAAATTTTTCAATGGATTCTAATCAAATTGAAAAAGAACGTGGTATTACTATTTTAGCCAAAACGACATCAATTATTTATAATAATATTAAAATCAATATTCTAGATACACCAGGACATGCTGACTTTGGTGGCGAAGTTGAAAGAATTATGAAAATGGTTGATGGGGTTATTTTAGTAGTTGATGCTTATGAAGGGCCAATGCCACAAACAAGATTTGTTTTAAAGAAAGCTATTGATGCGGGAGTTAAACCAATCGTTGTTATTAATAAAGTTGATAAACCAACGGCTAGAATTAAAGATGTTGTCGATGAAGTTTTAGGTTTATTCTTAGATTTAGGGGCATCTGATGAACAACTTGATTTCAAAGTTGCCTATACTTCAGCTTTAAATGGAACATCTAGTTTATCACCAGATTTAAGTACCCAAGAAAAATCATTTAAATGTGTTCTTGATTTAATTGTTAATGAAATTAAAGCTCCAGCTGGTGATGTAAATAAAGATTTACAATTTCAACCTGCACTACTTGATTATAATGATTATGTGGGAAGAATTGCTATAGGACGTGTCTTTAATGGAAAAATTAAAGTTGGTCAAATGGTCAACTGCTTAAGATTAGATGGAAGTGAAAAACAATTTAGAATTCAAAAGTTATTTGGTTTTACTGCTTTAGCTAAAGTAGAAGTTAACGAAGTAGAAGCTGGCGATATATGTGCTATTGCTGGTTTAGAAGATATATCAGTTGGTGAAACAATAACAAATGTTGATAATCATGAACGTTTACCAATTATTCATATAGATGAGCCAACTTTACAAATGACTTTTGGCGTTAATACATCTCCTTTCTCTGGTAAAGATGGTAAACTTTTAACATCAAGAAAAATTGAAGAAAGATTGATTAGAGAAACCCAAAAAGATGTTAGTTTAAAAGTTGAACAAATAGATTCTGAAAACTTCTTAGTATCTGGGCGTGGGGAATTACATTTATCCATCTTAATTGAAAATATGCGAAGAGAAGGTTTTGAACTTCAAGTATCTAAACCTAAAGTTATTATTAAAGAAATAAATGGGATTAAATGTGAGCCATATGAAGATTTACAAATTGAAGTTGATGATGAATATATGGGTGGTGTTATTGAAGAATTATCTACAAGAGGAGCAATTATGGGTGATATGACTCATATTGGTAGTATGACAAGAATTACTTATACTATTCCCTCACGTGGTTTAATTGGCTTTGCTACGAACTTTATGACTTTAACCAAAGGTTATGGCATTATGAACCATACTTTTAAAGATTATGAGCCAACAGTTAATGTTGATTTAGGTGAAAGAAAATTAGGAGTTTTAGTATCAAGTGAAACTGGTAAATCAACGGCTTATGGTATTGGGCAACTTGAAGATCGTGGTATTATGTTTGTTGAACCAAATACCGATGTATATGAAGGAATGATTGTTGGGGAATGTAACCGGGATAATGACTTAGCAATTAATATTGTTAAAGGGAAAGAACTTACTAATACGAGAGCGGCTTTCTCAGATAAAACAGTTGTCTTAAAAAGGCCAAGACCAATAACTTTAGAGTATGCTCTTGATTATATTAACCAAGATGAACTTGTAGAAGTTACACCAAACTTTATAAGACTTAGAAAAGTTATTTTAAATACTGAGCTTAGAAAAAAGGCAGATGCTAAAAAATAGCAACTGCTTTTTTAATTTATATCACATTTTTTAATTAATTCTTCTTTTTCTTTGCCTATATAAATATTACCACACTCTACTAAATAATATTTATCATCTAAGACATCATAACTATATATTTTTATATTATCTTTTACTTCATTTGGTTTTTCATAATTAAATAGACATTTATAAGTACAATTAGAATTTTTTAAAAAATCAACAATCGATAACAATTCTCCTTCATGCATAAATTTTGGATTTGGTTCAGTCGAATAAATATTATCTATTAAATGATACATATCATTTTGATATTCAATATTTATATAATCAGCACAATTATTTAAATCAAGACCATATTTATTTAAAAACTTCATTAATTCTTGATTATCGGAATCAGTGTTATAATTTTCTTCTTTATTACCAAGGGAAATTTCATATTCACTACGACTTCTTTCTTTAATATTTCTTAAAATTTTTAAAATGTTATAATTATATTTACCTATTTTAGGATCACCCCAAATTAAATTAGCATATGCATGCCCTTCTCCAATAATCTTAATATGAGTATCATATAGTTTATAAGTTCCATCACTATAAATTTCTAAATAAGGGGTTACACATTTATTAAATTTACCGCTTCTAATAGACATAATAAGTCCATCATCACCAACTATATTATCAAGAGTTAAAGAAGATGAAAAAACATAATTATTTTTAGAATAAGGACTAACTTTTTTAGCAACATATACGCCAAGAGTAAAAATAATAGTTATAAGAAAGATAATAAAACAAGTAAATTTTAAAGTAGTATTTCTTTTAATCATTTTATCAATTACTTTAACCATCTTTTGATCTTTTAATAAATCATCTAAAGAAATTTTAAATTGATCACTAATTAAAATTAAAGTAGCAATATCAGGATAACTTTTACCATTTTCCCAATTAGAAATAGTTTGTCTTGAAACATTTAACATTTCAGCTAAGTCTTCTTGGGTTAAATTATTTTCTTTTCTTAAATTAGTTATTTTATTTCCAACATTCATAAATTTCACCTAATGTCATTTTATAAAAAATATAGTATAATTTCTATCAAAAATTTTTGACAAATGATAATTTTAAAAAAACCATCAAAATGATGGTAATTTTTTTGGTAACCCGTACGGGGTTCGAACCCGTGAAAATGCTGCGCTGAGAACGCAGTGTGTTAAGCCACTTCACCAACGGGCTAAATGACTAAATATAAGTTTAACATAAGAAAGTTATTAAATCAATTATTTTTTATCACTCTTCAAACATTTTTAAGATAGCTTCTTTATATATTTTTTTAACTAAATTATCATCTTTAATAAAGTGGCATACTTTATTAATACATACCCGACTATTAATTTCTAAAAGATATAAATTATTTTGACAATTAATAATATCTACGGAAACAAAACGAGCATTTAAAGAATTAGTAATTTGTAACGCTAAATTTTCTAATTTTTTATATAACTTTTTATCACTTACTAATTTAGCTGTAGCTCCTTTACTTAAATTAAAACGCCAGTCATAAGTAAATACTTCATCTTTTTTTAAAATATAATCATAAGAATCTAAAGCAATATTTTCAAAATACCAAGGATTTAATTTTAATAATAATTCTTTTATTGTACTTACTCCATCTCCTATAACTGTTGGTCTTATTTTTTCAAAAATTAATTTAACAACACCATCTAAAACAATAACACGATATTCACTATCAATATGATAAAAGGGACAAATACTAAGAGAATAATGATGGGTAAATAAATTATCTAAGATATTATTTATATCATCTTTATTTTTAATATGATATACTTCATCCCCTAAAGAACCATTATTGGGTTTAATAACAACATTATGATCTTTTTTATTAAAATATTCTAAAGCTTTATAATAAGCATTATTATCATGATTACTATTAGGTCTAAATAATATTTGATGTTCAATGATAGGAAGATTTCTTAATTTACAAACTTCATATAAAGCATATTTATCATTAATAATACTACCTAGGGCTTGATCATTTAAAGAAAAAGAATAACCAAGGATATATTTAGTAATATTATTTTTCTTTAAAACAAAACACCAACCCTCAGATATTAAATTATATTCAATATTCTCTTCTTCACAAATATTTTTAATAAGATCTTGAAAATTCATATAAATCACTTTAATTATATTATCACAAATATATAATTCGTTAAAGAAAAAACTGTCAAGAAAATATATCTTAACAGCTTTTAAAGAGATTAACTCTATAAATGTTTTAATAATTTATTCTCCAGAATAATTATTAATTTATATAAAATGTAAGAAATTATACCTAAAAGAATAATACCTGTCATTACATAATTTAAATTAAATACTTGTTTACCATAAACAATTAAGTACCCTATTCCTTCCTTACTAACTAAGAATTCACCCATAATAACCCCAATTAAAGTTTGGGCAATTCCTAATTTAAATGAAGCAATAATAGTTTGATAACTACTAGGAATAACGAGTTTAGTTAATATTTGTAATCTAGATGCTCCCAAAGTTTTAAATAATTTTAAGATATATTCATCAGTACCTAAAAAACCATTATAAATAGTAATAATACTAACAATTAAATTAATTAATAAAGCCATTAATATAATACTTTTGATATTGGCACCACATGCAATTATAATAAGGGGACCTAATGCTACTTTAGGAAGAGAATTAAGCATAGTTAAAAAAGGATCAATTACTTTAGCTAAAAATTTAAATTCATATAAAATAAGAGCTATTAAAAAACCTAGAGATATACCTAAAGTAAAGGAAATAAATACTTCTTTTAAAGTAATATAAATATGATTAAAAAAATTATGATTTTGAATAAGTTCAATAATAGTTTTTACTACTCTTGATGGACTGGAATATATAAACGAACTAATAATTCCTTTATTAACTAAATATTCCCAAAGAAAAAGAAAAGTTACAATAAGAAGTATTTGACAGATTATAACTTTGATTTTATCTAAATGCAATTTATGAAGATATCTTTTTTGATCAAGACTCATTAATATCTAAATCCTTCCAAATTGTATCAAAATATTGGTGATATTTTTTTTCTTTTCTTCTTTCATAAATTGACTCTTGATTAAGAAAATCAATATTAATAATATTTTTTATTTGGGATGGCCTTTTTGATAAAACAATTACTCTATCAGAAAAAGAAACAGCTTCTTCAATATTATGAGTTACTAATATGACTGTTTTCTTTTCTTTTTTAACTATTTTATAAACATCATCACTAATAAGAAGTCTTGATTGTTGATCTAGGGCACTAAATGGCTCATCTAATAAAAGCAAATCTGGTTTTAAGGCAAGAGTTCTAATTAAAGCCACTCGTTGTCTCATACCCCCTGATAAATTTTTAGGATAACTATTTTTAAATTCATTTAAATTATAAAAGTTAAATAAATAATTAACATATTCTAAAGATTCATCATTAACTATTTTTTTGACTTTTAATCCTAAAATAGCATTTTCATAAATAGTTAACCAAGGAAGGAGGGCATCACTTTGAAGCATGTAAGCAATTTTTAAATCTTTGTTTTTTAAAATTTCCCCATAATAATCTTTATCTAAACCAGAAATAATTGATAATAAAGTAGATTTACCACAGCCACTTGGACCAACAATAGAAACTATCTCTCCCCTTTTTATTTTAAAATTAATATTTTTTATAGCTTTTACTTCACCATTTTTAGTATGATAATTTTTGTTAACATCTATAATTTCTAATAAATCATTCATACATATTATTAACTAAATCTTTATAGTAAACTTTTTCTTTTATTAAATCATTTTCTTTTAATAAATCAGTTAAGGTATTAAAGAATTCCTCTTCCACAAATGGAGTTTTTAACCAAACATCAGATGTACGATATCTTTCAATCATTGTTTCTAAATCTATAACACTTATATCACTAAATTCATCTTTAATAGCTTCTGCAACTACTTTACTACTATTATTAAAAGTAAAGTCCATCCCTTTTTTAAGGGCATTACTAAATTTAACTAATAAATCTTTATTATTTTGAATATAACTTTTGCGAGCATAGAAAGCAGTATATGGAAATGGATCTGATGATGCTCCCACACTTGTAACTACATAACCACTACCATTTTTTTCAAGCTTTGAAGCAAGTGGTTCAAATAAATTGACATAATCGCCTTCACCAGCAAGATATGCTCCTGATAATTCAGCAAATTCAATTGAAGTATTAATATTTACATCGCTTCTTTTAATACCTTCATTATCTAAAGCCCTTAAAAAACTTAAACCAGGCATACCAGTACTTCGACCAATTAAAATTTCTTTACCAACTAAATCATGCCAATCAAAATTTTTGCCATCTCTGGAAATCATAAATTGACCATCTCTTTTAGTAACACCAGCAAAGACTTGTAAATAATCTTTTTCGTGGGCTAAATAAACATAGACAGCTGATTCAGGACCTGCTAGTCCTACTTCTGTATCATTAGATAAAACTGAAGCTGCTACATTATCACTACCACTTACTAACATTAAATCAATATCTATTCCTTCTTCTTTAAAATAACCTTTTTCCATAGCGACATAGAATGGGGTATAAAAAATACTATGTGTTACTTCTGCTACTTTGATTGTTGTTAATTCTTTATCCTCTTTATTTTTACTAAAATAAAAAATTACTAATGATCCTACTAAAATAACAAGTAATATTCCTAATAAGGAATATAAAATATTTCTTTTCACATAAACACTCCTTACATAGATAATATATTATAGTTTTTTGATATTGGTTAATAAAAAAGAACACTTGCTATCTTCTAACAAGTATTCTTCTATAAGCTTTTTCTAATTCTAGATTATTACTTTCTATTGGTTGTGTCTCGATTACTTCGGCTGTTGGATCTGTTTCATTAACTTCATCAAGTATTTCTGCATCTTCTTTGGTTGTTTCACTAATTGTATCTATTATTTCTGTATCTGTTGATTCGGTTTCTAAATCATTAGTTTCTTCTTCTACCATTGGAGTAGTTTCTTCAACTGTAACTATTGGATCTGATTCTTCTGGTATTTCTTTTTCTTCTAATTTTTTTTGATCATTATAATATTTTATACTAGGCATATCTTCTTCCGAAATTCTTAAGAACAAATCATAAAGTTCATGATTTTCATTACTTAAAACTTCAACAACTTTTTGATAGTATCTTCTCTCTTCCATTGGTTTATAGTCACCTTCGGAAACAGGGCAGAAAAATCTATCTCCACCTTCTGATAATTTTACACCTTGACCAGATCTTCCGCCATCTCTAAATTGTAAGAAATTATGGTTAGGAGTTTCTGAAAATAAACAATCAATAATGGCTTCATAAGAAGGATAAGTTTTTAACTTTTCCATAGATAAAACATAATATTCTTGATAATTTTTACCACCATAAGCTGTAAATTCACCAGAAGTAATTAATAAATCATAAACATTATTATATTTTCTTCCCTTTTCATAACAATCATATCTATTTAAAAGGCAACTTACTGCTTCATACATATGATTATATTTAGTACCCTCTTCTCCCATTAAAGTACAGACAACTTTTTTCCATCTTGTATCATCAGCTAATTCAAATTTATATCTAACGACTATTTCTTTTTCTACTAATGATAAATAATCACCTGTATCAGGAATAGGAATATTAGGTATTTCTAGATTTGGATTTTCTATTGGTTCTTCCACTGATATAGTTGCTTCAGTTGGAGTGGGCTCTTCTATTACTTCAGTTGGAGCAGTTTCTTCCATTGCTTCAGTTGGTTCAGTATTTAAAGTATCTTCCTCTATTGGATCAGTTGGATTAGTAAAATCAATTTCTATTTTAGGCATAGGAGCAAGTCTATTAAATTGTTTAATAGCTTTTGAAGCCTCAATTAAAGCTGAAGATTCATTTGTATTTAGTTCATCTTCCTCTATTTCATTAGTAGAAACATCATTTAATTCTTCTTCATTTACTTCATCAATAGAAACATCATCATTTAGTTCTTCTAAAGTAATATCATCAATAATATTACTATTATCATTACTTTTTTTAACACTTGGAAAGACAGATAAAAGTGCAACTAAACTTAGTAGAGCTGCTACTCTTTTTTGATTATTTGTCTCATTTAAAGTAATTGGTTTATTTAAAACTTTTTTTAATTTTTCTAATAAATTTTTTAACATTTTTATCATCCTTTCAATTATTAACTTCTTTTTAAACTTAGATTTTCATCTATAACTTCTTCATTATTTAAAGATTCATTTTTTACTTCTTTATAATAATCAAGTATTGGCATATCGCCTTCTCTAATTATATTAAAGAGAATAAATAATTCGTGATTAGGATCTTCTATTGCCTCTTTAATTTTTTGGTATTGTGGTCTTTCTATAAATGGAATAAAATCACTTGCATTTAATTTATGAGAATATTTATTACCGCCATTTTCTAGTTGAATACCACTTTTAGAACCTTTAGATCTAAATTCAGAATAATTATGACTTGCAACTTGTGAATATAAACAATTAATTATTCCTTCATAAGCTGCTAAATTTCTTAATTCATCTAAACTCATATTTAAATAATCATAATAACCACAATTTGGATTATTATATGCAGTAAATTGACCATTAGTAAATTGAGTATATAAATCATCAGTATGATACCAATTAACCCAAACATAACTAGTTATTCTATTTAAATTAGTTGATGAAACATTATATGATTCTTTGGGATTAGTACAACCCCCTTCACCGAAGATGATACTAACTACTTCTTTCCATTTAAATTCATCTTCTAAGTCAAACAAATATCTTACAATTTGTTCTTTTTCTAATAATGTTAATTCCCTTGGTTTAATTAACTCGCTTGAAGCTTCTTTTAAAGCATTAACAACTTCATTAACAGTAGTTGAAGCATAAAGTGCCACATTTTTAATATTATTATTAAAATATTGTAAATCTTCTAAAAGATTATCTTGAATTGTCATCCAAGATTCACTTCTTAACTTTGCTTCTTGTAAACTATCAATGCTTTCAGGTGCTTCTAAGCTAATTGGTTCTGGTTCATATTCTTGATTATTCTTAGAATTACATGCTATAACATTGGCTAATGTAAAAATCGATAAACCAAAGCTTGTTATTTTTTTAGATATTTTTTTCCAATCATTCTTTGCCATTTTCACAAATCCCCCTCAAACAATTTTGTTATTTTACAAGATAATAGTGATTTTGTCAAGCAAAACATGAAAAAAGGACTTATGTCCTAATTTTTACTAACTTGGAATAGTTCAACATCAACAGAAGTTTCTTGACCAAATAAATCAATAATAATATTTAATCGATTATTTTCTGTATCAATGGAATCGACTTTACCAATCATACCCTTAAATGGTCCATCCACAATAGAGACAGAATCGCCAACTTTTAAATCAGCTTCAACATTTACTCTACTCATACCCATATTAACTAGAATACGATCGATTTCTTGAGGAAGTAATGGTGTTGGTTTAGCTCCTTTACCACTTGAACCAATGAAACCGGTAACACCTGGGGTATTTCTTACAATATACCATGCTTCATCAGACATAATCATTTCGACTAAAATATAGCCAGGAAACATTTTTTTAACTTTTTCTTTTTTAACACCATCTTTAATTTCTACTTCTGTAGTTTCAGGAATAACAATTCTAAAAATATAATCTTGCATTCCCATAGATTCAATTTTAGCTTCTAATTTTTCCTTAACTTTACTTTCATGACCTGAATAAGTATTAACTACATACCATAATTTTTCCATTAGTTAAAAAACTCCTTTATATAAGCAAGAATTACATCTAAGAATTGAAAGAATAAAACTAAGATAACACATAAGACAATTGTAGCTATAGTATATTTTACTAAGTCTTTTCCTTCTGGCCATTTAACCATACTAATTTCTTTTTTTAAGCTTTTGAAAAAACTATTATTGTTTTTGGCTTTTTTAGCTTTTTTTACTTTCTTTTCTTTTTTAATTTCTTTTGCCATTTTAACCTCCTAAAAATTTTTGTATTTAAAAAAACACTTTCGTGTTCATTTATAATATAACAAAAAGTCTAGCTAAAATCAAGACTAAATTATTAAACAATTTATAATTAAAAAAGAAAGCTATTTTTTTAGCTCTCTAGTTTTTCCATTTTCTAATTCTTCTTTTTTAGCAATTTCATCTTCTGTTAATTCATTAAAATAGACGTTACCATTTTTAACTAGTTGAATTCCAGCATTTATATGATATTCATACACGGGATTACTTGTCCAAATTCTAAAATTAACAAAGTTATGTAAGCTCTTCTTATAAACAGCATAATCTAATCCTCCATAATACGCTGGACAAGAATCCTTATATGTATAGAAATCTTCTCTTTCTGGACTTACACCAAAAGCATTAGGCAATTCTACATAATAATACCAAGAGCGACAAGCATCTTCTCCATAATGTTCTTGAACTTGGTCCATATATGTATTTGAATATCGGCAATTGTCAATTAAATTCATATTGATGTAGCCTTCATCATAGTTTTCAACTCCATATGCAGCTACATAGCCGAAAACACTATCAAATTGTTCATCAGTAAGAGAATATTCATTTTTGACCAATATTTCTTTTGCAGATTTTAAAGCCATAAAAAATTCTTTAATTTCTTCAAAATCTTTTCTTTCTTTAAGGCTTTTTGCAGTTTTAGATAATGGCAATCTTGCACCTTCCATAGTTGATGATACGGCATTAATTAAATCAATATAATTTAAATTATAATAATTTAATATGTAGTTATGTTGTTCATATATTGGTAAGCTTTTAAATTCATCTAAACTTAGTTTTTCATATTTTATATTGGTACCATTTAAAGGTAAAACACCATCTAAAGTCAAATATTTTTCTAAAGATGGTTGTGAAGAACTAATAATATTTTCCTCATCCTCCGAATTTTTAAAAGTTTTAGCTGATGTACAGCTTTTTAAAGTTGCTAATGATGCAAGTGCTAAAATAATTGAAGCCACTTTTTGCTTCTTATTGTACATTAAATTTTCCCCCTTAATTATTTGAATTGTTAAAATTTAACCCCTCAAATTGCCTAGTATTGTATATCATAACTTAGTTTTTGTCAACTACCACGCACTGAAAGTACGTGGCTTATTTTAGGTACTGAAAGTACATTTAGCGAGTAAACTCGCTTA
>CANQZQ010000007.1 GCA_947628375.1 uncultured Bacilli bacterium
TGAAAAATATAGAATTAAACAAGATAAATTATATAAATCAGATTTTGATTTGTTAATAGAGGAAAGTAAAAGTAGTGATGATAAAAATGAATGAAAATAATGTTCTTAATAAAAGTGTAATCAACTGGTATCCAGGTCATATGGCAAAAACAAGAAGGTTAATTCAAGAAGAATTAAAAAATATTGATATTGTTTATGAAGTAATTGATGCTAGAATACCTTATTCAAGTAAAATAAAAAATATTGATGAAATAATTAAAAATAAAATAAAAATTTTAATTATGACTAAAAAAGATTTATGCAACTTAGATATGACTAATAAATGGGTTAATTATTATGAAAATTTAGGTTATCATGTGATTTTAGTTGATTTAAAGAATAGTAAAGATTATGAGGAAATTATTAAATTAACTAATGATCTTACTAAAGGGATACAAGATAAGAGAAAAGAAAAAGGGTTAAATAAAAAAGAAATTAGAGCTTTAGTTATTGGGATTCCTAATGTAGGTAAAAGTACATTAATTAATCGGATTACAGGTAAAAATGTAGCAAATACCGAAAATAAACCGGGAGTAACTAAGAATTTAACATATTTAAAGACAAAAGCTAATATTGTTATTTTGGATACCCCAGGGATACTTTGGCCTAAATTAGATGAAGAAATTGTGGCTTTAAATATTGCGTCAACTGGAGGAATTAAAAAAGAAATACTAAATATGGATGAAATTTGTGTTCATATTTTAAATATGATGTATCAAAATTATCCAGATATTTTAATGGAAAAATATGGTATTACAAGTAATGATGTGATGGAAATGTATGAAGTTATAGCTAAGAGGATAGGAGCTATAAAAAATAATGAAGTTCTTTATGACAAAGTAAGTGAAAAGGTGTATAATGATCTCATTGGGGGCAACATTAAAGGAGTTACATTGGATATTTATGGAGATAGACTTACTTAAATATGAAACAGAGTTATTAAATCAAGGTTATAAATTTATTGCGGGATGTGATGAAGCAGGGCGTGGTCCTTTAGTAGGTCCAGTCGTAGCTAGTGCTGTGATTTTACCACCAAATTATTATTTAGAAGGAATTAATGATTCTAAAAAATTAAGCGCTAAAAAAAGAGAAGCTTTATATGATATTATCATGAGAGATGCCATAAGTGTAGGAGTAGGTATTGTTGACAATAAAAAAATTGATGAAATAAATATTTTAGAAGCTTCAAGATTAGCGATGAATATAGCTTTAGATAATTTAAAAGTAAAACCTGATTATATTTTAACTGATGCCATGAAATTAAAAAGAAAAGTCCCAGTTTTACCTATTATTCATGGGGATGCCTTAAGCGAAACAATTGCGGCCTCATCGATTATTGCAAAAGTAACAAGAGACCGTTTAATGGTTGAATTTTCTAAAAAGCATCCCGAATATGAATTTGACAAACATAAAGGATATCCTACTAAAAAACATATTGAACTTGTTAAAAAATATGGTATACTAAATGAGTATCGTATGACATTCAGTCCAATAAAAGATATGTTAAAGGAGATAAAAAATGGCAAGTAGTAAAAAAAATAATAATACTAAAAAAAGTAATAATAAATCTATAAACAAAAATAATAATAAACAAAAAAATGAAATAAAAGTTAAGGAAGAGACTAAAAAAGAAGAAAATAAATTAATCAAAGAGGAAGAAGTAAATAAAGAAAACATAAAAGAAGATGTTATTTTAGAGGAAAAGCAAGAAGAATTTGCGAAAATACTTGATGATGATGAGAAGTATGAATTTGAATTTAAAGATAATTTTTTAATTAATTTTACCTCTTTATTCATTGTTTTGTTTTTGATTGAAATAATTTTTAAATTAATAAGTGGTTTTTCTATTTTATCTTATGCAACTTTAAGAATCATTTTAAGTGATATAATCATTTCTTTAATTATTTCATTTTTAAGTACTTTAACTAAAAGAAGATGGTTAAAAAACACTATTTTAATTATTTTTATATTTCTATATTCAATTTATTCTTGGTTACAACTTGGTTTTATTAATTTTTTAGGTGTTTATATCTCATTTCATACATCTAGTCAATTCGGGGCAGTAACTGATTATATTTATGATTTTTTAGCTTCAATTAAATTAAGTTATTATTTAATATTTATTCCTTTTATTTTGTATATAGTTTATTTAATTATTATAAGAAAAAAGATTTATGAAAAAATCAAAATCAATTTAAAATCACTATTTATTTTATTTACGGTTATCATTTGTTCTTCTTTATATTATGTTACTCTAAGAATTCCATTTATGCAAGAAGCGTTACAAGTTAAAAGTAATAGGGAATTATTTAAAAATCCTGATGTTCCAACGATAGCTGTTAATCAATTTGGCCCAGTTGTGTTTGGTGTGTTAGATTTTAAAACTTTTATATTCCCAATTGATGATAGTAGTGAGGTATTTAAAGCAGAAAATGTAGTTACTAAACCAGTTAGTAGAGAAGTAAGTGATGCCTTAGAAGAAATTGCTTCTTTAGAAACTAATAAAAAATATATGAGTTTAAATAACTATTTTGCTTCGAGAGGTGTTACTGATTATAATGACTATACAGGTTTATTTGAAGGCAAAAATGTGATTGTTGTTTTAATGGAATCTGTTAATAATGCTATTATTAATGAAAAATATTTCCCTAATTATTATAATATTTATACAAATGGCTGGAGTTTTGCAAATAATTATTCGCCAAGAAATAGTTGCGCTACTGGAAATAATGAATTTAGTGCAATGACTAGTCTTTATTCAATTTATAATACTTGTACATCTAATGTTTATAAAAATAATACTTATTTTGAAGCTATTTTTAATTTATTCAATAATAAAGGATATACAACAACAAGTATGCATGATTTTATTGAATGGTATTATTATCGTAAAACTATTCATCCAAATATGGGCAGTCAAAAATATTATAATGCTTCTAGTTTAGGAATTGAAACAGCGGGTTATTATGGTGAGTGGCCTAGTGATGAAGATTTATTTAGTAAAGGCTTAGATATTATTTTAAATAATGAAAGTGATAAACCATTTATGACATGGTTTACAACTGTTACAAGTCATCAACCATATTCAGTTTCATCAACTTATGGCGATTTATATAAAGATTATTTTATGGATGAAGGATATACTGAGTATAATAGTAGATATTTATCTAAACTAAAAGTATTAGATAATGCCTTAGGTATTATGATAGATAAATTAAAAGCTGCTGGTAAGTTAGATGATACAGTAATTGTTTTACTTGCTGATCATTATCCATATGGTTTAAGTAAAAATAATGTTAGTCAATTATTAGATCTTCCAGTAAATGAATTAAATGATTATGAAATTGAAAGAACACCATTTGTTATTTATAATCCAAGTATGACTCCAAAAGTATATACTCAATATAATTCTTATATTAATTTAGTACCTACATTAGCTAATTTAATGAATTTAGAATATGATCCAAGACTTTATATGGGTACTGATTTATTTAGCGATGATTATGTATCAAGAGTCGTATTTGCTGATGGCTCTTGGAAAAATGAAGATGCATATTATAATGCCTCATCAAGTAAAATTACTTATTATACAGATAAAGAATATACAACTGATGAGATAATTGCTATTAATAATGAAATTAAGCTTAAAATGGATATGAGTACTAATGCTATTAAAAATGATTATTTTACTTATTTAGATAAAAAAATTAATGAATATAATTTAGAGCATCAAGAAGTTAATGATGATGAAAATTTAACTGATCAAGAAGAGTAAAATTAATTATAGTATTTTATAAAACTATGACATTATATTAAAAATGGCATAGTTTTTCTTTAAAATAATTGACATTAATTTAAATTCAGTGTATAAATTAATATTGATAGGAGAAATTTATGAAAAACATTGTAATTGTAGAATCACCGGCTAAAAGTAAAACAATTGAAAAATATTTAGCTGGGGACTATAAAGTAGTATCATCAAAAGGCCATATTAGAGATTTAGCTACGACCGGAAAATATGGTTTAGGTGTAGATTTAGATAATGATTTTAAACCTAATTATGTAATTATTAAAGGTAAAAATAAAGATGTTAAAGAATTAAAAAAATTAGTTGAAAGTGCTGATCATGTTTATTTAGCTACCGACCCTGATAGAGAAGGGGAAATTATTTCTTGGCATTTAAAAGATGAGCTAAAGATACCTGATGAGAAATATACAAGAGTAACATTTCGAGAAATAACTAAAGATGTTGTTTTAAATTCGATTAAAGAAGAAGCTAAAATTGATATGAATTTAGTTAAAGGAGCCGAAACTAGAAGAATACTAGACCGTATTATTGGTTTTAGATTATCAAAATTGATGCAATATAAAACAGGTGGTAAAAGTGCTGGTCGGGTGCAATCAGTAGCTTTAAAATTAATTGTTGATAGAGAAAGAGAAATTCTGGCTTTTGTTCCTAAAGAATATTGGACAATTGAAGCTGATTTTAAAGATTTTACGGCGGAGCTTATTAAATATAAAAATGAAGATATTGAAATTAATAATGAAATGGAAGCTGATCAAATATTAGAAAAGCTATCTAAATCATTTACAATTAAGGATATTGAAGAAAAAGAAAAGAAAAAACAAGCAAGAGAAGTTTTTAAAACATCAACTTTGCAACAAATGGCTTCCACAAAATTAAATTTTGCAGCTTCTAAAACAATGAAAATAGCTCAAAAATTATATGAAGGTGTTGATTTACAAACAGAAACAGTTGGTCTTATTACTTATATGCGTACTGATAGTGTGAGAATATCTGATGATTTTGTTAAAGAAACTAAAGGATTTATCAATGGTAATTATGGTAGTGAATATGTCGGCTACGTTAAGACAGGCAAAAAAAATGCCAATATGCAAGATGGTCATGAAGGTATTAGACCTACAAGTATTAATAGAACACCAGAAAAGGTTAAACCTTATTTAACAAATGATGAATTTAAATTATATAAACTAATCTATACAAGAGCCCTAGCGTCAATAATGGCTGATGCTAAAGTTAAAGTTACTACAGTAACTTTCTTAAATAATGATTATTTATTTAAAACAACAGGAAGCGTCTTAGAATTTGATGGCTATTTAAAAGTATATCAAGAATATGAAGATAGTGAAGATAAAATATTACCTAATTTTAAAGATTATCAAAGTAATGTTATTGTTGCTAATGAAATAAATAAATATCAACATTTTACTAAACCAGCTAGTAGATATACAGAAAGTAGTTTAATTAAAGAACTTGAAAGTTTAGGAATAGGAAGACCTTCTACTTATGCTACGATTATAAGCACATTAAAAGATCATGATTACGTAAAAGTTGAAGATAAAAAATTTATTCCAACCGAAATGGGTATTGAAACAACTGATAAATTACAAGAATATTTTAGTGATATTATTAATGTTAAATATACCGCTAATATGGAATCTGATTTAGATGACATTGCAGAAGCCAAAAAAGATAATATTAAAGTCTTACATGAATTTTATGATAAGTTTGCTCCAATTATGGATGATGCTTTAAAAAATATGGAAAAGAAAGCTCCTGTCCAAACGGGTGAAGTGTGTCCTAATTGTGGTGGAGATTTAGTTATTAGAAAAGGCAAATATGGTGAATTTGTTGCTTGCTCTAATTATCCAAAATGTAAATATATTAAAAAGGAAGAAAAAGAAGTAGCGGAGACAGAAAAAATAGCCGAATGTCCTAAATGTCATAAAGATATTATTGTAAGAAGAACTAAAAGAGGAAAAATATTTTATGGGTGTTCCGGGTATCCAAAATGCGATTATGCTACTTGGTATAAGCCAACTGGTAATATTTGTCAAAAGTGTGGCAATTTATTAGTGGATAAAAATGGTCAAGAAGTTTGTGAAGCTTGTGATAGTGAAAAGTAGTTCTAAGGAACTATTTTTTTCATGTAATTAGACGATAATTGACATAAAAATAAGTGGTAATATTAAAAAATACGCAATAATTTGGTATACTATTACTAGGTGTTATTATGGAAAGAGTAAAATTATACAAAAATAAAACGCAAATGATAATCTATAATTTAATTTTTATTATTTGTCTTATTTTATGTATAATTATTGGAACTAAAGATTATTCTAAAAATAAGCTAAGTGATAATGAAAGATTTAGTAATTTATATAATAAAGTAGAAATTGATAATGTTTTTAAGTTTAGTGGGGCTTTGGATGTTTTAAATATTATTAATGGAAGAACCGGGATTATTCTAATGGGTTTTCCCACTAATAAATGGACTAATTATTATGCAAATATCATTAATGAGGTTGCTAAAGATTTAAATATTAAAGAAATATATTATTATGATTTTTTAGATGATCGGATAAACAATAATGGAACATATGAGACTATAGTTAATAATTTAGATGTTTATGTAACGGTAGATGATTTAGGTAACAAAGATTTACATGCTCCAACTTTAGTAGTTGTTAAAAATGGTAGTGTAATTGGTTATTTTGATGAGACAGCTACAATTAAAGGAGTTGTTACACCAGAATATTACTATACAGATGATGTTATAAATAGAACAAAAGAAGAGATTAAGACAGTCTTCTTAGAATATATGAAATAGGGGCTTATATGGAAGAAAATTTTAAAAGTAAAATTGGATTTGGATTATTTATCTTTTTTATTCTTTTTTTAATTATTGGAGGTTATATTTTTACTCAAAAAGTTATTAATGATGATTTCCATTTATTTAGTAAAGATAATGAAAATAAAGAAGTAAATTATAAAATTGATCAAAATAAAGATTATATTTATTTTATTAATGAAGATGTTATTAGTAAAGAAGCTAATTTAACGTATAAAGATGTTGTTATAAATATTAAGGGTGAAGAAGAATTAACGGAAAACTTAGAAAGAGAAAATAGAGAAAATAAAAATACAATTAAATATATATCTGAATACGATGATTTAAATGTGGAATTTAATTATAATTATGATAATTTATATTCTTTATATTATCGTGATTATGAAGTTTATGAATTTGATAAGTATGTTAGTTTAATTATCAAAGATTATACATATTCTTGTTATGATTTATTAACTTTTAAAGGAACAAAAAGCTATGTTTATAATACTTTAGATGGTACTAGATTAAGTGAAAATGATCTTTTAAATAAATATAATGCTTCTTTAGAGGAAATAAAAAGTCGAATAAAAAATGATTTATTAAAAAGTCAAACTTATGAAGATGGGGAAGAAGTAATTAAAATTGATGAAACATTAAATAATTTTAATAACTATTCTTTTTATATTAATGATTTAGGGAAACTTTGTATAACATATCTTGTCAAATCAACAAAGACCGATTATAATTTAAGTATGGAGGTTTAAATAATGGATTTAAACACGGAATTAAAAATGCAAAAAGCAATTGAAACATTAGATAGTAAACTTTTAAGTATTAGGGCAGGAAGAGCTAATCCTAGTATTTTAAATGGAATTATGGTTGATTATTATGGTGTGAATACACCCCTTAATAGTATTGCTAATATAACAGTACCAGAAGCAAGACAACTATTTATTAAACCATTTGATCGAGGAGCTTTAAAAAATATTGAAAAAGCGATTAATGAATCTAATATTGGTATTGCTCCAAGTAATAATGGAGAAATGATTATTTTAACTATTCCGGAACTTACTGAAGATAGAAGAAAAGAATATGTTAAAAATGCTAAAGCTTTAGGTGAAGAAGCTAAAATTGCTTTACGTAATATTCGCCAAGAAGATAATGATAAAATAAAAAAAGAAGAACTTCCGGAAGATGAAGAAAAATTATATTTAGATGATGTCCAAGAACTTATTAATAAATATAATAAAATAGTTGATGAAAAAATCAAAGAAAAAGAAGAAGAATTAATGAAAATTTAAAGGAGATTAAAATGAAAGAAAAAAAAGCGGGTGTGAAGAGGAGTGATTTTGATTTACCACTTGTCATAAGTTTTTATTTAGTTATGGAAGTAATTGTTTTATTTGTCTTATGCTTAGTGGAACTTAATGGAGTTAGTCATATAATTATTCTGTCAATTAGTTTTGTAATTGAATTTTTAGCGACTTTTTTTATTATTTTAAAAAGCAATATAAAATCAGCGATAATTTTTTATATTTTGTTACTTGTTTTTCCGGTTTTTATGAATTTAATAGCCATGGGAATACATTATATTACGGGGGGAATGCCTTTTGTACCCACTGTTTTATTACTTTTTAGAAGTGGTTATGATTTAAAAGGTAATTTACTTGGAGCTTTAATGAGATTTATTATTTCATTTAGACTACCATCATTAATAGCAATTTTAATTGCGTCATTAATTTATTTTATTAAGAAAGGGAAGATGGAATTAAATAACTAATCTTTCTTTTTATTTTTGTTCTTGTAATAGATTATAAAAAAAGGTATAATAAAAAGCATGAAAAGAAATGAAGTAGACAGATCAAAATTAAGTCCGATGATGAAACAATATATGGAAATAAAAGATCAATATAAAGATGAACTTTTATTTTTTCGTCTTGGAGATTTTTATGAACTTTTTTTTGAAGATGGGGAAATTGCTTCAAGAGAATTAGAACTTACTTTAACGGGGAAACAAGCAGGTCTTTCTGAAAGAGTACCAATGTGTGGAGTACCTTATCATGCTGTTAAAGGCTATATTGAAAAGATTGTTAATAAGGGGTATCGAGTTGCCATATGCGAACAATTAGAAGATCCAAAAAATTGCAAAGATACAGTAAAAAGGGGCGTAATTGATGTTATTAGTAAAGGAACAATTACGGATTTTGAGCTATTAGATGAAAAAAATAATTCTTATATTGCAAGTATTTTAGAATTTAGTGATATTTATGTTTTAACTTATGCTGATATTACAACAGGAGAACTTAATAGTTTAACTTTACCGAAAAATGATGAACTACTTCTTAGTGAAATATTAAGTCTAAGTATAAAAGAAGTTATTTTGCTTGATAATAGTAATGTTTTTTTAATTGATATTTTAAAAAATAAATATAATATTGAGGTTGACATTAGTAGTGAATATTATAGTGATAATGTAGAGTTTTTAAAAGATATTCTTGATCCTCGATGTAGAGAGGGAATTAATCACTTATTTTACTATTTAGTTGTAAGAGAGTTAAAAAGTATTAGTCATTTTAATTATTGCAATATTATTTCTAAATTAGATTATTTAGAGATGGATATTCATACAGTAAGAAATTTAGAACTATTAGAGACAACTAGATTAAAAGATCGGACCTATTCTTTAATTTGGTTACTTGATAAATGTAAGACGGCGATGGGAAGTCGTAAACTACGTAATTTTTTAATTCATCCTTTAAAAGATATTAAAGTTTTAAATCAAAGATATGATTTAATTGATACTTTTAATAATAATTTTTTACTAAGAGATGAATTAAAAGATTTATTATATGAAATATATGATTTAGAAAGATTATGTGGAAAAATTAATGCTTCAAATGCTAATGGTAGAGATTTACTCCAATTTAAAAATAGTTTAAAAGTTTTACCACGAATTAAAGAAATATTAGATGAGTTAAATATTAATGTAAGTTTAAATACTCATCAAGATATCTACATGTTATTAGAATCTTCTTTATATGATGATCCACCGGTAACAATAAAAGAGGGCTATTTAATTAAAGAAGGTTATAATAAGCAATTAGATGAATTAAAAAGTATCAGAAGTGGGGGAAAAGATTTTATTGCTTCTTTTGAAAATCAATTAAAAGAAGAAACAGGTATTAAAAATTTAAAAGTTGGGTTTAATAAAGTCTTTGGCTATTTTATTGAAGTTTCTAAAGGCCAAGCTAAAGAGGTAAAAGATAATTTTGGTTGGGAAAGAAGGCAAACTTTAACCAACTCAGAAAGATTTATTTCGCCTCTTTTAAAAGAAAAAGAAGATTTAATTTTAAATGCTGAAGAAAAAATTATTAATCTAGAATATGATTTATTTGTAGAAATTAGAAATATAATAAAAAAGGAAATATTAAAAATAAAAGCTACTGCTGATACGATAAGTAATATTGATGCAATTTTATCTTTAGCATTATGTAGTGAAGAATATAACTTAGTAAGACCAACATTAAATGAAAATCAAAATTTAGAAATAATTGATGGTAGACATCCAGTGGTAGAAATAGTTAATAAAAATGATTATGTTGCTAATGATTGTATAATGAATAAAGATAAAACAACTCTTTTAATTACAGGGCCAAATATGAGTGGTAAATCGACGTTTATGAGAGAAGTAGCCATTATTATTATCATGGCTCAAATGGGATCTTTTGTTCCAGCTAAAAGGGCTAATTTACCAATTATTGATAAAATATTTACACGGATTGGGGCTAGTGATGATTTAGTAAGTGGTGATTCTACTTTTATGGTAGAAATGAAAGAAGCTAGAAATGCTTTAGTAAATGCTACAGAAAAAAGCTTAATTATTTTTGATGAGTTAGGAAGAGGAACAGCAACATATGATGGAATGAGTCTTGCACAAGCTATTTTAGAATATATTAGTGACCATATTAAAGCTTTAACTTTATTTTCTACGCATTATCATGAACTTACAAAAATGGAAAGAAAATATCAAAATATTAAAAATGTTCATGTTGAAGCTTTAGAAAATGATGGCAATATTACTTTCTTGCATAAAGTAAAAGATGGTTCAACTCCTAAAAGCTATGGAATTCATGTTGCAAGACTTGCTAAAATGCCAGAAGATTTATTAAAAAGAGCTAGTGAAATTTTAGAAGAATATGAAGATAGTAGTAAAAAGAAAAATAATGAAGATGATAAAGTTCAACTAGCATTTGATTTTAATTTAGAAAGTGAAAAGAAAGATAATAAAATAAAACAAGAAATAAATAATTTAGATCTTAATAGGATGACTCCAATTGAAGCATTAAATTATTTATATGAATTAAAAGAAAAGATCGATAAATAATATTCGTGTTATAATTAGAAAGAGGAATGATTATGGCTAAAACAAGAAGTGAGCTTAGAAATATATGTATGACAATTTTATATCAATATGATTTATTTAAAAAAGATAATATAGATATTGATGAATTAATTAAAGATAATTTAGAAATAGATAATGATTTTGTAAAAGATACAGTATATGGAGTTATTACGCATCAAAATGATATAGATAGTATAGCTAATAAATATATGAAAGATTGGACAATTGATAGAATTGAAAAATTAGGAGCAGCCATTCTTAGAATAGCTATCTTTGAAATTAAATATACTGATACACCACCAATTGTAGTTATTAATGAGGCATTAGAACTTGCTAAAGTTTATAGTGATGATAGTGTTAGAAAAATCATTAATGCTGTTTTAGATAAGGTTATTAAAGAATAATGAAATATTATCGTAAATGTCGCTCAAGAATAAAAGACGCTATAAATGAATTAATTGTTTATAAATTAGCAAGTAAAATAGATATTATATGTCCAAAGATTATTATAGAAAAAGCTAAAGTATATAATGAAGACTATTATAAGGTTTTAAGTGAAAATTTAGAAAATTTAGGAGATTTCAAAATTGCTAATTATTATTTAATGCCAGAATATAGAGATAATAGATTTTATATTTCTTTATATGCCATTTGGCATTGTTTAGAAAAAAGTTTTGATAATGTTTATGAAATAATGAAAGACGTTATTAAAATTTATTTTTTAGATTTTTTAATTTCTAATAATGATCGTCATAGTGAAAATTGGGGAATATTAAAAAAAGATAATCGGGTAATGGTGGCAATTTTAGATAATGAAGGTGCTTTTGAAGAGAGCGCTTATTCAGTTATGACTAATGAATTAGATGCTGTTAAAAACTTTATTAGGATGAATAATAAAAATTATGGAACAATTTATGAAAAAAATAAAAATGAATTAAGGAAATTTTTAGAAGACTCTAGTGAAGAATATCACGGATTATTAAAAGAGATATTAAATACTTTAACACCTTCTATGTTTATTTCTATTTTAGATGATATAGAAACTAATGAATTTCTTTTAAATGGGAATTTAAAAGAAAAAATAGTTATTCCCAATAAAGATAGTTTAATAGCGTTATATACTGATAAATATAATATTATGCTCGAAATGCTACTTGCAAATGAAAAAAAGAGCGGTAAAACAGTTTAATTTGGAAGAAGGAACATTAATGGACTTAATAAAAGAAGACATAGCCAAAGTAAAACAAATGCCATTTGGTCAGTTTATCGATTTAAGTATGGGAAAAGTTTATGTTAAGGAATTTTGCACTGAGCAAAAAAATTATTTTCATCCACTTGATTTAGCCATAAATGAATTAATTGGTTCTAAAATTGCTAAAGAAATGGGGTTAATGTGTCCAACATATAAAATAGTTATGCCTGATAGTGAAAAAGATTATAAAGTTTATGTCGTAAGCGATGATTTAAATAATTATGGTAAATTTTATACCTTTGAAGCTTTAGGTATGCCTTTTGGGATCGGTATGTCCTTATATGGAATATGGGATTTTTTAGAGTATAAAAAAATTTTAAACAAGAATATTTTTACTGACATAATAAAAGTTTATATTTATGATATTCTTTTGGGCAATCGGGATCGCCTTCATTTTAACTGGGGTTTAATTTTTATGAGTGATAAAAAAGTTCAATTAGCTATATTTGATAATGAATGTATATTGGATTATCATCTGCCAGCTGTATCAAGTGAGGTATCTGGTGATGAATGGGGTTCAATTAAAAAGAATACTCGGGATAAAAAAGCAACCTTAAAAGAAGAGATAAAGCAATTTTTAACTGAATCAAGTGATGAATTTTTTCAAATGTTTAAGGATATTTTTGTCAAGTTTTCTCCGGAATATTTTTCTTTAATTTTAGATAGTATAGAGTTAGAAGAAAAAATTTATACGGAACAAGGAGAAATACCCTTAATAATGAAGAATAAAAATAAATATTTAGAAAATTATAAAAAGAATTATGATTTAATAAATGATGTTTTATTAGAATTTAACAAAGAACGAAAATTATAGTTTATTTAGTTGACATACGAATTAATGTTTGATATTATTAAAAAGTAATATGGTGATTGATATGATAGAGGATAAAAAATATATTGGAGTATCAGAACTTAATAATTATATTAAAAGTTTACTTGATAGTGATTTTTTCTTAAATAGAGTTTATTTAAAGGGCGAAATATCAAATTTTAAATGGCATACAAGAGGTCATTTATATTTTACTTTAAAAGATGATTTAGGAAGAATTAACGCTGTAATGTTTCAAAGTAGTACTCATAATTTAAAATTTAATCCGGAAGATGGGATGAAAGTTTTAGTTAGTGGGAGAGTATCAGCATATCCAGCCTCAGGTAGTTATCAAATTTATGTTGATACTATGGAACTTGATGGCCTTGGTAATTTATATTTAGAATATGAAAAATTAAAAGAAAAATTATCTAAAGAAGGATTATTTAATATAGATCATAAAAAACCTATTCCTAAATATCCAAATAGAATAGGGATAATTACTGCAGATACTGGAGCAGCCGTAAGAGATATTATGAGTACCATTAGAAGACGTTATCCATTATGTGAAGCGATTCTTTTTCCAACCCTTGTGCAAGGAGCTGAGGCTGCTCCGAATATTGTAAAACAAATTGAAGTAGCTGATAATTTTGGTTGTGATTTACTAATAGTTGGAAGAGGAGGCGGCTCTATTGAAGACTTATGGGCCTTTAATGAAGAGATTGTCGCTAGAGCTATCTATAATGCTAAAACTCCGATTATAAGCGCTGTTGGACATGAACCGGATTTTACAATTGCCGATTTTGTTGCTGATTTAAGAGCACCAACACCAACTGGAGCAGCTGAAATGGCCGTACCAACAATATTAGATATTAACAATTTACTTAATCAATATAAAATAAGGCTTAATAAATTTATTAAAAATTTAATTAATACAAAATTTATTGAACTGAGAAATTTAAAAAATTCTTTTGTTTTAAAAAATCCTATGAGTTTGTATGAATTAAAAGAGCAAAAATTAGATAAGTTAATAGAAAATTTGAATCATAATATAAATATTATTTTAGATAATAAAAGCCATCGTTTAGAACTAATAAATAATAAGATTAAATTAGTTAGTCCATTAAGTATTATAAATAATAATCAAAATAAATTAAGAGAAATTAAAATAAATTTAAATAATATTATGGATAAAAGACTTAATAATCATCGACATAATCTAGATTATTTAATAAATACTTTAAAGTTAGTTAATCCCTTAAATATTTTAAGTAATGGTTACTCTTTGGTTAAAAAGGATGATAAAGTAATTAAAAGTATAAAAGAATTAAATAAAAATGATGAGGTTAATATTAAGCTATATGAGGGCGAATTTATTGCTAAAGTAAAGGAAATAAAATAAATATAATATTTAGAAATGTTATAAAAAAGAAAGGATAAAATAATGGAAGAAAAAACGTTTGAAACAAATTTAAAAGATTTAGAAAATTTAGTGAAAGAACTTGAAAGTGGCGATGTTCCACTAGAAGATGCTATAAAAAAATATACAGATGCAATGGAACTTGCTAAAAGTTGTAGTGAAAAATTAAATAGCGCTACTGAAAAAGTTAATAAGATATTAGCTAGTGATGGTGAATTAAAAGACTTTAAGGAAGAAGAATAATCTTCTTTTTTAATGTCTTTGCAATTTTTAATAAAAATTATATAATTAAATTATAAGGAGGAAATATGTACGCTGAATGTTTAATTGAATATCCAACTAAAAAAATAGATAAGTATTTTACTTATCTAGTGCCTTTTAAATTGCAAAATATTATTATTAAAGGTATGAAAGTACATCTTCCTTTTGGAAATAAAATAATTCAAGGTTTTGTTATTAATGTAAAAGATAAATATGAAGATAACTATGAATTAAAAGAAATAATAGATATAGTTGATAATGAATTAATATTAAATGACGAGTTAATGGACCTAGGATTATATATTAAAGATAAAACTTTATGTCCATTAATTACAGCTTATCAAGCAATGTTACCAACATCATTAAAAATTAGTGATAAAAAAACAGATTATAATTTTTATAAAAATTATTTATCTTTAAATAAGACTAAAGAAGAAGTTAATAAATTTTTAGAAAGTTATAATAAAAATAATGATCAAAGAAGATTATTGAAAGATTTATTAATAAATGATAAAGTATTAAAAAGTAATTATAATTCTTATAGTGTGAAAGCCTTAAAAGAAAAACAGTTAATTAAAGAGGATAAAGTTTTAGAATATCGTATTAATAAAGAAAATGATCATAAATTAATTAAAAATGTTTTAAATGAAGAACAACAAAAAGCATTTGATATTATTACTAAAACAAATAATCATGAAATTTTTTTACTTGAGGGTATTACAGGATCCGGTAAAACAGAAGTTTATTTAAATGTGATAAATGAAGTTATTAAAAAGGGTAAAACAGCAATTATGCTAGTACCAGAGATTACTTTAACAATGCAAATAGTTAACCGTTTTTATGAATGGTTTGGTTCTTTAGTCGCCATATTTCATAGTGCTTTATCTAATGGCGAAAAGTACGATGAATATTTAAAAATACTAAGAGGAGAAGCTAAAGTTGTGGTAGGAACACGTTCTGCTATTTTTGCGCCCCTTAATAATATTGGAGTAATCATTATAGATGAAGAACATAGTGATACTTATAAGCAAGAAAATATACCGAAATATAATGCCAAAGATATTGCAATTAAAAGGGGAATTTATCATAATTGTCCAGTTATTTTGGGAAGTGCTACCCCCACTTTAGAGGCTAAAGCCAGAGCTTTAAAAGGGGTTTATCATCATTTAAGATTAACGAAAAGAGCAGGTAATGCAACTTTACCAAATGTTTTAATTGTTGATATGATGAATGAAGTCAAAAAGAAAAATTTTATTTTTAGTGATATTTTAAAAGAGAAGATGCAAAATAATTTAGATAATAATTTACAAACTATAATTTTACTTAATCGTAGAGGATATTCTACGATAATAAGCTGTTCTTTATGTGGTTATACATATAAATGTCCTAATTGTGATATAACTCTTACTTATCATAAATCAAGTAATAATTTAAAATGTCATTATTGTGGTTATACTTTAAAAAAAGATGATCATTGTCCTAATTGTGGAGAAGATGCTTTAAACTATTTAGGATTAGGTACAGAAAAAGTAGAAATGGAATTACAAAATATTTTCCCTCATGCTAGAATTTTAAGAATGGATCAGGATACTACTAGTAAAAAAGGGGCTCATGAGAAAATTATAGCTAGCTTTAAAAAACATGAAGCTGATATTCTAATTGGGACCCAAATGATTAGTAAAGGATTAGATTTTCCTTTAGTTACTTTAGTTGGCATAATAAATGCTGATACTTCTTTAAATATTCCTGATTTTCGAAGCAACGAAAAAACTTTTGACCTTTTATATCAAGCAAGTGGTAGAGCGGGAAGAGGAGATATCAAAGGAGATGTAATAATTCAAACATTTAATCCTGATAATTATGTTTTAAATTGTGTTAAAGAAAATGATTTTAATAAATTTTATCAATTTGAAATGGCTAATAGACATTTACTTAAATATCCCCCATATTTTTATTTAGTTAGTTTAAAGATTGTTTCTAATGATTATAGCATAGCTTTAGATAATGCCAATAAAGTAGCTAATTATTTAAAGAAAAAAGTAGCTCAAGAATCAATGATTTTAGGGCCAACAACAGCAAATATATTTAAACTAAATAATAATTATCGTTTTCAAATTGTTATTAAATACCGTTTTGATGATGCATTAATGGCAGCTTTAGAAGAATTAGATAAAATATATTTAAATGAAAATAAAGTTAATTTGGAAATAGATATTGATCCGGAACATATTTAAAAAAATAAAAACGCAAATTTACTTCTTTTAATATCCGTGTTATAATTTTAGTTATGGTGATTATATGGATTTTATTAAAGAATATAATTTAGAAGGTATTAATGAAGAGCTACTTAATGAGGCTTTAACTCATAGTAGTTATTCTAATGAACATAAAGATGCTAAAAATTATGAACGATTAGAATTTTTAGGAGATGCTGTTTTAGAACTTTTAACTAGTGAATATTTTTATAAAACAACTGATGATAAAGAAGGAGTTATGACTAAAAAAAGAGCTAGTTTTGTCTGTGAACAAGCTTTAGCTCATTATGCTAAAGATATTGGCTTAAATAATTATATTAGAGTAGGACATGGGCAAGAAGGTAATATTAATGATACAATTATTGCTGATGTTTTTGAAAGCGTTTTAGGAGTTATTTATTTATCTTTTGGTCTTAATAAAGCTAAAGAATATATAGATAAAATAGTTGTTCCTTATATTTTAAAGGATTTTGTTTTCTTTGGTGATTATAAAACCCTTTTACAAGAATATGTGCAAACTGATAAAAAAAGCTTAGAATATGTGTTAGTAAATGAATATGGGGAAGCTCATAATAAAACATTTGAAGTTGTCGTTAAAATAAATGATATTATATATGGTAAGGGTATTGGTAAAAGTAAAAAAGAGGCTGAACAACAAGCAGCTTTTGATGCTTATAAAAAATCAGCTAAATAGATTATAGGTGTGATGTATGTATTTAAAGAGAATTAGATTAGAGGGATTTAAATCTTTTGCTAATAAAACAATTTTTGAACTGAATAAAGGAATTACAGCGATTGTTGGCCCTAATGGAAGTGGGAAGAGCAATATTGTTGATGCCATTCGTTGGGTAATGGGGGAACAATCAGTTAAATCACTTCGGGGTGGAGATGTCATGAGTGATGTTATTTTTGCAGGAAGTGAAGTTCTGGCCCCTTTAAATAAAGCTTCGGTTATTTTGACTTTTGATAATTCAGATAATTATTTAAAAAATGATTATAGTGAAATAGAAATTAAAAGAAGTATTTATGCTAGTGGTGATAATGAATATTTTATAAATAATAATAAAGTTAGACTGAAAGATATAACGGATTTATTTTTAGATTCTAAAGGTTATGATTCTTTTAGTATTATTTCGCAAGGAACAGTAACTGATATTGTTAACTCTAAACCAAGTGAAAGAAGAGTGATTTTTGAAAGTGCTGCCGGGGTTTTAAAGTATAAAAAAAGAAAAGAAGAATCTTTAAGAAAACTTGATAAAACAAAGAATAATCTTCATAGTATTAATTTAGTTATTGATGAGTTAAATAATCAAGTTGAACCTTTAAGAAAACAAGCTGAAGTAGCAAGTAAATATTTAGAATATAAAGATAATTTAAAAAATATTGAAATAGCTTTAATTACTAAAGATATAACAGTTCTAAATAATGAGTATCTTAAATTAGGAGAGAAAGAAACAGAACTTAAGAAAAAATTAGAAGAATCATCAAAAACATTAATGACTGATAAAATAGAAAAAATAAAATTAGAAATATATAAATTAGATGATAAAATTAATGAAGTAAATAAAAATATTTTAAGTTTAACAGAAGAAATAGCTCTTTTAGATAGTGAAAAAAGAATCAATTTAGAAAGAAAAAAATATGAATATAGTGATGATGCCATTAAAAATAATTTAATTAATCTAAAAGATGAAGAGTTAAATTTAATTAAAGAAATTGAAGTTTTAAATAATGAAATAGATTTATTAAATCAAAATATTGAAAGAAAAAATACAGCAAATATTGAGCAAGTTAATGAATATAAAAATGTTTCATTAAAGAAAGATAGTTATAATAAAGAAATTGAAGCCTTAGAAAAAGAAAAAATAACTTTAGAAAATAAAATTGATATAATTGAAACAAATATTATGAATAATGAAAGAACGCCTTTAAGTGTTAGAAATATTTTAAATAATCCTCGGCTTAAAGGAATTCATAATACGATTGGTAATTTAATAGATATTCCTTCTAATTATTTACTTTGTTGTGATGTCACCTTAGCTAGTAGTGCTAATTTTATTGTTGTTGATGATGAAATTTGTGCTAAAGAAGCAATTAATTATTTAAAAGAAAAAAATATTGGAAGAGCAACGTTTTTGCCTCTTAATATTATTAAGTCACGCTATATTGATGAAAATGTAATTGAAAGAATTAAAAATGTAGTAGGCTATGAAGGAATTCTTTCTGACTTAGTTAGTTATGATAATAAATATAAAAATATTATTGAAAATCAACTGGGTAATGTAATAGTGGTTAAAACTATTGATAATATGAATCTAGTTGCTAAAATACTTGACTATAAATATCGGGTGGTGTCTTTAGATGGTAGTATTATTTATGCTGGTGGATCTATTAGTGGTGGAGGAGTTAAACCATCATCTAATTTAAATAGTAAATTAGAATTAGAAAATGCTAAAAATAAATTAGATAATCTTAATATTAAAATCGAGAGTCTCCAAAATGATTTAAAAGAGATTAATAATGATTATGAAGTGCTTATAAATAATTTAAATAAAGATAGGGAAGAACTTACTTTATTAAATGTGGAAAAAACAAGTAAACTTAATATCTTAGAAAATCTCGATAATAAATTAAAAAATGTTAAAAATGATATTCTTGGCCTTGATAGTTTAAAAAGTAATACATTAGATCAAGAATTAGAAAATGTAATGAATAAATATAATGAGCTAGTAATTGAAAAAGAGAAAAAAGAACAAATTATTAAAGACTTAAAAGATCAAAAAAATGATTTAAATAATGAGCTTAATAATTTAGAAATGGAGAATAGTAAAAATAATTCTTTAATTAGATCTTTACAATTAGAATTAAATACTGTTAGTGTCAATTTAGGTAAAGCGAATGTTAAATTAGACAATCTATTGTTAACTTTAAATGAAGAATATAATATGACTTATGAGTATGCTAAAAATAATTATGAATTAGATATGGATGATGAATTAGCAAGAAGTAAAGTTAATAAATTAAAAAGTGATATAAAATCTTTAGGGGATGTTAATACAGGTAGTATAAGTGAATATGAAAGAGTTAATGAAAGATATACTTTTCTTACAAATCAAAAGAATGATTTGGAATTATCTATTGAAAGCTTATTAAATATTATTGCGGAAATGGATAGTATTATGGTTGATAAATTTAAAGATACTTTTAATAAAGTAGCCCTAGAATTTAGTAAAGTATTTAAAATAATGTTTCAAGGAGGAGTTGGAAAGTTAGAACTTACAGATCCAGATGATTATTTAAATACGGGAGTTGAAATTAAAGTGGTTCCTCCAGGTAAAAGACTACATAATACTCAAAGCTTATCGGGGGGAGAGAAAAGCTTAACAGCAATATGTCTACTTTTTGCAATTATAAATGTTTCACCAATTCCATTTATTGTTTTAGATGAAGTAGAAGCTGCCCTAGATGAAACTAATGTTGATTTATTTGGAGAATATTTAAATAAAAAGAAAAAGGAAAGTCAATATATTTTAATAACTCATAAAAAAAGAATGATGGAATATGCTGATGTACTATATGGAATTACTATGCAAAATGCAGGAATTTCAAAAGTAGTTTCCGTAGAATTAGAAAATATATAAAAAATGCGCTCAAATTTCACGCATTTTTTCTTTATCTTTATAAGGATTTTTTTTATCTATTTTGTCAATAAATAAGATACCATTTAAATGATCCATTTCATGTTGGAAGGCCACTGATATATCTTCTCTTACTCTAATTTCTTTAGTGTTTCCATCCATATCTTGATAAGAAATAGTCATTCTTGCATATCTTGGTACTATCCCTTCAACATCGCGGTTAACAGATAAACATCCTTCACCTTCACCAACATAAATTAATTCTTCACTATGGCTAAGCATTTTAGGATTGATAATAACATAATTTTCAAAAACTTCTTCATCAACTTCTTCAACAATAACAAAAATATTTTTAGGCATTCCTAGTTGAATAAAAGCAAGCCCCATACCAGGTCTTAAATTATATTTTTCATAATATTCTTTAATTTGACTCATAGTTAAATAATCAATAATATCTTGAATTGTTTTTTTATCATCTTCTGACAATGGAAAAGAAACATTTTGACTTTTAAGACGAAGAGTTTTATTTTTTTCATCTAAAATTTTTAAATTTGGTAATTTCATTTTCCTTTTTTCCTTTCTCTAGCACTATCAATATCATTTAAGCTATGATACATGTTTTTAATAACGCTTTCATAAGCCTCAATTACTTCTTCAGGTAAATTTTCTTCAGTTAGCAAATATTTATAGTGATCAATTGTTTTTTTGATATTTTCTCTATCATTTTCATTAATTTCTAAAGGTTTATCTCTTAAATTATTTTCTTTGATATAATTAATAACAAACATAGCTAAATTTCGAAGTTTAGAATAAGATCTTTTACTATGATTATTTTTTTTCTCTATCGTATATTGAATCAAAAAATTATTCATTATTGTTTTAGTTTCTAAAGGAAGTAATCCAGTATCTAAAAAATGATGAAAATAATTTTCTAAATTTTTGAAAAAATATTCAAATTGTGGTAATTTTTGAAGAAAGTAAAAATATTTAAAAAATTCGTTCATAAATTCTTGATCAGTTAAATGACTAGTGTAAAAGTTTGATAATCGGTCAAAATTAAAAAATTTGGCATCACGAGAGAATGATATACCATAAGGCAATATTTTTTTTAATTCGTTGGTATTTCCATATAAAGCAACTCCAAATTCACCAACAAAATCTCTGGGAAGAAGGCCATTATATATTAAATAATTTTCCAAGTCATCTTGGGTAGCAAATAGTTTAGTAAAATCATCAATATCTTTTAATTTATTTTCGTTAAAAATTTTGCTATCTGAATAATGACTGTAACCTTTTATTTCTAAAACATTTTTATCATTATAATAAACTAAACTATATCTCATGTTATTACCTCAAACCTAGTTAAAATTATAGCACATAATAGTATTATTGTCAAAAAATGTCAATAAAATTACTTGATTATGAAGAGATCATTAAATAGTTTCCTTTTAAAAACGATTATTTTATGATATTATTAATAAAGGTGTTTGTTATGCAAGAAGCAAAGATTAGAAATTTTTCCATTATTGCCCATATTGATCATGGTAAAAGTACGTTAGCTGATCGTATTTTAGAACTTACGGGAGCAGTATCTAAAAGAGAGATGAAAGATCAACTTTTAGATAGTATGGATATTGAAAGAGAAAGAGGTATAACTATTAAACTTAATACAGTTAAGTTAAATTATAAAGGTTATACGTTAAATTTAATTGATACGCCAGGACATGTAGATTTTTCTTATGAAGTAAGTAGAAGTCTTGCTGCTTGTGAAGGGGCAATTTTAGTTGTAGATGCTGCCCAAGGAATTGAAGCTCAAACTTTAGCTAATTTATATTTAGCTATGAATCAAGATTTAAAAATAATCCCTGTTATTAATAAAATTGATTTACCAAATGCCGACATTCCCAAAGTTAAAGATGAATTAATTAAAGTATTAGGATTTAAGGAAGAAGAAATCATTTTATGTAGTGGTAAAACAGGTGTAGGTGTTTCGGAATTATTAGATGCTGTAATTGAAAGGATACCTAGTCCAAATGTTAGGGTCGATAAACCTTTAAGAGCGTTAATATATGATTCTTATTTTGATAGTTATAAAGGGGTAGTCTTACTTATTAAAGTAGTTGATGGGAAGATTAAAGTTAAAGATAAAATAAAAATGATGGCCACTAATAAAACTTTTGAAGTTACAGAATTAGGCGTAAAGACTCCTAAAGAAGTTAACTTAAATGAATTACAAAGTGGGGAAGTTGGTTTTTTAGCGGGGGCTATTAAAGATATTGCAAGTGTTCATGTTGGTGATACAATTACTATTTTAGGAACGGAAGCTACAACTCCACTAGAAGGATATGCTAAAATGAAACCAATGGTTTATTCTGGAATATATCCAATTGAGGCTAATAAATATGAAATGCTTAAAGAAGCTTTAGAAAAGTTAAAACTAAATGATGCTTCTTTAACTTTTGAACCTGTGACTAGTGAAGCCTTAGGTTTTGGTTTTCATACCGGTTTTTTAGGCCTTTTACATTCTGAAATTATTACTACAAGGCTAGAAAGAGAATTTAATTTAGATATCGTTGTTACTAGTCCCACTGTTGTTTATCATGCTTATCTTACGGATAATACAATGGTAGTAGTAGATAGTCCAAGTAAAATGCCAACTAGAGAAAAAATTAATAAAATAGAAGAACCTTATATATATACTAATATAATCGCTCCTTCCAATTATGTTGGCTCAATTATGGAATTATGCCAAGATAAAAGGGGAATATATAAAAGTATTGATTATATTAATGAAGAGAGAGTTAATATTCATTATGAAATACCTTTAGGAGAAGTTGTATATGATTTTTATGATAAACTTAAAAGTCGTACTAATGGGTATGCTTCTTTTGACTATGATTTAATTGGCTATAAAGAAAGTGCTCTTGTGAAAATGGATATTTTACTTAATGGTGAAAAAGTTGATGCCTTATCCTTGATTATTCATAAAGATGATGCTTATAATAAGGGAAGAAGTATTACTAAAAAATTAAGAGAAGTAATACCAAGACAAATGTTTCAAGTTAGTATTCAAGCTGCCATAGGATCTAAAATAATTGCTAGAGAAGATATAAGTGCAATGCGGAAAAATGTTTTAGCTAAGTGTTACGGTGGCGATATTACAAGAAAGAAAAAATTATTAGAGGCTCAAAAAGAAGGTAAAAAAAGAATGAAAATGGTTGGTAAAGTCGAAGTACCAAGTGAAGCATTTTTGAGTATTTTAGGAGGCAGTGAAAATGGAAGTAGCAAAAACTAAAAGAAAAATAAATCAAAAAGCTATTAATGAATTTTTGCTTCTTTTAGATTTATTTTTAAAAACTAATGCCTCTGATAAAGAACTAAGTGAAAAAACTGGTATCTCATCATCAACGGTGGGAAGAAGACTAGTTGATGAAGAATTAATGGGAATGGCATTTCCTTCTAAAAGCGATGAAGAAATTCATGAAATGTATTTAAAAATTAAAGAATTAAGGCAACGAAATTTAGCACAAGCAAAAGTTTTAGGGGGCCAAAATTCAATATTAAATAATGTCTTTTTAAAAGATGAAATTGGAAAATTTAGTGGTAGTAGTAAACTTAATTTACAAATTTTTTCAAAAAATAAAGATTATCAAAATAAAATATTATGGCACATAGCTCATACTTTTTCTTTACATCCTGATACTTTAGGGCATCTTTTTGGTATGGATTCTTCTAAAATAAGACAAATTTTAATTGAAACGAGGCCTGAATTTACTAGAGCTCATGAATTTTTATGTCAATATGATATAACTAATCAAGAAATAGCTAAAAAAGAATTTATTGATTTTTACTATCAATTTTTAACTGCAGTTAAAAACAACGATGCTCGCCATAAAAAAGAACTTTTAAATTATTTAACAGATGCTGACTATATTACTTTAAAGAAGCAAAGAGTGGGTGTAAATCCTTATGATATAACTATTAATGAATTAAAAACTATGTTAAGACATCATTTAAAATATGCTCTTACTTATCGTAGTATTGAAACATATTATGGTATTAATCGTTATGCTTATCGTAGTTTCCTAGAAAAATATTTAAAAGAAGAAAACAATGAAACTTTAAAACAACGCTATAATGCTTTAAGTAGTTATAATTTTGATTTTAGGGGAGATTTTAATGTCCGCCGTTTCTAGTGTTTACATTCATATTCCTTTTTGCAAATCGATATGCTCTTATTGTGATTTTTGCAAAGTTTTATATCAAAAAGATTGGGCAGTTGCTTATTTAAAATGTTTAAAAAATGAGATTATTGAAAGATATATGGGCGATGAGATTAAAACTATTTATATAGGGGGAGGTACTCCCAGTGCCTTATCTTTAAAAGAAATAGAATATCTTTTGAATTTGACTAATTTATTTAAAAAAGATAATTTAGAAGAATTTACTTTTGAATGTAATATTGAAGATATAAATGAAGAATTATTAAAAACACTAAAAAAATTTAATGTTAATAGACTTAGTATTGGTATAGAATCATTTGATGAAGAAAATCTTTTATTAATGAAAAGATATGCTAACTTTTCAGATACTAAAAATAAAATAAATTTAGCTAGAAGTATGGGTTTTAATAACATAAATTTAGATTTAATTTATGCTCTTCCTTCAGAAAAGTTAAGCATTTTAAAAAAAGATATTAAGTTATTGTTAAAACTTAATCCTGAGCATATTAGTACTTATAGTTTAATGATTTCTGATAATACTTTTTTAAGTTATAAAAGAATAGAAAATATACCAGCTGAAGATGATGCTAAAATGTATGATTATATTTGTAAGACACTAAATAAAAATGGCTATAACCATTATGAGGTTAGTAATTTTGCAAAAGATGGCTATGAATCTAAACATAATTTAGTCTACTGGCATAATAATGAATATTATGGTTTTGGCTGTGGAGCATCAGGTTATATATCTGGGGTTAGATATGATAATACGCGTAGTTTATCTAATTATTTAAAAGGTGAATATAAAAGCAGTGATAATTTAATTTCTAAAGAAAGTATGATGGAATATGAAGTTATTTTAGGGCTTCGTTTATTAAAAGGAATTAATTTAAAAGACTTTTATCAAAAATATGGTGTTAATATGCAAGATAAATTTCCTATTAAGCCTCTTTTAAAAAGTGGAGAATTAATTTTAAAAGATGAATGGATAGCTATAAATCCTAAATATATTTATATTATGAATGAAATACTTTTAAAATTAGTATAATTAATTTAATTTTTCTTAAAATAAAAAAAGAAAGATTGATATTTATGTTAAAAGATTTAAAAGTATTGAATGGTAATTTAGAATTAGCATTTGATGAGTTTAATT
Organism: uncultured Bacilli bacterium; assembly: GCA_947628375.1. Lineage (GTDB taxonomy): Bacteria > Bacillota_I > Bacilli_A > RF39 > UBA660 > SIG200. The sequence goes on from CANQZQ010000007.1 coordinate 26,087, forward strand.
ATGAATATACTGTTGAGGTTTCAGATGATACCGAAAAACTAGAACTAGAATTAAAATATGATGATGGGGTAAATGTTTCGGTTATTGATAATGAACTTAAAAATTCTGATAATATCGTTTATGTAAAGGCAAGTAAAGATGATAAAGAAGATATTTATACTTTATATGTTCATAAAAAGGTAACTAATGAAGTAACAGGAATAGATTTATTTAAAGATAGCTTAGAAGTTAAACCGGAAGAACTGGAACTATATAAAGTTCAAATATTAGGAATTAGTATTTTTCTTATTCTAGTTATTATTTTTAGTTTACTTTTTAAAAAGAAGAAGATAAAATAATAAATGGTGATTAAAAAATGCAAGTAGTAGGAACAATGTTTTTTAAAGATGAAAAGCTTTTAATTGATAAGCCAAGAAAAAGAGAAACTTATCAAATGATTGGGGGAAGAGTTGAAGAGGGGGAAACCCCAATAGAAGCAGCGATTAGGGAATGCCATGAAGAATTAGGTAGCAATGCTATCTTTGATTCGAAAAAATTAAAATTAGTGATGAATTTTCCCGAAATAGCAACAAGTGATAATAAAACGCAAATTGATTTTTATGTTTTTATGTATGAAGGTTTATTAGAGGGGTATCTTACAACTAGTGAAGAAATAGAATCATTTTTATGGTATGATACAAAAAGCAATGCTATTCTTTCTAATACTTTAAAAAATGAGGTTATTCCATATTGCTTAAAAAGAAATTTAATTAAATAAAATATTGACATAAAATAAACATTTTAATATAATATTTTCCTTGAAAAAGGAAGAAAATTAATGAATAAAGCGGTTGAAAAATTTATTAAATTTATTGAAGAAGGAAATGATAAATTAGAAAAAAATATTTTTATTCTTTCTAAGAAACGTGGTTTTCCTAAAGAAGATATAGAAGGTCTCAAAAGTGTTTTGAAAGATAGAAAATTTCTTATTAATTGGTTAAAAAATCCGTTTGACGATTATGATATAGGAGAAGTTTTTGTTAATTTTGGGGATTTTTCGGTAACTTTAAAAGAGAAACCCTTAAAATTAAATGAAATATTTAGAATTGTTTTGTTTGTTATTACTAAAAACATTGAGATTGGCATATTAGCTATTAATGAGTGTGAGTATTATTTTAATATGGATATAATTAGTAAGTATCATTTTAAAAGTACTTCTAAAGAGAAAATTTTAGATTTTATTCATTCAAAAAGATTTATATATTCTCCTTTAAAAAATAATTTAACAGTCAAAGAAAAAGAAATGTTTCAAGAATTACTCATTGTATCTAAAAAATCTATTGCTTATATTGAACCAATAATTGAAGGTCATAATATCTTAAATAAATATTTATTAAATAGACTACCAAATATTTTAAAAGAAGATATCCCTATAATTTTGGATGCTTTTGCTGCATGTGGCTTTACATCAGATGTTTTACAAGATCTAAAAATCTATTTATATAATTTAGCAAGTAAAAAGAAAGAAGATTTTACTAAACCAATTGAAGTTAAAAAAGAAAATGAAGTAAGACTAAGTAATAAAGAGTTAAGATGTTTAAATAAAGAATTATCTTCTTATTATGATTTAGATCATGATAAAGCGATAAAAGTATTATCTTTAGATGAAGAATTTTATGTAATTAATCTAATGCAAAGATTAGGATATAGTAAAGAAGTCATGACAAATATTTTAAATAAGATAAATATGCTAAGTAATATAAATCCAATAGTTTTGTATGCAAGATTATATGATAAATATGCATCATATAAAGAAGATGAGAAAGTAAAAGAATTACTTCAAGAATTAGAAATGTATTTTCAAAATATGTTTATTTGTGACAGTGAAGAATACGCTATAAATAAAATGTGTTTTTATGATACTTTTAACAAATTAATAATGACTATTCCTAATGATTATGAATATGAATTTAATAAAGCTTTAAATTTAAAAAAATAATAAAATAAAAAACATCTAATATTATTTATTAGGTGATTTTTATTGATAAAATTAATAAAACATAGAGGTATACATAATAATGAAATTAAAGAAAATACTTATGAAGCGATTAAATTAGCTTTAAATAGCGATAAATATATTGGCTGTGAATTTGATGTAAGAGAAACTAAAGATCATGAATTTATTATTAATCATGATTCTTTATATGATGGTAAACTAATTTCTAATTTAAGCTATAATGAACTTCCTAAATATATGCCCAGACTATTAGATATTTTAAAAATAAATAGTCAAAAAATATTTTTAATTGAAATCAAAAATATTTCTTCATTTTCTAATTTTATTAAATTATTAAATAAATTTAAAAATAAAAATATTTATGTCATGAGTTTTTCTAATAATTTAATTAATAAAATTAATATCGAAAATAAAACATATAAAGTAGGAATATTGAATTATGTTTTAAATACAACTGATAATAATAAATATGATTTTATAGCTATTCTTAATAGTTTACTTAATGATAATATTATTAATACTTTAAAAAATAAAGAAATATTTTCTTATGGTCTATTAGAAAAGCATAAATATAAAAATGTTTTTTATATAACTGATAATTAACGATATCTTTCTAATTTTTTGATATCGCTTTTTTCATAAGCCATAACATGGGGATTAAATTCTAAAACTTCATTTTTATAATCACCAAACATATTTTTATTAGTGGTTCCTACAACTTGTAAAATACTTTTGTTAATCAAAGAATCAATCATAGTTGTATAAATTTCTTTGACCGTTTCGAAAAAAAGGTTCAGGCCACGTGCTTAAGCACGTAAACCCTTGAAGGGTTTAAAGGCAATTTATT
>CANQZQ010000008.1 GCA_947628375.1 uncultured Bacilli bacterium
CTTCATAGCTCAGTCGGTAGAGCAGAGGACTGAAAATCCTTGTGTCGCTGGTTCAATTCCCGCTGGAGCCACCAGATAGGTATGAAACTCGGAAAATTCGAGTAAAAAATAGAGAACTTGCAAAAAGTTCTTTTTTATGTTATTATGAATATGCCAAGGAAACTTGCATAAAATAAAAAGGATACATTTGATTGAGTGAATCAGATGTTATCCCTTATGGGTTCATCTGAAATCAACGATTGTTGAAATCAGATGTTTTTATTATCTAAATAGTAAGGTGATTACTACAAAGAATAATAGTAGTATTATAATAAATAGAGATAATTCTCTTTTTGTCATAATTAACCACCACCTTTCTCTTATCTTCTGATATTTGAAAGGGAAAACACCTGATATATTTCAAATGTATCCATTAATATTATATCAAACATTTGTTCTTTTAACAATGGCATTTGATATTAAATTTGTCAATTTAAAAAATATAATGGCAAAATATTATAGAAATTTTAATATGAACAGAAATTAGAAATAGCATAAAAAAATCTTTCTTGTTCATTAGATCTTTTTATGCTATCATTATTTTTAGCAAATGTACGTGATAAATTAATGGTGAGTATTATGAATATTAAAATTAGAAATGCTGGTGTTACTTTAGGAATTAATACAATATTAGAAGAAGTTAATATAGATATTAATGATAAAGATAAAATAGCTATTGTTGGTCGTAATGGCGCAGGTAAAACAACCCTTTTAAAAGCTTTAATTGATAATTCATTATTTGAAAGTGGAGTTGGGGAAGAAAAGTTTAGCATTACTAAATTAGGAAAATTTAATATAGGTTATTTAGAACAAGTTGCTTTTTCTAATGAAGATGCAACATTAATTGATGAAATAAAAAAATCTTTTGCTAATTTAATTACTATGGAAAATAGAATTAATAATTTAGTTAGTGAAATGAATCAAAATAATAATAATGATTTAATTAAAGAATATACTAATCTTTTAGAAGACTATAAAACTTTAGGGGGATATTCTTATCAAAAAGAATATGAAGTATTATTAAATAAATTTGGTTTTACGGAAGATGATAAAAATAAAAAATTAAAAGATTTTTCAGGAGGAGAAAAAACAAAAATTGCCTTTATCAAGTTATTACTTTCTAAACCAGATTTACTTATTTTAGATGAGCCCACTAATCATTTAGATATTAAAACAATTGAGAATTTAGAAAGCTATTTAAAAGATTATCCTAAAGCTTTAATTATCGTTTCTCATGATCGTTTATTTTTAGATAATATTGTAAATATTGTTTATGAAATAGATTATGGAAAAACTTATAAATATGTTGGTAATTATTCCAATTATGAAAAAGAAAAAGCTCTAAGATATGAAAAAACTTTGCAAGATTATGAATATCAACAAAAAGAAATTAAAAGATTAAGGGGGATTTATGAAAGGTTTAGATCTAAACCCACTAAAGCTAGTATGGCTTTAAGTAAATTAAAACAAATTGAAAAAATGGATTTAATTGAAAAGCCGAAAAAAGAAGATTTAAGAACCTTTCATACTAATTTAAATGATATTATAAAACCAGGTAAAATAATAATGAATTTAAAGAATTTAGAAATTGGCTATGATAAGTCCTTAGGCAAAATTAATTTAGAAATTATAAGAGGTCAAAAAATTGGTATTATTGGAGAAAATGGTATTGGTAAATCAACATTACTTAAAACTATTAATGGACAAATAAAACCATATAATGGGGAGATAGAATATGGTCTTAATTTAAATGCTGGCTATTTTGATCAAAATTTGGCTATGGAAAATAATGATAATACGGTTTTAGAGGAATTTAGAAATTATTTACCTAATCTTAATTATGAAGAATCAAGAAGAGCATTAGGGTCATTTTTATTTAAAGATGATGATGTAGAAAAGAAAATTAGTGTTTTAAGTGGTGGTGAAAAAGTAAGATTACAATTATGTAAAATACTTTATAATAAACCTAATTTATTAATTTTAGATGAACCAACTAATCATATGGATATTATTAGTAAAGAACATTTAGAAAGTATTTTAAAAGAATATCCAGGTACATTAATATTTGTGTCCCATGATCGTTATTTTGTTAAAAAATTAGCTAGTTCATTATTAGTCTTTGAAAATAATAATATTACTTATTATCCTTATGGTTATTCTCAATATGAAGAACAAAGAAAAGATAATGTTACAATTAATAAAAAAGATAGTAAAAGTATTAAAAAGGTAAATAATAACAATAATAATTTAAATAAAGAAATTAAAAATATTGAAAAAGAAATTAATAGTAAAGAAAAGGAATTAAGCAATTTAAAAAATGAATTATATAAAGAAGATGTATATTCTGATTATTTAAAAAGCAAAGAGATAAATGAAAATATTAATGTAATTAATAAGGAATTAAATATTCTTTATTTAAAATGGGAAGAATTAACTAGTTTACAAATTGCAAATAAATAGTATAATAAACAAAGTGATATCTATGTATATAAGTGGAAGTTTAAAAAGAAAAACTATTGATAAATATCGTGAAGATGCTATAGGATTTGATAAAGAAGGCATGGACTTTGGCAAGTTCTATTTTGGCTATGATGGTGAAATTATTTATCCACCTTTTGATAAAGATATAGAACATTTATTAGCTAAAAAACAAGAAAATTATATTATAGAAGGAAAAGATAAAATATTAGAAATTGCTAATCAATTAAAAGATATTAAGTATTTGAAAGAAATACTTTACAATTTACAAAATATGGATCGTAAATTTGCTTTTGCTTTATATGAGCAATTATATATTATTCTTAATTCAGATGGTATTAGGGAAGAAAAATCTTTAAAATATTTTTATGATTTTACAGAATATTTAAAAGAGTATGGTAATAATATTGATCAAATTGATTTTGAAATAATATTAATGTTATTTAGAAATGGCCGTCCTTATGATAATAAAAGTGTTACTGTAGAAAAAGATTTAGTATATCCTCTTTATGCTGATAACAATTTTAAAATGCTAAATGAACATTTACAATCAATTATTAAAATGGGAATGTTTATTTCTCCAAGTAGAGTAGCTAATATTAAAAATGATATAAATAATGAATTGAGTGAATACTATTTACCTATTTATTTTTTAATAAAAAACAATGCTTTAGCTAATGCTTTTCTTATTTCCATTAATAATGGCTTTGAAAATATAGACGATATTAAAGAAAATGCTAGAGATTTAGAAATATCAAGAAACTTAATAAAGAAATTTTAATTATTTAAATCTTTTTTTATTTGTTCAATTTCTTTGTTCATAGCGTTAACCATTTTGGTTAACATTTTTAGCGTATCTTCATTAGTATTCATACTTTGATTAGTCTTTTGATTAACACTTCTTGCTCCGATATTGGGATTACCTCTTTCTTCTTGAACTTGAGCATAAAATGCATTGGTACATAAAATTTGCGCAACAAGCATTAGCCAGTTACCTAGAGCATTTTGTTCATTGGCAGTTGTATCATCAATGAGTAAATAGCCAATTACTTCGGCACTAAAAGTAAAAACTTTAGGAGGAACATTTGGTATAAAACGCATAAAATATCCCTCCCTATTTAATCTTATGTCAACAAAATTACTGAAAGGTCAATATTTGTCAATTATTTACACTTGATTAACTATTTTTCACAAAAACACTTTACAACAAAAACCGCCCATAATATAATTTTCTTAGATAGAGAAAATATTGTCGAATAATCTATCTTGGGGGAATTAAAAGGAAGTAGAGGACTAGGATGAAAAAATTAACAAAAAAAGAAAAGAAATATTGTATAAGTTTTGTAGCATTTTTTGTTATTGCTTTAGTGGTTGGTATTAAGTCAGTTTATGCTTACTATTATGAAGAAGATAATCAAACAACTAATTTATTTGCTACAGCAGTTGGAAATATTTATGAATATATAGATAAAGGCCAAGCTGATATTGCAATTAGAGTTTATAAAAAGCTTGGTAACGGTTCAGAAATATATGTAGGCCAAAAAGAAATTCCAACCAATGGTCAATTAAATGAAAATTTAACTAAATGTTATAGCACTTCTGTGTCTGCTCAAGATATTACTTGCAGTAAAGTTGATGATACAAGTCTTACTAGTCAAAATACTGGATGTCATTATTCTTATAGTGGCAATACTATAAAAATAAAAAGTACTACTAAAGCAGTTTGTTCATTCTATTTTGATTAATAAAGATAATTTAAAACAATTACTTAATAAAAGTAGTTGTTTTTATATTGAAAAATATAATAATATTGGTTAATATATTATTATGCCGATTTAGTACAGAGGTAGTACAGATGCATGGTAAGCATCAGAGGGCAGTTCAATTCTGCCAATCGGCACCAGATAGATACTAAACTCGGACTTTTAGTTCGAGTTTTAAAATGTATAAATTATATTAAAATGGATATGTCAATGAAACTTGCATAAAATAAAAAAGATACATTTGATTAACCTTATGAAATATAATCATTTGTTTAGGATAGCCTCTGAAATCAATAATAGCTTAAATCTGATACTTTTGTTATTTTAAGAGTAATATTATAATAAATCGATAAAATTTTCTTTTTATAATAAATGCCACTCTTTTTTTACTCTTTAATAAAAATTAACCGGGCATATTATATACTAGATTTATAAAAGCATATAGACCATATAAAAGATAAACAACAATGCATATAGTTTCAATCCAATAAATAAATGATATTATAAAAATATTTTTATAATCTATATGTAATCCACATATTAGAATATAAGATAATGTTAAACATATAAAGCTTATAGTTGATTGTTTAATAAAAATAAATCCTATTACAATAAGAATTATACTTAGCCATAAACTTGATTTATATTTTTTATCATGTTTAGCAGGTTTTTCTTTTTTATTTAAATTATTCATAATATTTATACCTCAATATTGTATTTAAAATTATAACATAATATTTTATTAAATACTATTGCTTTTAAAATGAAGCCTTTAAAAAAGTTAAATTTTTAAATAATAATTCAGTAAATTTTTACAAATAAGTACTTAAATAAATTCGTGCTTTTATAGTTCGATTTTTAAAATGTTTGAATGTGTGTTATAATAGGTGCTAACTATTAAATTGAATTTTTCAATTTAATATAATATATATTGTTAAAAACAATGCAATTAAGGGCAATAAGATGGGAAAAAATATATTACTGATAATCAATAAATTTATTGAAAATTTGGCATATTTACAAAATGAAGTTGTGTTAGGTGTTTTATGGAAGTTTTGTAAGCTGTAATAATAAACATTCAGATATTGAAATAAATAGTTGTCGGTACTATTTGACAAAATGATTTTTAAATCTAATTAAAGGAGAAAATATATGAAAATTGATTATTTCTGTTTTAGCGTTCCAGACTTAGTTTCAAATGATTATGTTATAAATGAAAAAGATAATGAGAATACTGTTTGGATAAAATCTAAAGAAAAAGAATTAATGGACGCTGCTAAAGAAGCTAATTTATTAATATTGTTTGATAGAAGAACTAAAAAGTTTTATTTGAATTATGAAGAAGTTGATATTAAAGGAAAAGTTATTTTTCCTAGAAGTTTTATACCTTATGAAAAAGAACTCTTATTTTATTTGGAGCAAAATGGTGCAGAATCTATTCAAACATTAAATGATTTAGAAAAAATAACTAATTGGCCACTAAAAATTCAACCCTTACATAGAAGGGTTATTGAAACGTCTTATAAAGAGTTTCAACAAAATGTTGAAAAATATAAAGCAAATTTTGAAAATATATTTTTTAAAACGGCTAAAAAAAGTAACGTCCATTTTGTTTTAAAATTTTTTGGAAATATTGATATTGGTGGAAATAAATATTTTGCAACAAAGCCTTTAATATTGAATGTATCATTGGAAGATGATATTTTTCTTTCCGATGTTTTCGAATCTATTGAAGACAAAGAAAATAAGATAGATTGTAAAGAATATCGGGCTTTTATTTTAAATAATGCTTTGTTAAGCATTTCTAGATCCTATGTTGACTATCCAACCGATGTGCCCACTGAAATAAAATTATTTGTTGAAGATCAAATTAGTAGAGCTTCTTTAATATCTGATTTTCCATGTAGTTATGTTTTAGATGTAGGAGAAGTGTTAATAGATGGAAGGAAAGTAATTGACATTATAGAATATAATTCAATATGTTCATCGGGTTTAGAAGTTTGTAATCTTTTAGTAGATGAGTTATTAGAGCAAAAACAATCGTTAAATAAAATTATAAAAAATAAAAAGAAGGTTATTTATGAATGAGGAATTAGCTAGAAATTTAAATAATGCTATTTTAAGATGTAATAATCGATATGTTGAGGAAAACTGTGGTGAATTTAGTAGAATGTATCCTTTTACTAATGAAAATATCAGTGGTTATATTGATTTTTTTCCCCTAAAAGATCATAGTTTACTTACGGTAGGTAGTTCTGGTGATCAAGTAATAAATGCTATAAATAAAGACTGTAGTGATATAACTCTTTTAGATATTAATCCTTATACTAGATATTATTATTTTTTAAAAGCAGCTTCAATAATTAGCTTAGACATAGATAGTTTTAGATTATTTTTAAGATTTATGGATTATCCTAAAGTGTTTAGAGATAATTATAAAGTGTTTAATAAACAATTATTTAACAAAGTAGCTAATGAATTAAAATTACTTGATAATGATTCCTATACTTTTTGGAATGAATTATTTTCACTATTTGAACCCTTAAAAATTAGAGAAGAATTATTTTGTAAAGATGAAGAAAAAGATCAATGTCTTAATATGTTTAATTCTTATTTAAATAGTGCTAATTATAATGCTTTAAAAGATAAATTAAAATATATTAAGCCTAAGTTTATAACTGGTGATATATTTTTAACAGAAATAAAACAAAAATATGATAATATTTGGTTATCAAGTATAGGACCATTTTTAAGGAACTTTGATAAAATAAAAGAAATGACTGATAAAATGTATAGCTTATTAAATGATAATGGCTTATTATTAATTAGTTATTTATATGAAACTAATAAAGATACTAAATATGAACCAGAATTTGCTCCAATATATGATTTAGAAAAAGTTTATGCCATACTTAGTGAATACCATCCTGAGTTAATAACATTTCTAGGAGTTAATTTTAACCGAAGTTGGAGTCCAAGTGCGATGGAAGATTCAATATTACTTTGCAGAAGAAAATAAAAATGTATTATAATATAAGACAATTAGCTTGGTGGTGATGGTATGCAAGAAAGCAAGTATTTCTATAATGGTATTCCTTTATCTAAATATTGTAAGGATAATAATATTAATATAAGTACAATACGTTCAAGAATATGGAAAAAGAAGCAAAGTAAAAAATATGAAAATTATAGTGAACAAGAAATAATAGATATGGTAGTAGAGGCTTATGGTAAGAATATTAAATATATGTATAAGGGAGTAACTTTAAGAAAGTATTGTTTAAATAATAATATTAATATAAGGACTATAGAATCAAGAATAAATATTTTAAAACGAAGAAGAAAAGACTTATCAAATGATGAATTAGTTATACTTGCAATAGAAGAATTTGTTAATCAAAATTATCGCTTTTTTTATAAAGGCATACCATTAAAAGAATATTGTGATAGTCATCCGGAAATAAATTATAATTCTATTAGATCATATATTAATCTAGAAAAAGAAAAAAATCCTTTATTATCTGATGAAAAATTAATTGAACAATATTTAAATAAAGAACACAAAGGGATTTATAAATATTACTATTTAGGAATACCACTAAAACAATACTGTGAGGACAATAATTTGAGTTATAGAAATATAATTTCATATATGAGCAGATATAAAAATACTGCTAAATTTAAAGGGCTAAGTGACGATGAATTTGTTGAGGCAATTATGGATAAATATCAACCATTTGAACCTAAATATTTATATAAAGGATTAACACTAAGAGAGTATTGTATTCAAAATGATTTATCATATTATAGTGTAGTATCTTTTGTAAAAAGAAAATTAGCAAAAGGTAGTACAAAAAGTATTGATGATTTAATTGATGAAGGAATAAATACCATAAATAGATATGGAATAATTTATTATTATAAAGGTATACCCTTGAAAGATTATGCGAGTCTTAACGATTTAAATGTAAGTTCAATTCGTTGCGCTATTTTAAGAAAGCAAGTAAGAAGTGAAAAACCATTACAAGAAATCATTGATGAGTGTGTTGAATCTTATCAAAAATTTTCTATAAAATACTACTATAATGGAATACCACTTTTAACATATTGTAATACCATTGGTTTAAATTATAATACGGTAATTCAAAGATATTTATATGAATACGCAGATAATCCTGATATAAACGTTGATGAAGCGATAAAACAAATTGTAGATTATTATATGGAACACCCTCCAGTAAAAACAAAATATTACTTCAATGATCAATCATTAGCAAAGTTTTGTGATATAAATGGCTATCCTTATTTAGCAATTTGGAGAAGAATTAAAACATTGGAATCTAAAGATGATTCATTAGATAGTGAACAAATTATAGAAATCGCCATAAAAAAATATGAAGATCGATTGAAAATAGATAAAATAAATGCAATATTTAATAGATTAATAGAAGAAAAAGTAAATAGTATTGCCGAAATAAAAGAAATATGTGACTTTTTAAAAATTGATTTTGAAAATGTTAATGATTTAGTTAATATGGATTTTTCCTATAATCAAGCAATCAATATGATATGGTATTTTTCTGATAAAATGACTAATGATGGTTATAAAATTATTAGTGATAATAGAATAAAAGATGTTTTTTTGATGATTGATAATTTAAAAAATCCTAATAGAGATATTGAAAAATTTGAATTATATGATTTAATTGGGATATATAAAAGTCAGTTATATGATTCAAGAAATGAAATATTATTAAGACAAAAAAGATATATTTATAAAACAATATTTTCATTATGTAGAAATTATTATATTGAAGTTAATAGGAATAGTTTTGAAGACTTTGAAAGTGAAATTAAATACTATCTTTTAAAAGTAATAAGTCGAACTAATTTAAATATATACGGTCAAATAATTAAATATATGGATTTAACTGTTAAGGGCTATTTTAGAACTTATTTAAAAAAATATAAAAAACAAAGTAATGCGATATCCCTAAATGAGTCTAAATACTCTCGTGATAGAGGGACAAGCAAAGAAAAACAAAAAATAGATTACCTTAAAGATTCTCATAATCAATTTGAAGAAACCGATAGTAATTCGTTTAGTTCTACAATGATGCAAGTGTTAAAAACATTAGCAAAAGAAGATTTAACATTTATTATGCTAAAATATCAAGAAGGTTATAGTAATGAAGAACTTGCTAATTATTTTAATTTAACAATTGAGGAAGTAAAGAAAAAAGAAATAGAAATATTACAAGTATTAAAAAATAATGATAATATTAAACGTTTAAGAAAAAGATAAAATAGAAAAGCTTCAACATTGTTTAAAGTAAACTTTTATGAGAAAAAGTAATTTTTTCTCATAAATTTGCATTTATTAATAAAAGTATGATATAATTTATTAGTCTTTAATATTATTTAATAAGAAAAAAAGAGGTATTAAAAGATGAGATTAAAAAAAGAATATCAAGAAATAACTAAAGATATATTAGAAAATGAAAATTATATAACACTTAAAAATGATACTCATCATGGATCAACTAGATATGCCCATTGTAAAAGAGTTTCTTATTTAAGTTATTTAGTATCGAGATTATTTAAAGGTAATTATAATGATGCTGCAATCTCAGGTCTTTTACATGATTTTTTTCATGGTAATACTAATTCTAATGAAGATATATCATATTTGAATCATCCTAAGGTTAGTGTAGAAAATGCTAAAAAGTATTTTACTATTAATGAAAATGAAGAAAGCATTATTGAAACTCATATGTATCATTATGCTTTATTAAAAGATACTTTTCCTTTTATTAATAAAAGAGAAAGAGTAGATCATAAATTATATAAACCTAAGAATAAAGATGGTTATATTGTTTGTGCTTGTGATTTAGCAGTTTCAATTTATGAGACATTAATTTTTAAAGTAAGATATAAAACTTGTATATATATATTATTTGCAATTAATTTAATGATTAAATAAGTGGGTAATACCACTTTTTTAGATAGGAGATTTTGATGGATTTACCTAAACATATTGGAATTATAATGGATGGAAATGGTAGATGGGCAGTTAATAGAGGACTAAAAAGAAGTGAAGGCCATAAAGAAGGTGGAAAAACTTTAGAAAAAATTGCTTTATATGCTAAAAATATAGGGATAAAATATTTATCTGTTTATGCTTTTTCGACTGATAATTTTAAAAGAAGTGAAGAAGAAGTTAATTATTTAATGGATTTATTAATTTATTATTTTAATAATAAATTAGAAAGAGTTTGTAAAGATAATATAAAAGTTGTTTTTAGTGGAAGACGTGATAATTTAAGAAAAGATGTAATGGAGGCCATGGATAATATTATTTTAAAAACCCAAAATAATACAGATTGTGTTTTAAATATTTGCCTTAATTATGGGGGAGAAGAAGAAATAGTGGATGCCTCAATTAAACTAGCTAATGATTTAAATCAAGGATTAGTTAAAAAAGAAGATATTAATAGAGATAGCTTTTATAAATATTTATATCAAGATTTACCTCCCATTGATTTATTAATTAGAACGGGAAAAGAGAAAAGATTAAGTAATTTTATGCTATATCAAATGATTTATGCGGAAATATATTTTAGTGATCTTTATTTTCCTGACTTTAGGGAAAAAGATTTAGATGATGCCCTTAAATTTTTTGAAGAAAGGGATCGTCGCTTTGGGGGAGTTAAAACGGATTGAAAAATTAGATTAAATAAATTATAATTTTAGTAGGATGTGATTTGATGAATCGAAGAACTTTAGTAGAATTTATTACAGGTTGGTTACTAGTTTTAATCGGGGGAATAATGACTGTTCTTCCTCTTTTTGGAGTAATGAATATTAAAGCTGTTTTTATATTAACTATTTCTTTGTATGGAATTATTCACTTAATAAAAAATATTTTAATATTAAGCTTTAAAGAATATTCTGGTTTTAGTACTTCTTTTTCTTCACTTTTAGTTTTAATTTTAATGTTCTTTTTAGATATTACTGAGCCTTGGAATTTAGCATTACTTTTATTTATTTGGGTAATATTAATGAGTTTAACTAAGTTAAAAGAAAGTGATTATTATCATGATCGTAAAAATAAAATATGGCTTTTAAATGTTGTTAATCTAGTTTTATTTTTAATTACTGGTATTATTACAACTTTAAATTTATATTATACTGGTGAAGTTCAAATTCTTGTACTAGGATTTTTCTTCTTAATTAATGGTATTTTAGATTTAATGGATCCTTTAGTGGCATTTATTATAAGTAATAATGAAAGTACGCCAAAAGAAAAAAATAAAAAGAAAAAATAATAAGCATTTTTAAAGATTTCTATCATATATTTAACTAGACAGAAAGGAATATATTATGGAAATTTTAAAAGTATCTAGTAAATCAAATCCTAGTAAAGTAGCGGGTGCTATTGCAAACATTTATCGTGAGAAAGGTAGTGTTGAACTTCAAACAATTGGGGCAGGATCATTAAATCAAGCAATTAAAGCGATAGCTATTTGTCGAGGCTTTGTTGCACCGACGGGTGATAATCTTGTTGTTATACCAGCTTTTAATGATATAACAATTAATGGTGAACAAAAAACCGCGATAAAACTTATTGTGGAAAATAAAATTAAATAGGTAAATTAACCCGTTTCTTAAATAAGAAAACGGGTTTTATATTATGATAGACATTTCTTAAAATATTGTGTTATAATAAAACTTATTAAAAAGGTGATATTATGGCCAATGAAGATTTGATAATTAATGAATTTAGTAATAGTTTGGGTTATAAAAATTTTGTTATTAAAGATATCAATAGAGTAGAAGATTATTTGTTTATTATATTAGATAATGGACAAAAGATATTAACAAATGGTGAATATTTATATGATATATCTGAATATGATCAATTTATTAATATTTTTACTATGGGCGATAGATTATGTGCAGTGTTTAGATTAGATCATTATATTATAAAAGTAGTTGATTTAAATAAAATGGAAGTTTTATTTGAAGATTATAAAGCGTATCTTGTAAGTAAAGAAGATGAAAGAACTTTAGGGGTCATTATGAATAATGGCGAAAAAAAGACAATATATGATATCGAAACCAAAAAATATTTACCAAAACCGCAAGATTATGAATTTGAACATTCTTTAGGAAATAACTTATATGTTTTTAGGGAAAGTAATTCAAAAGAAGGATTTCATAATTATAAAAGATGTATTATTAATGCGGATGGTAAGTTTATTTTAAAAGATATTGAAGGTTGGATTGATTATTATGATAATCATTTAATTATTACTAAAGAAGATGAATTGTGGATTGCAGAGGTAAATAGTGATTCTCCTTTAAATATTCAAAAAATAAAACAAAATGATAAAATTATAGCTAAGCCCGAATATGATGATGGAAAAATAATTTTAATTGAAAAAGGGGCTGTAAAAATATATAATTTATATTTTCAATTAATAAAAGAATTTAAGATTCCTGATTTGAATCAAGTAAATGACTATGAATTAATTGAAGATACTTTAAAAATGGCTGTTCCTAATATTGTTAATGGGGAAGATATTGGTAAACATTTATTCCTTAATTTAAAAACCGGAAAAACTATTTCTCACCTTCGAATAGAGGGGTATCCATATTGGTCGCCCACCACATTTGTCGGTCAAGATAGCTTCATGTCGGATGGAGAAGTGAATTTTCACTTTTATAATGCTTCATTTACGCCGATATTAGATATAAATGCTAATTACTATGATAGTGTAGAAAGCAATAAAGAATGTATGTTTATGATAGAGACTACTCAAAATGGTGTAATTAAAAAGCAATTATTTAATGCTGAGACTCTTGTCATTAAAGAAGTAGATTATGATTATGTGCATTTTCACAGTTCTGAGCCTTATGGATATGGCGTGAATTTATCTTCTGGTAAAATGCAATTTTTTGATGAAAATTTAAATATTATTATTCCTGATTTTCCTTATCAAAAATTTGATATTAATTATCAAAAATTTAGCTATTTTATTGTTAATGATTATGTTTGCGTTATAAAACATATTGCTGATGGACCCCGTTCTTACTACCGTTATATAATAGAGAAAGCTAATGGAGAAATTATTCTTAATTCTTTAGAATACAGATGTTATCCATTAGGAAACCTAATTCATATCTTAGGTGAAAATGATTCTAAATTCTTAAATACGCTTACGGGAGAAATAAATAATTTGAGTATTGGAGCTCCATTAGATGAAAATGGTAATATTGATTTTCAAAGCGTAAAAATTATAAATAATCTTTTAATTGGTAATAAACAAGTTAAAAAATTAATAAAATAGGCATTTGCCTATTTTTTTCGAACTAAAACGGAAGTGCCTGCTCCTTTAATTAAAACTTCATCACCAGAAGCAAGTCCTGCTTCATTTAAAATATTATTAGGAATTGTAAATCTTCTTTGATTATCTAAATAATCGCAGCAAGCTAATTTTTGACAGATGACCTCAATTTCTTGACTTAATTTTTCAAATTCTTCGATTGAACCAGCTTTCTTCCTCTTTTCACTTAACAACTCTGCTAAATTTAAATAATCTTTGTATAATGAAAATCTTAAAAGCGTTTCTTGCTCTTCTTTTTTTAATTCTAATACTAATAAATCATTTGGGCAGGCGTTAGTAAATGTTGGCATTGCCAAACGATTTTTAGAATCTATTTTAAAATTTTTTGTCCCAATAATAAGTTTATCACCAAACATAAAACCCCTCATTTCAAGGGTCTATTTTACTATATTATATATTATTTGTCAAATTTAACCATTTAAAATATAAGAAGTTATATATAAAAATGTAATTATAACAGTGCCAGCAATGAGTAAGAAAGTACCAAAACCAGCTTTTTCTAAGAAATTATAATTTTCTTCTTCCTCGAGTTCACCTTTATAATTAGGATTTTGTAAAACTAAACGCATACCTTTTCCTTCACCACGTTCAATTTCAGAAGCATTTTGATTACAAATACTATTAATAAGAGTTGCACAAGGGGTATTAATAAAATTATCTGTATAAGATATATAAATAGGAATACTTAAAGCATTTGCCCGATTAACTTCTTCACTTTGATTTGATAAAACTAAGTTATTAAGTTCAACATATTTATTAACATACTTAGTTATGAAATCAATTTCTTTTGGCTCTAATGTTGGATGATAAAATAGTTCTAATATATATAAAGATTGAAACAATTCGATAGGATTTAAAGAAAAAATTTGCGGATTTAAATTAGATAAATTAATATGAGTAAAAGGAATTACATAAGTTGTTTGTAATTTTAAAACTAAACGATCATTTAAAATAATAAAATATTTTAAAGAAGGATAAATTTTTTGATATTCTTTAATGAATATTTCATTACTCATATTATATACTCCTTATTATATAATTTTAACAATTAGAATTGTTTTTGTAAAGTTTTTATTGTATATTATAAATGATATTTATGAAGAAAGTTTTAGATGAAAATTTTATTAAATGGTTATCAAATAAAAAAGGTGAAGATGAAAGAATGCTTGCTTTTAGACTGGAGAGTTTTAAAGCCTTTTTAAAGTTAGAAAATCCTTCATTTGGCCCTAAAATAGATATTGATTTTAATAATATAAATTATTATAAAAATGAAAATAAAAAGTTAGAAGATAATTGGGATAATATTAATGAAGATGTTAAAAATACTTTTGCATCACTCGGGGTTATTAAAGCAGAAGAAAAGTATTTAGATGGCGTTTCTAATCAATATGAAAGTGAAGTAGTATATCATAAAAATAAAACAAATAAAGATATTATTTTTACTTCGACTGATGAAGCATTAAAAAAATATCCTGAGCTTTTTTATAAATATTTTAATAATTTAGTCAAGTATGATGAAAATAAATATACAGCCTTAAATGGAGCTTTATGGAGTGGTGGTTCATTTATTTATATTCCACCTCATACTAAGTTAGATCGCCCATTGCAAAGTTATTTTCGGATTGATAGTGAATCTTTAGGCCAATTTGAAAGAACGATAATTATTGTTGATGATTATTCATCTTTAGAATATATTGAAGGATGTACTGCTAAAAGTTATTCTACATCATCTCTTCATGCTGGTGTTGTAGAAATATATGTGGGACGTCATGCTCGGTGCAGGTATTCTACAATTCAAAACTGGAGTAAAGATGTTTATAATTTAGTCACTAAAAGAGCAATTGTAGATGATTATGGCACTATGGAATGGGTTGATGGCAATATTGGTAGTAAAGTTACGATGAAATATCCGAGTTGTATTTTAAAAGGAGACTATGCTATTGGCAATAGTTTATCTATTGCTTATGCTAAAGAAGGCCAAGCCCTAGATGCAGGAGCTAAAATGATTCATCTAGGGAAAAATACTAAAAGCAATATTATTAGTAAAAGTATTGCAGAAAGTGGAGGCTTAAGTAATTACCGCGGAACGGTAAAAATTGGTAGTAATGCAATATCTTCTAAAGCTAAAGTAGCTTGTGATACTTTAATATTAGATAACTTATCAAGTAGTAATACTTATCCTAAAAATATTGTTTTAAATGATTCTAGTATCTTAGAGCATGAAGCCACTATTTCTAAAGTTAGTGAAGAAGAATTAAATTATTTAATGAATAATGGTCTTTCAGAAGATAGAGCCAAAGAATTATTAATAATGGGTTTTATTGCTGATTTTAAAAAAGAACTCCCAATGGAATATGCTGTCGAGCTTAATCGTTTAATAAAAGATTAAAATTACTAATGTTTAAAATTTAGTAATTTTTTTATGACAAAATGTCTAGAAAAATAGCACTTTTTAATGCCAAAATTTCTAGAGATTTTGCAGTTTGTTTAGAAAAATAAACTATGATATTTTTAAAGGGAAAGGAGGGTTTTCATGAATAATGTTATCTTAGTAGGAAGGCTAACTCAAAATCCCGAAATAGTAGAAATTGATGATAATAAAAAAGTTACGGCGGTGATTTTAGCAGTTAATCGTAATTTTAAAAATGCTGATGGTATATATGAAACTGATTTTATTCGTTGTATTTTATGGAATAGTGTAGCCTCTACAACAACAGAATATTGTCATGTTGGTGATGTAATTGGAGTAAAAGGAAGATTACAAACTAGTAAATATGAAGATGAAAATAAGAAAGTTCACTATATTACAGATGTAATTGCCGAAAGAGTAACGTTTTTATCAACTAATAAAAAGAATGTCGTAAGTAGTGAAAAAACTATAGAAGAGTAATCTTCTTTTTTAATGGTTAAAAGAATAAAAAAAGTCTTAAATAATTATAATTTATTAAGGTGAGTTTTGGTGAAATATCTTTTTAAGTATCTTGGGCTAGGTGTTATATTAATGTTTAGTTTTTACTATACGGAAAAAATGAGCAGGGTAGTTATAAATAATAGTAGTTTAGTTTCTTTAATTAATGAAAATAGTAAAGACTATAATGTAAATCCCGTCAGTGCTTTAATTGAAGATGAATATATTATTCCAGGACTCAATGGTTATTCTGTTAATGTTTTAAAAAGTTATAATAATATGCGTTATTTAGATACTTTTAATTCTTATTATTTAGAATATGATAAAATAAAACCGAATATATCTTTAGAAAATAATAAAGATAAAATTATAAAAAAAGGTAATCCAAGTAAAAAAGGAATATCTTTAATTGTTAAAGATAATCAAGATGTTATTAGCTATGCGAAAGAAAAAGAGATTAAAATAACTAGACTAGTAGATCATCATACATATGATATTAATTTTAATTTTGAACAAATAAATAATGATTATGAAGAATATTCTAAAGTAGAAGTAATGTTAAATAATAGTAATAAAAATAAAAATATTTGTTATATTAATGATAATATTATAGATATATGTCGTAAAAATAAAAAATATTTAGTTGAATCAACTTTAGTTTTAAATAATTATAATTTAGCTACTATTAAAGATGGAGTTGAAAGTGGTTATATAATATATATTAATGATAATGTGTCTTTAACTGATTTTAAAATATTAGTAAGACAAATATATTACCAAGATTTAAATATTATGCCTCTAAGTGAATTAATATCGGAAGAAAGAGATTGATTTTATCTTTTTTTTTTGCTATAATCTACTCAGTTACAAAAAACTTTATTTAATAAAAGAAAGCGTGTGATTAAATTGAGTAAAATTAGAATTTTTGGCTTGGGTGGTCTTGCCGAAAATGGAAAGAACTGTTATGTAGTAGAGATAGATGAGGAGATATTTATCTTTGACTGTGGTCTTAAATATGCTAATTCTAATCTTTTAGGTATTGATTATATTATGCCTGATTTTAGTTATTTAGTTAAAAATAAGAAAAGAATTAAAGGGTTATTTATTACTCATGGCCATAGTGAAAATATGGGTAGTGTTAGTGATTTAGTTAAAGATTTACCTTTTATAAAAGTATATGCAACGAAATTTACGAAGTTTGTTTTAGAAGAACATGGTATTAGTGATAAAAATATAGTGGAAATAAAACCCCATCGGAAAATAAACTTTGATAATAATGTTTCGATTTTCCCGATCTCTGTTTCTCATAGTATTCCTGATGCCGTTATGTATATTATTAATACTAAAGATGGTGCTATCTGTTATACGGGAGATTTTGTTATAGATCCGACAATGCTTGGAGCTTATGATATGGATTTAGGTAAAATTGCTTATGTTGGTAAACAAGGTGTTTTATGTATGATGTGTGAATCTACATTCTCAGAAAGAAAAGGTCATACATCTCCTAATCATCGTTTAGAAGATTATTTTAAAGATATTATTAAGCATAATGAAGAAAGAATAATATTTTCTCTTTTACCATACCATTTGTATACAATTAATGATATCTTTAATGCGGCGAGAAATACGCATCGGAAGATAGTTATAATGGGTAAAAAATTACAAAATGTAGTTAACTTTGCTATTAAAGAAAAATACTTGGACGTTGAGACGGGAATAATTGGTGATTTATCAAATATTAATGATAATAATGCTATTTTATTAATTAGTGATGAGCGAACTAATCCTTTTGCTAATATTAGTAAAATTTTACATGGTTATGATAAGTATATTACGCTTAAAGCTAGTGATAGTATTGTATTTGCAGAGCCAAGATATGATAACAATGAAAAAGCTTTAGTAAAACTTGAAAATGAACTTGCTAAATTTGGCTGTAATATTATTAATATTCCTAGCGATAAAATTATTTTACATCATCCATCTACGGAAGATATTATGTTAATGATAAAATTAGTTCAACCAAAATTCTATATGCCTGTTAAAGGAGAATATCGCTATATGGTTAATAATGCTAATTTAGCTAGTAGATTATTAATTAAGCCAGAAAATATTTTACTTAAACAAAATGGCGATGTAGTAACTTTTGTTGATGGTAATTTAATAGATAATAACGACCGAGTTAAAGTAAATGATGTTTTAATTGATGGTAATTCATCAGAAGATGTTGGAGAGCTAGTTATTAAAGATAGAGAAATGCTTGCGGAAAATGGTATTGTTTTAATAAGTGCAACAATATCTAAAAAAGATAAAGTTTTATTAGTGGGCCCTGAAGTTACTACGAGAGGATTTATTTATGTTAAAGATTCGAAAGATTTAATTGTTGAAATTAAAAATATTTGTGAAAATATTATCAATAGAAATATTACCCCAACATTTGTTGATTATAATAAGATTAAAGTAGAAATTAGAGAAGAATTAAGTAATTATTTATTTGAAGAAACGGAATGTAAGCCAATGATAATTGCTGTTGTCCAAGAAGTATAAAAAAGCGAAAATCATCCATACTTTAAATGGGTGATTTATTTTGAAAAAAAATATGGATAGTGAAGTAGAGTATTTAAATTATATTTATAAGAATGCTGAGATGGGTGTTGTAGGTATTGATGATATCATAACTAAAGTAACAGATGAAAAATTTTTAAAACTTTTAAAAAATGAACGAGAAGATTATCAATCAATATGTAATGAAGCCTTAGATATTTTAAAAAAATATGGTAAACAAAACGAAAATATTGGTATGATGGCTAAAATGAGTAGTAAAATGATGAGTGAAGTTAAAATGCTTAAAGATTCATCCGATCAAACAATTGCTAAAATGATGATGGAAGGAACTAATAAAGGGATTATTGAAATCACGGAAAAAATTAATGCATATAATATAGATGATGCCGAGATTGTTGTTTTAGCTAATCGATATAAAGCCATGCTTGAGAAAAATATTGATGAGTTAAAAAAATATTTATAATCTTGCTTGACAATAGTATAAACTTTGTATTATACTATTGGAGTAATGCCCGATTAGCTCAGCCGGTAGAGCGCACGGCTGTTAACCGTTAGGTCGTAGGTTCGAGTCCTACATCGGGCGCCATTTAGAATATGAAACAAATCCTTTGGGGTTTGTTTTTTTTATGTTCAAAAGTACATGTATTTACGACAGCTTTTTGAAGTTGATTCGTTAATTTGTTGCTGATTTTAGAAAAAAATAAAAATTTTAAAAAATAAACTTTAGATTAGAAATTTTAAATATTTTAGAAAAAATAAAAGTGATGAATTTTCACTCATCACCATTTT
The DNA here is from genome assembly GCA_947628375.1 of uncultured Bacilli bacterium. Classification (GTDB taxonomy): domain Bacteria; phylum Bacillota_I; class Bacilli_A; order RF39; family UBA660; genus SIG200. The sequence goes on from CANQZQ010000008.1 coordinate 19,950, forward strand.
AGTATACTTTTTTAATATTTAATAGTTTATTACTTGTCATTGCGTTATAAATTATTTTGAAAATTTATTTTTTTTGAAAAATGTTATGCTTTCTTAATCTACGTATAACATCTTCTTCTGTATCAGTAGTAAATAAAGATGATGGACAATGTCCGGATGTACTTTCATTTTTTCTTCCCCAATCGCCTTTACCTAAATATACGTGATCAGAGTGAGCAAATTCCGTTATATTAAGCGCTTTAGCAAGATCAAATTTTTTAAGACAAATATCTTTTATTTCATAATTGTAACCATTTTTATAAACTAATTCACCTTCAAGACTGCGAACAAGCATTAATTTGACATATTCTTTTTCATAGTCTGGTACTTCTAAAGTATCAATTAGATTACATAACTTTACTATATCCATAAATAAACCTCCCTTACAAAAAAGTATAATATAATATTTTTTAATCTTTTGCAAGAAAATTTTTTAATTAGTTAGGGTTTAGAGAAAATACTTTTAAATAGATTACAAGCAATGAAAAAAGAGCTAAGAAAAGTTAGAACTAAGCCTTTAATTAATTATCTGATAGGTTTGTTTGATAATTAAAAATTATATTAAATACTTAAAATTGATAAAAATATGTAAAGTAAAGTAATGATTATTTAAATAAATAAAATGTACATGTTATAATTTAAGTGTGATGAAATAAAGCTTTTAAGGAGGTAGTTAAAATGGGATGGAGTGGAAATTTTCAAATTAAATATAATGGTACATGTCCTAAAAATTTTCATAAATTAGCAAAAATGGTAATTCCTAATTCTTTATTAAAATTTAACTTTGATAGTTGTAAAATGGATGATAATTCTGTTGAATTATTACCTACTAGAATTTTTAGATGGTATACTGCCGATGAAGATATGAAAAAATTAATGGAATTTTTTCCAGATGGTGATTCAATTACAATGAAAATATCTGGCGAAGGCGAATATGAAGAAGTTGAAATTGCTAAAGTTGATGGAGAAGTCACTTATAAAAGTTCTAATAAAGAAAGCAATCGATATAAAAGTCGTAACCTAGGGATATCAGTGATGCTTTATGAAGCAATGAGTAAAAGATTTGTAAAGGAAACAGAAACAATCGATATATGTTCTCTTGAAGGGTATATTCAATTAATAGCTAATACATTTGCTGATGAAGTAAATTTGATTCCCTCAGTTCAACGTTTTATGTATACGGTATTAGATAAAAACAAAATAAATTTAGCAGCATATGATAAAGAAGATGAATTAAATGATGAAGACTGTGCAAAATTAATGGCAATGCGAGATAAATTTAGAACTATTTTATCAACTTCTATATTTTTAGACGAACGAAAGAATAGTAATATAGAATTTAAATCTGGCGTAGCTCAAGATATTAATACTCTTCCAGATTGGCTTAAAAAATATCCTCCTTTTATAATTGATTCTTTGGGAGGAGCTGCTTTATTAAAAGAACTTATTGAAACAAAAGGTGAAGAAGAAGCTAAAAATATTGTTGAAATGCTTGGCAATGGAATAATGGAAGAATTGGGAATGGATGATTCCTATGGTGATGAATACTTATTTGGTAGTAAAAGGAAATAATTTATTATAGGCAACATATCACAAGTTAACTATAAGTGATTACGTTGCTTTTTTATTTGAAATTTTTATAAAAATTAAAAATTCTCTTTACAAACAAATGTTTTGATGATAAAATGATAATAGTTCAAGAAAGTAAGGGGGAAAGAAAAATGAACGAAGAAATTATAAAAATTAAAGATGCTAATCCAACATTTGAAAATATTAAACATATTGATGAATACGGTAATGAGTATTGGTGGGCTAGGGAACTTATGAAAGCCCTAGAATATAGTAAATGGGAAAACTTTCATAAAACAATAAAAAAAGCTATATTATCTTGTAAAAATAGTAAAATTAATGTTTATGATCACTTTCCTGATGTCAGGAAACCGATAGTAGGTGGTAATGGAAATGTTCAAAATGTAATAGATTATAAATTATCAAGATATGCTTGTTATTTAATAGCCCAGAATGGTGATAGTAGAAAAGAAGTAATTGCTTTAGCTCAAACATATTTTGCAGTTCAAACAAGAAAGCAAGAAATTTCTGAATTAGAATATAGTAAGTTAACAGAAGATGAAAAAAGATTATATCAAAGGAATTTAACTAGAAGGGGGAATTATTCATTAAATATAGCTGCAAAGAATGCCGGAGTAAAAAATTTTGATCAATTTCATAATGCTGGATATAGAGGATTATATAATGGTGAGACAGCAGATGATATAGCCAAAAGAAAAGGTTTAAGATACAGAGAAGATATTTTAGATAATATGGGAAGTGAAGAGTTAGCGGTCAATTTATTTAGAATTACCCAAACAGAATCTAAGTTAAAAAGAGATGACGTTAAAACAGAAACGAAAGCTAACAAAACACATTATGAAGTTGGGAATAAAATAAGAAATACAATTAAAGAATTAGGTGGAACCATGCCAGAAGATTTACCAACACCAAAGAAAAGCCTTAAAGAGTTAGAGAAAGAAAAGAAAAATAAACTAATACAAGATATTAAAATTATCTAGATTAGAAATTATTTTTTAGAAGTTCCAGTACCATTTCGTGTTAAAAAAATAAATTTTATTGTAAAATGAAAACAAGGAGTGTGTTATGGATCAAGAAAAAATTGGCAAGTTTATTGCTAAGATGAGAAAAGAAAAAAAGTTAACACAGAAAGAGTTAGCAGAAAAATTAAAAGTTTCAAATCGTTCCGTAAGTAATTGGGAAAATGGTAAAAATATGCCTGATTTATCTTTGTTTAATCCTTTATGTGAAGAATTAGAAATTTCTTTAAATGATTTAATGAGTGGTGAAAAAGTTCAAGAAAAAGAATATCAAGAGAAATTTGAAGAAAATATTGTGAGTGTTGTTACAAATGTCAAAAATAAGAATAAATATATAAATATTTTAATAGGAATATATTTAGCTATTATTAGTGTTATATTATTATTTTTATTATCTTATACAATTCTAAATTATAATTTTAGACAATCTTATGATAAAGAAAACATGTTATTAATAAATGAAGAAAATAATGAATATTTAAATTTTTATACAACTTATGATGGGGAAGTAAATTATATAATAACAAAACATTTAGAAAATGGTATTGAAGTTGGTTTAATATTTATTAATTATAAAAGTAATATGATTAATCTATTAGAAAAAGATAATAATATATCACTAAATTTAAATAAATTATATAATCATCATATTAATTTAAATAATTTACTATTTTACTATAAAGTTTATTATGCTAATATAAATCTTTCTAAAATAAATAAAGCTAAAGAAGATGAATTAGAAAATATTATAAATAATTCTAACTTAATATATGAAAGCAATGATAAGTTAATAAGAAGTTAATTGAAAATATTTAGATACATGGTATAATAAAAATCAATCTTAGAAAGAAGAATTATATATGCGAAAATATTTAACCTTAGCCCAAAATACTAGTGCTGCTTGTATATTTTTAAATTTATTTAATTTAATTTTAGAAGAAAAAGAAGATATTGATGAATTTACTAAACTTAAAATATATGATAGGGACATGAATATTATAGGTGAATTATACTTCAATAATGGGGTAGTAATAATGAATACATCATCACCTGTTGGTAAATTAAATGCTACATTTCCTATAGCTGAGGCTCGTTTCATTAATGATACTGAAGGAGATATTCCAGGTAAAAATGGATCGTGGGTAACAGAAATTAAGTATCAGTTTGAAAAACTAGATTTATCTTTTAGTGGAGAAGTTATGTTTGAAAGTAGTGTTGATACTGCTTTTGGTTTAAATTGCTTATGCCATCCAACGATTCATTGTGAAAGAAAAGATTTAGGAAAAATTGATTTGATGATTTTAAGAGATGGTAATTTTTTAAATATAGAAATTCTTAAAGGAGATGACTATGAGCAAATTAATATAAAACCTTTTGGCCATCGCTCACAAATACTCCACGATATAACTTATGGTAAGCTTGATGAGAAGACTTTTGAATATCCTTATCGCTATGGAGCTGGAGTATTTGATATACAGGAAAATGGCATAGAAAACAAAGATTATAATTTAATTTTTATTGAAAAAGAATATGATAACTTTTTAAAATGTCGTGATGAATATGTTCATAAAAATTTTACTGATGATTATAGAGTACTTCATGTTCAGCAAGGCACTCTTATGCAACAACTTGATCCAAGTATGTATAATAAATTAGCTGAAATAAAAAAAATATTTACCATTGGTGATACTTCCTTTTTAGATAATTTAATTAGTATTTGCTATGATAGCTATACTGATGAAGAAATTAAAGTTTTACTTGGCTGTGAAAGATGTGTAAAACCATATCAAAATGGTTCAGATAAATTAACTGATGCTTATTTTGGAATAGGCAAAAATAGTATATTTTTGCCATTGGAAAGCCAAACTAAGTTATTAAATAAAAAAAGATAATAAAGTTATGTTTAATATAATTTGGACTTCCTGATGATTATAATGATAATTTAGATGATTTAAAAAATGATTTAAAGAATATATCTAATTATTATAAAGAAATAAAAAATAATGAATTTAAAAGATATGAAGAAATTTTAGATACAGAGTTAAAAAAATCTAAATTAGTAAAAAATTTTAGTGATTATGTAGTTGAAAAATTTTTCTTAGTTTTTTAAATAAATGATACGATTGTCAAAAAGATATAATAATGATATAATTAAATTGGGTGTATTTATGGAGAAAAGTGATTTTGGAAGAGAACTTGAAGGCAGAAAAGAATTTTTTGTAACGTTAGATGAATTTAAAGATTTAATTTTGTATTATTTAGAAGATTATTTATTTCATACAAAGCTTAATGATAAAGTAACGAATATTTCTATTCCGGCTTTAGGTATAAATTTTTCAGTAGATTTTAAACAAGCTTTAGATTTGCGTTTATTTTTTAATATTCCTCAAATTTCTTTTGATGAAAAAGGTTGCCTTTATAATAATGGTGTAGAAAGTGCTTATATATCTCCAGAATTTTTAGCCAAATGTTTTATTGAAAGAGTAGTTGATATATGGAATTTTATTTCTAAATTATATTTACCAAAAGTAACTAATAATTCAAAAGATAAGGAAGATTCTGAAAGGGAAACATTTGCTCAAGATAAAGAAAAACAACAAATTTCTCACATTGATTTTGTAGATAGTTATAATAATTTAGTAGACTTAAAAAGAACAAACAATATATTAACACAAGGTATGGTAGGCCTAGGAGAAAACTTTAATAATGCTCAAAGTGTTACTAATTTAAGAAAAATAGAAATAGCTGCGGAAATTCAAAAAGATCTTGAATTTGTTCTTGGCTTAATTAGTAATGAATTATATGAAGATGAATTAAGTGATTATGGTGATGATTTTACTCAAAATGATGAATATAAAGTCCTTAAATCAGAACATGATAGATTATTTAAAATTGGTTCTATTGTGGCTCCTTTAGAGCCATCAGAATGGGAATTTACTGAATGTATTTATGATGAAGGAACAGATGAAGAACGTAATGAATGGCAAAAAAAATATAATAAGTTTAAGGAAGATATTAAAACTAAAAAAGCTGGAATTGTTAAAAAGGCTATTTCTGGAAGAAAATTTCCTTTAAGTGAATTAGAAAAAAGAGTAATAAGTTATTTAAAAGCTAAAATACTTGTTTACGATTATAGGGGAAATGAAGGATATCCAGGCAATCCTTATATAAATGAATTAGGGTTAGATAAAACTTCATATTATGCACATCCCGCAGATAAATATATGCCAGAAAAACTTAGTGGCTGGTATCGTTATGATGATGTAGATGTTACTGATGAAGATTATGATATGCTATATGGAAATCAAACAAGTTTAGGTCATGGTAGAGATGACTATAGAAGATAAGATTATTTATTAAAACTAATCTAATTACAATAAAGATCTTTTTTAAAAGGTCTTTCAGACTGTTGACAAAGTAAATTTTGTTAATGGTCTTTTTATTTTAAAAAAAATGTACTATAATAAAGAAGTAAGGT
>CANQZQ010000009.1 GCA_947628375.1 uncultured Bacilli bacterium
ATCTCTTTATTATAATATCATTTTTTATTTGTTTAATCAATCCGGTCTAACATAGATTTTTTATATTGACATTATCACATCTTTTAATACTATAACTTTATCGCTATTTGTTAGTATGGTTCCTGTATCATAAATACTTGCTGTCTCATCAAGCGTTATGGTGGATCCTTCGATGCGATTATTATTATATGCAAAATCTAATTGAGTTTTATGATATAAATTACCAGATAAATTCATCTTTTTTTGTTCTATCAAAATCTTCTTAATTTTACTTATTTCCATAATAATGTCCTTTCCATTGCTTTTTTATATACAAATTTTACCATTCTTTTAATTCTTTTGCTATTAAATAGTTATTATATTATCTTTTAATCTTAAATACTCAATTATTTTAAATATATTTTTAATAATTATCCACACTATTTATTAGGTGACATAAAATGAGTTTAGATAAATATAATGAAAAAAGAAATTTTAAAAAGACTAAAGAGCCAAAAGGGAAAAAGGAAGTTTCTCATAAAAAATTAAAATTTTGTGTTCAGCATCATTTGGCTAGTCATGACCATTATGATTTTCGATTAGAACTAGATGGTGTTTTGAAAAGTTTTGCTGTACCTAAAGGACCATCTTATAATCCTAAAGATAAAAGACTAGCTGTAATGGTGGAAGATCATCCTCTTTCCTATCGTAATTTTGAAGGCATTATTCCTGAAGGAGAATATGGTGGAGGAACAGTGATGCTTTGGGATAGGGGATATTACAAAATCGATTATTATGATGAAGATGTTTTAAAAATAACTTTATATGGAAAAAGATTAAAAGGAAGTTGGTCTTTAGTAAATTTTAAAGATAACAATTTTTTACTTATTAAAGAAAATGATAGGTATGCTAATTATGCTAAAATTAATAATTTTAAAACAAGTATAAAAAGCGATTTAACTATGCAAGAAATAAGAAAAAAATATTTAAACAAATAAAAACGAGATCGCAGGCATATACTTACCGTACGATCTCAAAGAATAAAAAGGGGTTGACTAGTGTGATACTAGCACCAATTCAAGATTTCTCGAATTGGTGATTACTATCCTAATCGATTTTATGGTGTTTGTCAACAATTTTTTGCTATATTTTTGTGAAAATTTTTATTTTGTAATTTTTTTCCGAATATTATTATAAATACTTAAACACTCATTGTTTAAATTTCCTTTAATATTAAATATAATAGCATATATAATATAATTATTATATAATTTTATTTCTAAAACATTGCGTTCATTAATAACAGTAAAGTCTTTTAAATAATTACATAGTCCATTTAATTTGGCTTGCAATAACAAAGATTTGTTGGTTTTTATTTTTAAATTCATAAATTTTTCTAAACCTTTATAAATAAATATATTAATAAAAACAATGATATATGAAACTATAAGAAAAGGTCCAAATGTCAAAAGACTATAAAATGCTGGTAATAAAATAAGAAGAACTATTAATAAAAACACTAATATAAATTCCATTAAAAAAACAACATTTTCATTATCTTCATAATTAAAAACATATCCTTCGTTTTCCATATCATATTGTAAAGAATTTATAAAATTTTTTTTAATATTATCATTCTGTTTGCCACATAAATAATCTACCACTCTTTTTTCATGAGATAAGAGTGCTCCATAATTGCCATTAAAAACATATTGATTATTTTTATAAGAAATAATATTTTTTTCACTTAAATAGATAATAGTGGCAACTAACATATCTTTATAATTAGGCTTTTTTTTAAATATGCTAGCTAATATTGCAGGTGATATATCTCCAACTAAATCACGATAATATTCAAATTTAGTGATTTTAAATTGTGATTCATATTTTTTAATAATTCTTTTTTCTTTAATAGTATTAATTAAATAACAAATTGGACTTACTATAAATGAACAGATACTAAGTAATGTTATGAATAAAATATATTTTTCAATACCAGGATAATTGCTTTTTAAAATAAAACGTTCAAAAATAGGAATATTAATGAGTATTAAATAAATTATAGAAACTAATAATAAGTAAACAATTAATAATTCCCAATTCTTTTTAATTAAACTGGTACTTTCAATTTTTTTAAATAAAAATATAAAGAAAATTATCGTAAGTATAAATAATATCAACATAATTAATTTCATTCCTTTAACTTTATTTATAAATAATTCAATTTTCTAATTTATCTAAAATATCTCTAGCAGCGATTAACCCAGTGGCTGCTGCAGCGACAATATTACCTGCTTTGCCAGCTCCATCACCAATGAAATAAACATTGTGACCATCTATTTTCATTTGATTATCGGTTGTTATTTCATTACTAAAGAATTTTATTTCTGGTCCATAAAGAAGAGTTTCGCCATTATTTACTCCCGGTATTATTTTATCAAGTGTTTCAAGACCTTCTAAGATATTAATGATAATTCGATGAGGTAAGACTAAAGCAAGATCACCTGCTACTACATCTTTTAATGTTGGTTCAATAAATCCTTTTTTAATTCGATCCATGTTACTACGTCTTCCCATTCTTAAGTCTCTTAGGGTTTGGATGATAGGTTTGCCATCACCTAATGTGTTAGCAATTTTAGCAATGGATTCACCATATTCTCTAGTATTAGTTACAGGTTCCGTTAAATTTACTTTAGATATAAAAGCAAAATTGGAATTATTAGATTTAATATCTTTTAAAGCATGACCATTAACACAAATGTAGCCATAATAATTTTCTTTAGCGACAAATCCTTCCGGATTAGTACAAAAAGTTCTTATTTGATCATTATATGTTTTGGTTCTAATAAAAATGGTGGGATCATAAATAACGTTACATAATTCTTTTAAGATTTCTTTTCTAACTTCTACTCGAACACCAATTTCTATACTTTGAGATGTATAAGGAATATTATATTTTTGAGAAATTTCTTGAACCCACTTTGCACCAGTTCTTCCAGGGGCAACAATAACAAATTTACTTTCTAATTGTTTTTCTTCATTATTATTTTGATATATTACTTTATATGTTTTATCTAAAATAATATCTGTTACGGAAGCGCTTTCTAAAATTTCAACACCTTTTTCTTTCAAGTAATTAGTAAAGTTATCAATATATCCAGGTAGTCTATCGCTTCCTAAATGTTTTTGTTTAATAATTAAAAGATTAGCGCCTTCTTTAGCAATTTTTTCTTTTATTTTTAAAGCTTCTTCCATATTTGTCGGATAAACATCACTATCCATTCCAAATTTATTAAATATTTCTTCGGTATCATTAATAATTTTCTCGGCTTCACTAATACTCATATATTTATAAAGATCAGTTTTACCAAGCTTAGGAATAAAATTTAATTTACCATCAGAGAATGTACCTGCTCCGCCAAACCCAGATAAAATATTACAGGGATTACAATTTTGACAGATGCCGGTAGTTTTCATAGGACATACACGATGATTAGCAAATTTACCTTTATCAAGTAATAAAATTTTTAAATTGGGTTTATTATTAATTAATTCATAAGCCGAAAATAAACCAGCTGGACCTGCCCCAATAATAATTACATCATACATACAAACACTTCCTAAATAAATTTTATCATATCTCATTAAAATTAGATATCTAAATTTATTTTGCTAAATTTTATATTTATAGTATAATTATATATAGAAGGTGGATGTATGAAAAAAAATAATAGATTTTCGATGTTAAGTGGTATTATTTTCTTTGTTATTGGGCTTTTCTTATTTACTCGTCCCGATACATTTATTAAAGTAATATCTTATGTTTTTGGGGGAGTCTTAATTTTAATTGGTTTATTTAAAACTTTAAATTATTATATTAAGGATAAAAATTTAAAGGTAGTTAATCGTAATGAATTTGCTTTTGGTATAACAGCGATAATTTTAGGCCTTGTTTTTATCTTTTTAGCTGATGCAATTGAATTATTATTACGTTTTATAATTGGTGGTTATTTAGTTATTATTGGTTTAGGTAAAATATTAGAAACCTTTTATACAACAGATAGAACAAGTAAATTTTATGCTTTAATATTTGTAGGATTAGTATTTATTATATGTGGTATATATACAATTGTAAATTCTAATTTACCTCTTAAAGTAATTGGTTTATTTATGATTATCTATGGTTTAATTGACTTTATTAGTTACTTTATTTATAAAGATATGTTTAATATAAATATTAATATGAAAGAAGAAAAGAGTAATAAAGAAGTAAAAATAATTGATGAAAAAGAAGATAAAGAAGAAGCAGAAAAAGTTGAAGAAGTAGAATTTACTCCTAAAGAAGAAAGTAAAAAGAAAGAGAAAAAGAAAGGAAATAAGAAATAAGTTATTTTAATTAATAACTTTTTTTAAAGAAAAAATATGCTAGAGAAAATATTAATTAGGGAAGTATATTTACCAATTATTTATATTGTTATAGCGTTTATAATTTATGCTATACTTTGTAAAATTGTTAATAAAGTATTAGTTTTCAACAAAAAATCTAAGATTAAAAAAGAAGTACAAATTAAAAGAGAAAAAACAATTATTAATTTATTTAAAAGTATTATTAAATATATTATTGCGATTATAACTATTTTGGCTATCTTAAATGTATATGGAATTAAAACTACAAGTATAATTGCTTCTTTAGGTATTGCGGGAGCAATTATTGGGCTTGCTTTTCAAGATACAATTAAAAATTTATTATCAGGTATTGCAATTATTTTTGATAATCATTATATGCAAGGTGATGTTGTAACTATTAATGGATTTAGGGGAGAAGTTATAGAACTTGGATTACAAACAACTAAGATTAAATCTTATACAGGTGAAGTAATGATTATTAATAATAGCATGGTAACTAGTGTTATTAATCATAGCATGTATGATACTATTCTTTATTTAGAGATTCCAGTTAATAAAGATGTATCTATAAATAATTTAGAAAAAATATTAAATAATGTTAGTAAAGAAATGCTTAAATTAAAAGATGTTAAAGATTTAAAGCTATTGGGAATTGAGACGTTAAACGCTAATAATTATATATATAAGGTTGAAATTGATTGCAAACCAGAGAGCCATTTTCAAATTAATCGGGACTTTTTTGGCTATTTAAAAAGAGAATATGATAAAAATAATATTAAAGTTCCAGGTGAATATTTTGAAATAAGTAATAACAATTAGTTATTGCTTTTTTTAGCTATTTATTTTAAAATATTTTTTCATTAAGGGGGTATTTTTTTGCAAAAAGGTTTTAATGAAGAATATGTTGAAGAAAAAATGAATTATTATGAAAATTTAGCTAAAGAAAATCCAGTTTATGAAGATGAATTACTATTATATCAATTGTTATATGCCACATTAATATTTCAAGAGGGAGAAGTTACACATAGTGAGGTTACTATTGAAGAATTTTTAGAGGCTTATAATGAGACAAACAATTTATTTCCAATAAAAAACCGAATTACTAAGGGAGTACAAAGAAAAATTACGGGAATCATTTTAAATTTAGATTATCTAGATAAGCAAGTAATTAGTGATATTATCCCAAGGGATGATAGTTTTCATTTTGTTGGTGATTATATTAAAGAAATCTTTGGTAATGAACACTATGACATATATAAAAAACATGTTCTTGAAAATAGAGATTATATATTATTTGATAAACATAATACAAATGCGAGAATTATTTCAACAATGGATGGTGAATATTTTCTTAAATTAATGTCATCAAATAATATTGACTTTACTTCATCACTTGTTCATGAATGTGGACACTTAGTAAAAAGAGTTTTATATGGCGAGCCATTAAGAATGAGTTTTTTAAGTGAATTAGAAGCATTTAGCTATGAACTAGGTTTATTATTATGGATGATTAAAAATAATATATATAAAGAAGAAGCTGAAAAGAGATTTATTAATTTAATGGAATTATTAGAGAGTTTAACTAAAGCGAGATATTATGATAATCTTTATAGTTTGCATACCATTAAAGATCCTCATAAATTTTATGAAAGAGTTACTGATAATCATATTTTAGAAAAAATAAATGTTAGCTCATTTGATGATTTATTTAACTTAATTGGTACAGTAGTTGAAATTAATTATAGTGCTTATTTATTATCATTTTTAACAGCTTTAGAAATATTCCAAAAACCTAATTTTATAGAAAGATATAATTATGTTTTACAAAATTTAGAGACAACTAGTGATAGTAGAATTTTAAAAGTTATAGGTTTAAATAATATTACTAATTTAAATGCTTATAGTAAAGTAAGAAAGAAACTTAAAAATAAATAGTTGTATTTAGTTAATAAAAAAAGGTATAATATTTTTAGGAGAGTGAATAATGACTAAAGCAAAAGTTTACTTTACAAGAGATATTAGTAGTGAGGGCTTAGTAAGAATTTATGAAGCTTTAAATGTTGAATTGCATGGTAAAGTAGCAGTTAAAATTTCTACAGGGGAATTAGGTGGCCATAATTATTTAAAACCGGAATTAATTAAAGGTTTAGTTCAAAAATTAAATGGTACCATTGTTGAGTGTAATACAGCATATCGTGGTAAAAGGTTTAATAGTGATGATCATCATCAAGTTATTGAAGAACATGGATTTACCAAAATTGCCCCAGTAGATATCATGGATGAAGAAGGGGATATAGAGATACCTATTAATTATGAAGGACATTTGAAAGGTATAAATATAGTAGGAAGTCATATAAAAAATTATGATTCATGTCTAATGCTTTCCCATTTTAAAGGACATGCAATGGGTGGCTTTGGCGGTGCTTTAAAAAATATGTCTATTGGAATGAGTTCATCTAATGGTAAAGCTTGGATTCATTCAGTTGGGATAACTAAAGATCCTGATGAAATGTGGCATCATACAGATGATCAAGATGGATTTTTAGAAAGTATGGCTGAAGCATGTAAAGGAATAATAGATTATTTTGGCAAAGAAAATATGGTTTATATTAATGTTTTAAATAATATTTCCATTGATTGTGACTGTGACTCAAATCCTCATGATCCAGAAATGAAAGATATTGGTATTTATGCATCAGTTGACCCAGTAGCAATTGATAAATGTTCATATGATACAATTATTAATTCTACGGATACAGGTAAAGCAAGCTTAATTAAAAGAATGGAAGAAAAGCATGCAATACATACTGTTGAAGAAGCAGAAAAGCTAGGATTAGGTACAATTGATTACGAAATAATCGATTTAGATTTAAGATAAAAGGAGTCAAAAAACTAAGACTCCTTTTTTAGTTATTCTAATTCGCTTTTATATAAATTTTGGTATATTTTTGAATTTTTTATTAACTCTTGATGAGTTCCTTTATTTACTACTTTTCCATTATCTATAACAAATATTTCATCGGCATCAATAATAGTTGATAAACGGTGGGCTATAATGATAATGGTATGATCTTTTATTAAATCATCAATTACTTTTTTAATATACAGTTGTGATTCATTATCTAGTGCTGATGTAGCTTCATCAAATAAAATAATCTTACTTTCTTTAGCTAAGGCTCTAGCAATTGCTAGTCTTTGCTTTTGCCCACCCGATAAATTAACTCCACCTTCACCTATTTTGGTGTTATAATTATTTGGAAGACTCATTATATAATCATCTATATAGGCCATTTTACAATATTTTCTTATGTCTTTAATAGTTAAATGCTTATTTAAAATTTTAAAATTTTCTTTAATAGTTTTATTAAATAAAAAAGGTTCTTGTCTAATAATAGCTACATATTTTCTTAAAGATTCTTCATTTAAGTCTAAAATATTTATTCCATCTATAGTAATAGATCCAATACTTGTATCAAAAACTCTTGTTAATAAATTAAAAATTGTTGATTTTCCTTGTCCGCTTTTACCAACGATTCCAATTTTTTTATTTGGTAAAAATTGAGCGTTGAAATTTTCTAAAATATCTTTTTCTTTAGGGTAAGCAAAAGTTACATTTTTAAATTCTATAACTCCCTTACAATTATCTAATTGAACATTGCCAAAAGCGACATCTTGATATAGTTTATTTTCTAAAATTTCATTTATTCTCATAATAGAGACATGAGTTTGATTATAAACTCTGGTAAAAGAATTTATGTTTTCAATAAGCCATGTAAAACGATATATGTAATAAGTCATGGCGACAAAGAAGGTTAAAGATGTTTTACCATAGTATAATAAAATAGCACAAGTAATAAAGGTACCAACTTCTAAAGTAACTTTTAAAATAATAGAAATAGTGTCATAAATAAAATATAAATCAATTTCATGATAAGATTTTTTAGTCATTTTTTTAATTAAAGTAGCTAAATTACTAAAAATAGAATTTTTAATACCTAATGTTTTGATTTCTCTTACACCTCGTATTGATTCGGTTACTAAGCTTACTCCTTCATCATTTAGTTTCTTTTTCTCTTGATGAACTTTCTTTAATTTAGGATTAAAATATTTAACAATAAAAGTATAGATTATAATAAAAGTAATTATTTCACAAGCAACAATTGGAGCATTATAAAAGATAAAAATTAAAATAATAAAAGCTGATATAATCATGGAAGCAAGTCTTATTAATTCTTCAAAGGAATTAACAATTGTTTCGGTATCACCTGTAATTCTGTTAATGAGTTTACCACTTGTAAGTTCTTCAAAAGCATATGCAGGTAGGTTAATGGCTTTTTGATATGTTAAATAATTAACTTTTCTAGCTATCGCAATTTGGACTTTGGATAAAACCATATTAGCAATACGATTTAAAGTGCTAAAGAAAATTTGGCTAAATAAATATAAGAATAAAGCTGCAAGGGATAATTTTAAATTAAGATTAGTAATAGCTTCAATGGAAACACCATTTAAATATCCAGTTAGTATTTCTGATAAGCTACCAAGAAAGATAACTATTGTGCAAAAAATAATTTTAAATTTATATTCTTTAATTAATTTAAAAATAGTTTTAAAATCTTTAAGCTTTTTCATTAATATCACCACAATTACGAGATAATTTTATCATTTAATTTATAGTAAGTAAATGATTTAAAATTTTTTAATATTTCTAAATATAATTAATAACTTAATTTTATTTTTTATGTTATTAAGTAGAAAGAAGTGGCAGTATGATTTTTGATATTATAGGATGGATTGGAATGATTTTGGTTTTAGTTCCTTATTTATTACTATCCTTAAATAAAATAGATAATGGGGTATTATATCAAGTTTTAAATTTATTATCATCTTTATTAATGGCTATTGGGCTATATCCTAAAAATGCTTGGTTTTCTTTTACTCTTCAAGTTATATGGGGAATTATAGCTATTTTAGGTTTAATAAAATTATGTAAAAAGAAAAAGGATTAATTATTTAATTATTATAATAGCAATCCAAATTGCTATTTTTCTTAAAATTTGTTATGATAATGAAAACTGTGATGGAATATATTTTCATTCAAAAAGTTTTAGTAGGTGTTATTAATGAAACTATATTTTTATGGGTTAATTATGTTAATAAGAAAATTTATTTTTAGAAAGTCTAATGGTGAATCAATTAGGTGGTTTGCTTCTCATATGGGAGTAGTGTATATTAAATTTGCTCAAATATTAGCAATGCAAAATTATAGCAATATTTTTACTGAAGAAGATCGTATAGAACTTTCTAAAATATGTGATGATTGTAATCCAATTAAATTTAAAAAAATCAAAAAAATGATTGAAAAAGAATACAAATGTAAAATAGAAGAAAAATTTAAATTTATTGATGAAAAACCTCTTGGCTCAGCATCTATTTCGCAAGTTCATAAAGGAGTTCTTTTAAATAATAAAGAAGTAGCAATTAAAATAAAAAGAAAAGATGTAACTAATAAAATTAATAAAGATATTAAACAATTAAAAAAAATTATACATCGTTTTGGATGGATATTTAATTTTAAAAATTTAATTGGCAGCGATACAATATTAAATTTATTTATTGGTTGGATAATGGAAGAAAATGACTTTAATAAAGAAAAAGATAATATTTTAGAATTTTGGAATTATGCTAAAAGAGTTAATAATTACAATATCGATAGTGTTAAGGTAAAAATTCCTTTTGTCTATAAAAATTTATGTACTGAAAATATTATTGTTATGGAGTATATACCTTATAAAACCATTAATGAAATACCATTAACTAGTGAAAATAAAGCTAAAATAGTTAAATGTATAAATGACTATTTTAGAATAACTTTTACCTCTCTTTTTAAAGATAATGATGTTATATTTCATGGAGATCCCCATAGTGGCAATATTTATATAGATGACGATGGTAATATTGGATTTCTAGATATGGGCCTTTTATTTCATTTAGATAAAAAAGATTGTATTTTCATAAGAGATTTATTTTTAAATGCTTACAATGTTAATACTCAAAAATTATCAGAATTACTTTTAAATAATAGCAAATATAAAGATTTTAACTATAATAAATTTTTAGAAGATATTGAATTATGTGCTAAAGAATTTAAAAATATACCAGTGACGACATATTTTATGAATATGGTTGGTGTTTTTACAAAATACAATATTGATCCACCTGCAATTATGTTTAATTTAGCTAAATGTTTTGTAGCATTATATGGTCTTAATAATATAAGTGATAATGATTTAATTACAGAAGAATTATTAATTAACCAAATTACTGAATACTATGTTAATAGGACATTTACTGATTTTAAAGATGTTTTAAAAATGGGAATTAATTTAGTACCAAGATTTTTAAAGACAACTTTAGAATACGGAATTGAAAAGGGTATTTCAAATGAAATAACAGAAATTAGTAATTTTAGTAATAAAATTATTAAGACTATGGATAATTGTGGAGAAATAATAGGCATTATTGAGAATAGTCTTCAAAAATAATTTACATTTTTTATTTTTTCTGTTATTATAGTTCTTGGTTTGTGGGGGTGATATTATGGAATGCACAAATTATATAGTAAAAAGAGATGATATTTGCGTTGGCTTACTAGTTGATAGCAATAATAATATTAAACAAAGAATTTATTTTACATTAGAAGATAATTATACTAAAGCAAAAGATTTATTAAATGGAAAAATATATTCATTTGATGATGAAAGTGAACTTCATATATGGAATACTAGTACTCATGAGATAGGTGTTTTATTAAGATACTTAGGCTTTAAAGAAGAATTATCTTATGATGATGTTTTAAAAATTGATGAAATATTTAGTTATGGATGGAAATTTGATAATGCTTCGCTTTTTGGTTTTCGTAGATCATTAAATAGTGGTAAATCATCTTATAATTCTATTGATCATCGTTTTGCAAAATTTAAAAGTTATTCTTTAGTAGAAAATGGACCAATACCAGATATTTTATTTGATATTGTGTGGACTTTAAGTAATCCATGGGATATTAATACGGGCATGGAAATAGATCTTTTAAATGAAGAAAATAAAAGAAAATTAACAAGATAACTATCAAGAAATTTTTTGATAGTTTTTTTCTTGACTTTCCCCTTAGGTCATAGATTAAGATTAAATGGAAAGGAGAGGTTATGTTAATTCAAGAAGTCGAAAATATTGTTGGTTTATCTAAAAAAAGTATTCGATATTATGAAGATGAAGGATTGTTAAATGTTAAAAGAAATGATAATAAATATCGAGAATATACAGAAGATGATCTTCAAAAATTAAAAATTATTAAATTTTTAAGAGAGTTAGATGTACCAATTAGAGAGTTGAAATTATTAAATGATGGAAAACTTACTTTAACTAGATGTATGGAAGATAGAATTAAAAAGATTAATAATTTGGAAGCTAATTATCAAAAAGTCAAAATTATGTGTGAAGAAATTATTAATAATAAGGAAACATTTAGGAATATTGATATCAATAATTATTTTCAAAATATAAGAATTATGAATAAGAAAGAAGGGTTTACCATGAACAAAGAAAAATCTAATAAGGGTAAGAAAATAGGGGGAGCTATATTAGCAAGTACTATTTTTGATTCATTTTTTATTTTTTTAATTGGAATACTTATTTATTTTCAAATAACAATGAATGAAAAATGCCCAATTATTTTATTTATCTTTTTAATGCTTGTTTTATTAACACCAGTAATAATTACTATTTGTAATTTAATAGCTAGGATTAAAGAAATTTTGAAAGGAGAAGAAGATGAAGCTAGTAAATATTGATTATATCCCGGGAGAAGAAATAACTGAATGTTTGGGATTAGTAAAGGGACAAATTGTTCAATCTAAAAATATTGGCCGTGATTTAATGGCTGGACTTAAAACTATTGTAGGTGGTGAGATAACATCATATACAGATATGATAAAACTTGCTAGAAGTATGGCTACTAAAAGAATGGTTGATGAAGCAGAAAGCTTAGGAGCCGATGCCATTATTAATATAAGATATGGTTCATCTAGTGTTATGGGTGGCGCAGCTGAAATTATTGCTTATGGAACAGCAGTAAAATTAAAAAAATAAATTGCTATTTCTCTTAAAGTTTGTTATGATAAGTAACGCTTTAGGAGATTTTTTTATGAATAATTTAATAGAAAAGTTAAAAAATGGTGATTTCAGTAATTTAAAAATTAATTCTTGGTTTTTAAATTATGAATTTGATTATATTATGGCGTTGGTTGAAGGCTGTGATAAAGTAATTAATCTTGATGTTTTAAATTTAGTAGTTTTATATGCTAATTATTTATTAAATCGGTCTAATGAAAATATAAGTAAAGAAGATATAAAAGAGTTTTTAAATAAAAAGACAATTCATTTTAATATGTCTATTTCTGATGATGATTTAGTTAAGACTTGGTCTAGTATAGTAAAAGCAAAATGTGAGCAAATTTTAGAAAAAGCTATAATAGTGGGATTAAAACATCATGAATATTATGGGATTATTTCAAGATTTAGTATGCACTCTAATGAAATGTTAAGAGTTTTCTATTGTGCTAATGGTAATTTTTCAATATTTTTGAATGATCCATCAGAAAGAGTTCGAAAAGTATACCAAATAAGAGAAGAATTTATTTCTAAATGGTCAACTTTAAGTAATGAAGAAAAAACTAATATAATATTTTTAGAAAGATCACTTACTTTTGGGGCTATTGAAATATTTGAAGCAGGAATATCTTCTAGTGATGATAAAGTTAATGTCATATTTAAAAGCTTATTATTTGATGAAGAAATTGCTTTAGAATTTGATTGGGATATTTTATATGCTATTCAAGATAAAAGAATTTTGGCTAGTAAATTATATGAAATAATTAAAGAAGAAGAAATTTCTCTTAGAAAAGAAATGTTACCATTAACATTTAAATCAGTTTTAAAACGTTAATAAATGGTATATAATTTTATTTTAATTTTACGATTTAGGTGATATTATGAATGATGATATTGAAAAATTTAGTGAAGAATTAGAAAAAATTAGTGATGAAGAATTATTAAATGCATATAGTAATGATTCTATGAAAATGTATATTCAAAGTATTAGTATATATCCTAAACTAAGTGTCGATGAACAAAAAGAATTATTTATAACGGGTCAAAAAGAAAAATTAGTTAATTGTATGTTAAGATTTGTTGTAAAAATAGCTTATACTTATCAAAGAAATATTACTAGTTTAGATATGCTAGATATAATTCAAGAAGGAAATATGGGATTACTTAAATCAATTGAAACGTATGATCCAAAAAGAGCTGCTTTTACAACTTATACTGTTTATTGGATTAGAAAATATATTATCGAAGCGATAAAAAAGAAAGATAGAAGTATTAAAAGATCACTTCATATGGAAGAGTTAATTAGAAAATATTATAATCTTATTGAAGCTAATAACATTAAAGGGAAAAGTTTAACTAAAGATAAAATAATATCTTCTTTAGGAATTACAGAAAGGCAATATAAAACATTATTAATGGCCTTATCTCAAAATACTATAAGTATTAATCAAAAAGTTTATGATGATGATTATGAAATTGGTGACTTAGTAGAAGATAAAGAAATTTTAGGAGAAAGAGAAATTATTGATAATATCTATTTTGAAGAATTAAAAACTATTTTAAAAATAGCATTAAAGCCTTTTTTCTACTATATAATTTATTATCGTTATCTTGTTTCCCCAAATGAAAGAAAACTTTTAGATAAAATTGGTGAAGAATTTTATATAACTAAACAAGCGGTTGAGGCTAAAGAAAAGAGAATATTACAAAGAATAAAGCCTTATATAGATAGTCCTTTAGGATATAGTCTTTTAAATAATTTTAGATCTAGATTGCATATGGGAATTAATAAAATAAAATTAGAGCCTTTATCAATTGATGCAGTTATTAAATATTTATTTATAAAAGAAGATTTAACTGAAGAAGAATTATATTTATATGGTTTAATGACTTTATCAAGTATAAATTATACTGAACAAGATTATTTAAATAAAATGAACATATCGTTAAAAAGGCTAAGTGCTTTAAGAGATTCAATTAATAATAAATTACAAGAAAAATTAAAAAATTATGAGGAATATTTAAACTTTAAAATGGCAATGATAAAAGAACATGGATCTTTAATTTATGAATTAGTTGATGATTGTGAAGGGGTTTTATTAAAAGACGAGATTGAGTATTTTAGTGAAGATGCTGTTGATAATTTTGAACATGGTAGGATAGTAAGAGCTAAATAATATTAATGTATAAAAAAATATTTTAAGTTAATAATAGTAGTGTAGAGGTTTACTCTACGGATATAAGGCCTCATAATGAGTGCCTTTTTTAGTAAAATAATAAAAAAGTATTGAAAATCATACAATTGTTTGATATATTATTATTGCTTGCATATTTTGAAAAAAAGACTAAAATAATAAAAAGTTGGTGATATAATGGATAAAATAGTTATAAGAGGGGCAAGAGAAAATAATTTAAAAAATGTTGATTTAGAGTTACCTAAAAATAAGCTGATTGTAATGACTGGGGTTTCTGGCTCTGGTAAAAGTAGTTTAGCTTTTGATACTATCTATGCTGAAGGGGAAAGAAGATATGTTGAAAGTTTGTCAGCTTATGCTAGACAATTTATTGGTGGTGGTGAAAAACCGGATGTTGATTCAATTGAAGGATTATCACCAAGTATTTCAATTGATCAAAAGACAACGAATAAAAATCCTCGTTCCACAGTGGGGACAATTACAGAATTATATGATTATTTTCGGCTTTTGTTTGCCAGAATTGGAATTCCTTATTGTCCAATTCATAAAATACCTATTAAAAGTCAAAGTATTGAGGAAATGACTAATAAAGTATTAGCGTTTGACGAAGGGGTAAAAATTGAGGTATATGCTCCCGTTGTTAGAGGGGAAAAAGGAACTCATAAAGATTTAATTGATGATTTAAGAAGTCAAGGATTTACAAAAATTAAAGTTAATGGAGTTATGTATAATGCGACTGATGAAATAACTTTAGAAAAAAATATTAAAGATGATATATATGTTTTAATTGATAAATTACCAGTTAATAGTGAAGAAAGAAGTCGAATTTTTGAAGCAATTGAAACTAGTTGTAAGATGGCTAATGGCCTAGTTATTATAAGAGTTAATGATGAAGAAGATATTTTGATGAGCGAAAATTATGCTTGTCCTTATTGTAATTTTTCATTAAGTGAACTTGAACCTAGAATGTTTTCTTTTAACTCACCATATGGAGCATGTGAAGAATGTAAAGGTCTTGGTACTAAACTTAAAATAAGTGAAGAATTATTAATACCTGATAAGAATAAAAGCATTAATAAAGGGGCAATTGTAGCTATTAATTTAGATAACAATATGTATATGAGTAGTCTTAAAACAGTAGCCGAACATTATAATATTGATTTAGATATTCCTGTTAAAGATATGTCTAAAAAAGATTTAGATATTATTTTATATGGAACTAAAGATGTTATGGATTTTCATTATATTGCTAAAAATGGTAGTACGAGAGATACTAAGTCAAAATATGAAGGAATTGTTAATAATTTAGAAAGAAGATATTTAGAAACTAATAGCTCATGGATAAGAGAGTGGATTGAAGGTTATATGGTAGAATCAACTTGCTCTAAATGTCATGGAACGAGGTTAAAAGATGAAATATTAGCAGTTAAAATTAATAAGAAAAATATTTTTGAATTATGTGAAATGGCTATTGATGAGTTAAGTGATTTCTTACGTAATTTAAAACTTACTAAGGAAGAAAAAGAAATAAGTCATCTTTTAATTAAAGAAATATTGGCAAGATTAGATTTTTTAATGAATGTTGGGTTAAATTATTTAACTTTATCTAGAAGTGCTGCTACTTTATCTGGTGGGGAAGCCCAAAGAATTAGATTAGCTACGCAAATTGGCAGTCGCTTATCTGGGGTTTTATATGTTTTAGATGAGCCTTCGATTGGTCTTCATCAAAGAGATAATGAAAAGTTAATTAATTCATTAAAAGAAATGCGTGATTTAGGTAATACTTTAATTGTGGTAGAACATGATACAGATACTATGATGGCTGCTGACTTTTTAGTTGATGTTGGCCCTGGTGCAGGGGATGAAGGTGGTTATATAGTAGCATCTGGAACACCACAAGAAGTTATGCAAAATGAAAGTAGTATTACAGGTCGTTATTTATCAGGTAAAGAAAAAATTGAAATACCTAAGAAAACCCGTAAAGGTAATGGTTTATTTTTGGAGATTAAAGGTGCTTGTGAAAATAACTTAAAAAATATTAACGTTAAAATTCCTTTAAATAAATTTGTTGTAGTAACAGGTGTTTCTGGTAGTGGTAAATCAACATTAGTTAATGAAATATTGTATAAAACACTACATAAAGAAATTTATAATTCTAAAGATATTCCTGGTAAATGTAAGGGTATTAAAGGAATAGAAAATGTTGATAAAGTAGTGAACATTAGTCAAGATGCTATCGGAAGAACTCCACGAAGTAATCCCGCAACTTATGTAGGGGTTTTTGATGATATTCGTGATGTTTTTGCTAATATGAAAGAATCTAAAATGCGTGGTTATGATAAAAGCAGATTCTCCTTTAATGTTAAAGGCGGAAGATGTGAAGCTTGCTTTGGTGATGGCGTTAAAAAAATTGAAATGCATTTCTTACCTGATGTTTATGTTCCTTGTGATGTTTGTGGAGGAACGCGTTTTAATAAAGAAACATTAGATGTTAAATTTAAAGGCAAAAATATTGCCGAAATACTTGATATGCGGGTTAGTGAAGCGATACCTTTCTTTGAAAATATTCCGAAAGTTAGAGATAAATTACAAGTCATGTATGATGTTGGACTTTCTTATATTAAACTTGGCCAAGGGGCTCCAACTTTATCTGGTGGGGAAGCTGGGCGGGTTAAACTTGCTAAAGAATTACAAAAGAAAGCTACGGGCAAATCAGTTTTTATTTTAGATGAACCAACAACAGGGCTTCATTCAGCAGATATCAAAAAATTATTAGAAGTTTTAAATAGAATAGTGGATAATGGCGATACTGTTGTTGTTATTGAACATAACTTAGATGTTATTAAACAAGCTGATTATGTTATTGATTTAGGTCCAGAAGGTGGTAGATTTGGTGGAGAGGTTATTGCCACAGGTACACCAAAAGAAGTTAGTAAAATAGAAGAGTCTTATACGGGACAATTTTTAAAAAGAATCTTTGATAAGGAAAGTTAATTTAAACTTTACAAATGTAATATCAGCGTGATAGAATAACAATTATTATTTGAACTGGAGTTTTGAATATGGATATACAAAAATTAAAAGTTTTAACAGATAAGTTAAATGCTACCGATAAGGAAATTTCTGACATAGTGGAGAATAGTGCTGCATTAATTAGTAGTAAAAAAGAAAAAATCAAATTAGAAGATCAAATAGAAAAAATTCATGAATTAGAAGAACAAATAGGAAATATTATAATAAAAAGAAATAATGCGATTACAAAATTATGTAGGGATGAAAAAAAAGCTTTGGCTGATTGCGAAAGTGACCTTGCGGAAGCTAATTTATATGGTAATTATAATATTAGTTATTTAATGCCTATTTTAACTGATATAGCTAAAAAAATTGAATTAAAAGAATTTGATTATAAAATTTATGATTATATTAATCCAGCTTGTATAATTGTTGAAAACCATGTTATTCATTACCACTTTGAAGTTTTAGGTATTGCTACTGATAATTATCCGTTAATGCCACTTGAAATTTTAGAACGTACTTCTAATAGTTCATTTTGGCCATATATTATTGCAGAAAGCCCTAAACCAACTGAAATAGGATTACAATGTGAAGACGTGCCTTATGCTAATAGAAGTAAATTTTTAAAAACTCATCAATTTGCCAGATATGATATAAAAGAAGGCACTTTTAAATTCGTTGAAATTAGTTCAACTGCTATTAATAATACACCTTCATATGTTAAAGACTTTATATGTTATGCATCTAATTATCGTTTAGAGCACGATTTAAAAAAAATTAGTACAGATGAATTAAAAGAACTTGAAAATAAGTTTTTAGAAGAAAATAGAGATAGATATAAAGAACAAGCAAGAAATTTAAAAAAATAATTGAGTAAAAAATGAGTAAAAGCTCATTTTTTTTATGGAAAAAGAAGGAAATCAAATAAAAAACGCAATATATATTATTAGAAGGAGAAAAAAATGAAAAATTATTATAATGAAATAAGAGAAATAGCATTAAATGTAGAGTCAAGTAGTAAAGTAAGAGAATATGAGGAAAATAGAGAAAGAGTAAAAGCGTACTTTAATATAGGAAAACTTATAGTTGAAGCACAAGGAGGAAATAAAAGAGCTAAATATGGAAATGAATTAATAAAGAAATGGTCAATTAAGTTAAGTGATGAATTTGGAAAAGGATATGATTATTCGAATTTAAAAAGATTTCGACAATTTTATTTAAAATTTCAAAAAAGTGGCTCACTGTGCCACCAATTAATGTGGTCTCATATTAGATATTTATTGCCAATAAAAAATGAGAATGAAAGGAATTATTATATAAATCAGGTAATACTTAATAATTTATCTGTAAGGGAATTAAGAAATGAAATAAAAAATAAGGCATTTGAAAGATTATCATATGCCGATAAAGATAATGTAAAATTAATTAATATAAATGATAATAATAATCTTACCATGGAAGACATGATAAAAGATCCGATATTAATTAATCCAAAAGATAATATAACAAAGCTAAATGAGACAACATTACATAAATATATTATTGAAATGTTAGAGCATAGATTTTTAGAACTTGGGACAGGATTTGCTTTAGTTGGTCATGAATATAAAATAAAAATTGCTAATAAAACATATAAAATAGATTTATTATTTTTTAATTATGAAATAAATTCTTTTGTAGTGGTTGAAGTAAAAACCAGAGAGTTTAAACCAGAAGATATTGGTCAATTAAATTTATATATAAATTATGTAGATAGAAATATAAGAAAGGTATATCATAATAGAACCATAGGAATATTAATAGTGAAAAAGAAAAATAAATTAGTTATTGAATACATAACTAATAAAGATAATTTATATTTAACTACTTATAAGTTAACAGAAAGTTTATAAAAAACTAATCATACAACTTAAAAAATTATTTAAAAAATGAAGAGTTATATTAGTAGCAATATTCCCTGATTTTTTATAAGTATAAGCAAGAACAAAGCCCATAGCTATATAAGGAAGAGCATAAAGAAGAGTATTTATAATAGTTGCTTCTTGACCAATAGTATGTAAAAATCCAAAAGATAGAGCGGAGATAATTAAAAATAATTTATCATTTTTAATTAAATTGCGAAAGCATCCTCTAAAAACGACTTCTTCAACTAAAGGAGCATAGATTGAGGCAGCAGGTAGTAAATACCAAAAAGGTAGATTATTTAATGCTATTTGATTTTGACTAGTACTAATTTCATGAGTAAAAAGCATGATAATTAAAGAACAGCCAATATTAGCTAGAAGTAAAAAGCCAAAATTTTTAAAGATATATTTAGAATAACTACTAAAATTTTGAATTAATAATTTAAAACTATAAATTAATTCTTGGTAAAATAAACTGATTGTTAAAACAAAGAGAAAAATATCAGTAATAATATTTAAAAACATATTAAAATGAGCTGAAGGATTTTTAATAAAGAATAAGATAAGATCCATTAAAAAGAAATTAATAAAAAGATAAATAATTATTAAGAGAATACTTTTAATTATTATTTTTTTAGTAACTATCTTTTTATCTAAAATAGGCATTTCTTTTTTTATTTTTTCTGGTTTAGGAATATTGCTTATAAAAAATAAATTTATTAATGGTATTAATAATAATACAGTACTACTAGAGGTAAATATTAAAATTATTGATGAAGTTAGTAAAAACGTTCGATATTTTGTTTCTTTTTTAGTTAAGAAAATTATAATGATACTTAAGAATAAAGATATTCCGATAATAGCAAGAAAATAATAGTAATGAGGATTGCTAAGCATATTTAGGGTATCATTATTTAAAATATTATCGACATTTGCTATTTCTTCTTTAATTAATTCATCTAAATTTATAATGTTATTATATAATAAAGATATAATACCTATTATTGAAGAAGTTATAAAATAAATCTTTTCTTTCATGTATCATCACTCAATAATTAGTATAACATGGACAGAGTATTTTATAAATATTGAAAATCAAAATAAGATATGATAATCTTAAAAATAAGTGAGGTACATAATGATTCAAGTAAAAAATATAACTAAAGAATTTATTAAAAATGAGTCTAAAAATAAGAAAATTTCTTTTTTAGCTGATGACAATATTACCTTTGATGCTAAAGAGGGAGAAATTGTGGGCATTTTGGGGCCAAATGGAGCAGGAAAAACTACTCTTTTAAGAATTATTGCAGGAATTATGACTCCAACTAAAGGAGAAGTTTTAATAAATGGGATGAGTTATGATAAAAATGATGTGAAAATTAAAAAGCAAATTGCCTTTTTATCTGGTAATACTAAATTATATAAAGACATAACTGGATATGAACTTCTTAAAATGTGTGGGGAATATTACCAAATAGATAAAAATAAAATAGATGAATTAATTGATAAGATAGTAAAAGAATTTCAATTAAAAGATTTTATTAATCAAAGAATAGGGACATTATCAACTGGTCAAAATCAAAGAATTAGTTTAGCTAGGTGTGCTCTTCATAGTCCAAAGTATTATATTTTAGATGAAGCAACTAGTGGGCTTGATACTATTCTTAGCCAAATAGTATTAGATTTTATTAAAAAAGAAAAAGAAAAAGGAAAATGTATTTTGTATTCTACGCATTATATGGAAGAAGCGGAAAATATTTGCGATAAAGTTGTAATTATTAATGAAGGAAAAGTTGTTAAAATAGATAGTCCTGATAATATAAAAAAATTAACTAAAACAACAAATTTAAGAGATGCTTTCTTTAATTTAATTGGAGGAATTAAAAATGAAGAGTAATATTTTTATAACTTTAAAAAAAGAATTAAGAGCTATTTTAAGAGAAAAGAAATCATTAATAATTATGCTTTTAACTCCTTTCATTATTCCTTTATACTTTTTTGCCTTTTCAGCTATTTTTGATAATATGATGAAAAGTGATTATAATTCTAGTTTTAATGAAGAAAAATATAAAATTGGTATTAATTATAATTTAAATGATGTAGAAAAAGAAATAATAAAAGATTTAGAAATTGAATTAATAAAATATGAGGATAAAGATTCTTTAGAGAGTGCTTATAATAATAAAGAAATAGTAGCTTATATTATTTATGAAGATAAAAATTATAAAATTTATTTAAATGAAATGGATGATGAAAGTAGTATAGCTAGTAGTTATATCACTAGTTATTTAGATACTTATAACAATTATTTAGCTAATATTTATTTAGAAAGTATTGGAGCTGATCAAGACCGAGTTTATCATAATATTACTTATAAATTTGAAACTTTAGAAGGCTCTAATATGATGATGGATACGCTTATTTCCATTGGCTTTACTTTTGCTATTATGACTATATCTTTAACGGCAATTTATACTACTACTGATACTATGGCTGGTGAAAAAGAAAGGGGAACATTGGAAACTTTATTAACATTCCCTCTTAAAAGTCATGAAATAATTGCTGGTAAATATTTAGCTATTAGTGTATCTTGTATTTTTACTGCTATCCTAGATGTTATATTAATAATTGCATCTTTAGTATTATCATCTAATGCTTTTGAAGTTTATCAAAATGCTTTATTAAATATTAATTTTGTTAGTATAATATTAGCATTATTAATTTTAATTTCTTATGCGATCTTTATAGGTGGTTTATGTATTTTGGTATCTGCTAAAACTAAAAGTTATAAAGAAGCTCAAAGTAGTTTAACACCAATTAGTTTAATCTCTATAATTCCAATGTTTTTAACAACGGCTGGTGTTAAATTAAATTTAGGAATGTCTTTGATACCAATTATTAGTCATACATATTTACTTCAAAATCTTTTAATGGGTGATATTAATATTTTATATACAGTAATTATGTTTATTACAACAATTATATATACAATATTGATAATTATTTTTATTAGTAAAATTTACAAAAAAGAAGATATTCTTTTTCAAAATTAGATAAAAAAGTTCACAGAGGACTTTTTTTGTTTTATAATTATTATTGGATGGTGATGTTATGAATCCAGTTGCATTTACTTTATTTGGTATTGAAGTAAAATGGTATTCAATTATGCTTTTAATTGGAATGACTTTAGGCTTTTTTATAGTTTTAAGAGAAGCTAAAAGATTTAATTATCCAACTGAGTTTATTGTTAATTTGTTTTTTTGGGTAATTGTTGTTGGTTTAATTGGGGCAAGAGTTTATTATTGTATTTTTAACTTTGCTTATTATAGTGAAAATTTAATAGATATTTTTAAAGTATGGGAAGGTGGACTAGCTATTCATGGGGGGATAATTGCTGGTTTTATTACGTTATGTATTTATTGCAAAATGCATAATGTTAATCCTTTTAAAATGACTGATATTGTTGTTGTTCCTTTGCTTTTGGGACAAGCTATTGGTAGATGGGGAAATTTCTTTAATAGTGAAGCTCATGGAGCAGCGACAACTTATTTCCATTTAAAAGAATTACATATTCCTGAAAAAATAATTGAAGGTATGAAAATAGGGGGAGTTTATTATCAACCAACATTCTTTTATGAAAGTATTTATTGCTTAATTGGTTTTATTATTTTAATGTTTGTAAGAAGAATTAGACATTTAAAAAGAGGACAACTTACTTGCCTTTATATGATGTATTATTCTGTAGGTCGCTTTTTTATTGAAGCCATGCGAACAGATTCTTTAATGCTTGGGGGATTTAAAATGGCTCAACTTATGTCTATTGGTTTATTTATAGCAGGTTTAATAATCTTTATAATTTTAGCGCGCAAAGGAAAATTTGAAGATTTATATAATGAAGAATAATATAATAGAATAGAAAGGGATTTTATGTACGATTTAATAATTATTGGTATGGGTATTGGTGGTATTACTGCGGGTATTTATGCTAAAAGAGGTAATTTAAATGTTTTACTTTTAGATAAAGGGATGCCAGGAGGAATGCTTAATAATATTGAAAAAATTAGTAATTACCCAGGTCTTATTGATATTAAAGGTAGTGACTTTGCTGATCTTTTATTTAAACAAGTTAAAGAATTACAAATACCTTATAAATTTGAAGAAGTAATTGAATTAAAAGTAGAAGACGAAATTAAAAAGGTTATTACCAAAAATGGAGAGTATCAAGCTAATAATATAATTATTGCAACAGGAACTAAACCTAAATACTTAGGACTTGATAATGAAAAAGATTTACTAGGAAGAGGTATTAGTACTTGTGCAACTTGTGATGGCAATTTTTATAAAGATTGTGATGTTGCTGTTGTTGGTAGTGGTAATAGCGCTTTACAAGAGTCATTGTATTTAGCTAATATTTGTCGAAAAGTTTTTATTTTAAATCGAAAAACAGGTTTTAAAGGAGAAGATATTTTAATTGATAAAGTTAAAAATACCCCTAATATAGAAATTATTTATGGTGTAAGTATTAGTAAATATAATGAAGTAGGTGGTAAAATTGAAAGCATAGTACTTGATAATGATACGATTCTTAATGTTAAGGGAGTATTTATTTATATAGGTTATAGACCTAATACAGATTTAGTTAAAGATTTAAATATTACTAATTTACAAGGTAATATTATAGTTGATGAAAATTTTGAAACAAAAATTGAAGGTGTTTATGCAATTGGCGATGTTATAAAAAAAGACATTTATCAATTAGTAACCGCAGCTTCTGATGGCATACATGCTGTAAGTAATATATCTAAAATTATTAATTAATAGATACAAATATATTTTACCCTCATGCATTTTTGATGATGAAAAGTAGATTGTATGTAATATATGAAAATTTATTTTATAAAATAAATAATTGTATAAAAATAAATAATATGCTAAAATTATAAATAGGAAGACGCAAATAAGCGTTACCTAAGTGCGACTAACCTCTAGGGTTAGTTTTTAATTTCTAGTATTAGCAAGGCTAGTGCTAGAATTAAAACAATAATTAATAAAAATGCCTCTCGGCTTTTATTAGTCATTGGCACCACCACCTTTCTATCCAAAACTCCCTGAACTAAGTCAAAAGACTTTAAATAAAAAAGTTTAGGCAACAACCTATCTACATCTTCCTTAATTTTTTATTAAATCAATAAAAATAATTTTTGTAAATAGAAAGTTTTAATAAATTTTAAGAAAATAACAATTCACATGCGAATTCTCTAGAGATTCCGCATGTATTTGTCTTTTTATTTTAATAAATTGATGATATAATAATTAATACTTTTTCAGGGAGATATTTATGAATTTATTGGAGATAATAAAAAATTTATTTAAACATCATAAAATAAATAATAATAAAGAATTA
>CANQZQ010000010.1 GCA_947628375.1 uncultured Bacilli bacterium
TTTTTTTATTTTCTTTTATTTTTCTTTTCCTAATTAAAAAAGAGTGATTTTTTATTTTTCACTCCTTATTACTGAGTATTCTTCTTTTATTAAATATTATCATATTCATTTATACTATTAAGGTTATTTTGAATTTCATTAATAATTAAATTTTCTGTAGTTAAAAGCATCGCAGCAATAGAAACGGCATTAGTTATTTCTTCTTTTATGACATTTGTAGGGTCTAAAACTTTAGTATCTTTAACATTTTCATAATTATTATTTTTGACATTATATAATAATTGATAATTACTATCGGTTATTTTTTTGATTATTTCATCGGCATTTAATCCAGCATTTAATAAAATAACTTTCATCGGTTCTTTTAAAGCTTCTTTTAATATCGTACTTCCTTTAGTTTCATTATTAATCTTTTGACTAACTATATAACTAGTTAAACCTCCCCCATAAGATATTCCACAAGATGAAGTACTTATAGCCCATAAAGAATCTATGTAGCGCATTTTCTTTTCTCTTCTTTCGGTTTTAGTTAAACCACCAACCGTAATAGTGGCACTTCCCTTTTCAAGCATGGTTAGTCTTTTCATAACAAATTCATTATCTTCACTACTATTATTTAAAAGATTATTTAAATCAATAATATGTTTTTTAACTTGATTATTCATTTTAAAATTAAATGTCGCCGTCTCATTATTAATAGTAATATTTAAAGATTCGCCTAAATAATCTTCAGAAATATAATCAGCATTTTCAATAATTTTAGCATTAGTTATAGCTTGCAAATCTTTATATATAGCGACTTTTTTTAAACCATATAAGGGAGCATTTAATAAAACAATATTGCTTTTAGTTGACATATTTAAATTAACTATTTCTTCAACTAAATAAGCATTAAAACTACTGGCAATAATAATTAAATTTTGCATAGTAGATGTTATAGTATTTATTATATTAGCTATTTTTGATATATCATCTAAATGGCCATTAATAAGTAAAATTTTAGCTGTAGCAAAATTAAGCTTTTTTGTATTATTTAAAAAATAAGGAGATGCTAAAAGACTATCAATCGTATAGCCTTTTAAAAACGTTACTTTTGTAAGTGGTGTATCCCCTTCTTTTATATTAATGGCATTACGATTTAAAATATCTAAGTAAACATCACTAACGATTTTACCTATTTCATTATCATTGGAAGAAACAGAAGCAATATATTTTAATTCTTCTTGAGAAGGCATTTTAGAATTATTTTCAATTTCTTTTAGAATAATCTCTAATGTTTCATATAATTCATCTTTTAATATTATGGGGTTATATCCTTCTTTAATTAAATTTAAACCATTATTAAATATACTTTGTAAAAATACTAAAGTTGATGTAGTACCATCCCCAACTACTTCATTGGTCTTTATTGAGGCCTCTTTAGCAAGCTCTAATATAGTATTAACTACTTCATCATCACTAGTAATGTTTTCAGCAATTGTAACACCATCATTAGTTATAAAGGGGCTAAAAGTAGAATGATCAATAATGGCATTACTACCTTTAGGGCCAAGAGTTGATTTAACTGTATTACATAAAAGATTAATTGCTTTTTCCATTTCACTTCGTAAAATATTACCACTAACAACTTTTTTCATTTTCACCACTCATTTCTATAATATAAGGCCAATATTTTTTAGGCATAAAATTCATTTGGCAACGAGGATTTTTTCTTTCTTTGATACCAATGGTGTTATAAAATGTCTGCCAAAGATTCACCATTTCTAATTCATTATCACTAAGAATATATTCCGAAATATTAAACATTTCTTCATTTAAAATATAAAAATCTTTTTTATCATATATACTTATTATTTTCCTTTTTTCATCTTTTATTAGCCAATATTCATTAGCTAGTCTTTTTTTAAAATGCAAGGAAACAATTTCTAAAACATTATTATCGGGAGCGAAACTTGCATATAAGATATTATTTTTTAATTCTTTAAAGCGAATAAAACCCTTCATCTTATGAGCTTCATTACCAACTTTTTTACTAATTCTAAGAGTTTCACTCACGCATTTTAAATTGCGCATTTTATTTAGATTAGGACCATATTTAAAATAATTTAAAAGATAATAATAAATAATTATTTCTTTGTTTTCTTCTTCTGATAAATAGACATAGTATATGTGATGAATAACTGTTTTTCCTAATTTTTTAATAAGTGCATCGCTTTTATTAATTTTTCTTAAATCCAGTTCAATTAAGTAATCAAATAAACTTCCTAAATAACCTTTTTTCTTAATGTTTGTTGGTCTTATATTATTTTTTAATAAATAATATAGTAAATTTAAAAGATTTATAAAACTACCATCATAAATATATACATTATTCATGGAACAACCTCAACTGATGCATGTTTTCTTCGGCATTTTCTTTTCTATCTTCTAATACTAAATTAGCTTCAATAAACTTTTTATTAAATAATTCACTATTAATATTATACTTACCATTACAAGTTATAAAATAATTAGCTCTTTTTAAAACAACGCCCATTTTCTTTAAATCAGCAAAAGTTAATTGAAAATGAGAACGTGATTTGATAATCCTTTTAGCTGATGTTATACCTATCCCCGGCACTTTTAAAAGCTCATTATAACTGCAAGTAGTAACTTCTTTGGGATATTCATCTAAATGTTTTAAACTCCATGAAACTTTTGGGTCTACTAAAATATTAAAATTAGGACTATCTTGATCTAATAGATCACTAACTTTAAAATTATAATAGCGAAGAAGCCAGTCAGCTTGATATAATCTATTTTCTCTTTTTAGAGGAGGAATATTTAAACTTGGTAAAAGGGCATCTTTATTAACTGAAATATAAGCTGAATAAAATACTCTTTTTAATTTATAATTATTATACATATTTTCACTTTTAGTCATAATATCTAAATCAGTTTCATGAGTTGCACCGATGATCATTTGGGTACTTTGCCCAGCCGGAACATAATTTCTACTACGATTATCTCTTACATATCCCATAATATGATCAACTTTATGCATATCTTTATTTGGAGCAAGTAATTTAAGACCATTTTCAGTAGGAAGCTCAATATTGGCACTAAGGCGATCAACTAAACTACCTAATTTTTTTAAAAGATAATCACTAGCCCCTGGTATTGATTTGGCATGAATATAACCGCCAAAATGATATTTATTGCGAAGTAAAGAGACAGTTTTAATTAATAACTCCATGGTATAATCAGGAGAATTAATAATGCCAGATGATAAAAATAATCCTTCGATATAATTACGTCTGTAAAAATTAATAGTTATTTCACAAATTTCTTCGGGAGTAAAAATGGCCCTTTTAATATTATTGCTACGGCGATTCAAACAATATTTACAATCAAAAATGCAGATGTTTGTAAGAAGAATCTTAAGAAGAGATATACACCTACCATCAGAGGCAAAGGAGTGACATATCCCAGCAATATGTGTATTACCTAAGGAAGATGTTCTCTTGCTTCCAGATGATGAACAAGACGCATCATACTTAGCACTATCAGCAAGAATTTGCAATTTTTCATTTAAATTCATTTTTATCACCTCTATATTCATTATAACAGATAATTTAATAAATTGCAAACATTTGTTTTCTAAAATTTTATAAAAAAAGAACTTTTAAAAAGTCCTACAAATATTAACTAACAATATTTCTAATCGCAGCAATATTTTCATTTTGAATGGATAAATAATCACTTGTAGGATCATTATTAGTAACCATATCATTTATTTCTACTACTTTAGCTTTATTTTTATTGACTAGTTCATTAATTAAGTCATTATTCTCTTCGCTATTTAATTTTAAAATACTAGTATATTTAGAATTTTTAAATTTATTTTTAATATCAGCTAAAGCACTAGCACTTCCAGACTCTTGTATTTCTTCTAAGCAAATAATATTAAAACCATATTTTTCTAAAAACTTTAACGATTTATTCGCCACAACTAATGTGTTGTTATCATTACTTTTAGCTTCTTTAGAAATACTTCTAAGTTCTGCATCCATCCAAGATAATTTAATATACAATTCATTATATAATTTATCGATATCTTCTTCTTTTACTGTATTATCTAAATATTCTTTAAGGGCATTTTTAATATTTTTTAAAAGATTAATATAGTTATTTGGTGATAACCATAATTCACGAAAATCATTTATAATATCTAAAGTATAGCTATCTTCAAAAGTTGAATCAATTATTAATATTTTACTATTTTCTTTAATAAAAGATTTGGCAATATCTTTTTCATTACCATATCCTAAATGAATAAATAAATCACCTTGCGCATACTCTTTAATTTGCTTTTCAGTAAGGGAATAAGTATTTAAATCCACATCATTAGGGTAAATGCTTGTAATTGTACTGTTATTACCATATAGGTAATTAGCAAGATAAGTTATGGGATAAACAGTGGTATAAATTGTCGCATTATCTAAATTATGACGACTAATTGAACAACCACAAGTAAACCCAATTAATAAAAAGCAAATAAATAATTTTATATATTTCATACTATCATCCTAACATATATATTTTACTATAATAATTCTTTTTTAGCAATATAATGACATGATACTAAAATGAGGCTTAAAGAAAGAATAAAACCACCTAGAACATCACTAGCATAGTGAGCTCCTAAATAAATACGACTTACACCAACCAAAAGCGGAATTAAGACTAAAATAATGCTTAAGAAAATTTTAACTTTTTTATTTAAATTACTTTTAATTACAAAATATAATAAAATACCATATAAAGTAGTTGAGGCCATGGTATGACCACTAGGAAAACTAAAAGATTTTTCAGTTACTAAAGCTAATACTAAAGGTCTTTCTCTTCTAATTATTAATTTAATAACGTTATTTAAAACGGTTGAAATAATAATGATACTAGCAATAATAAAAGAACAGTTTTTTCTCTTTTTGAATAAATAAAAAAAGAAAAAGAAAACTGATAAAATAATTATAAATAAAGTGCTGCCTAAGAAAGTAAAACATTTATTAACTTTAGTTAAAGGATCATTCATATGACTAGTTATAAGATGATAAATAAAATTGTCAAAACCAGTTGTTTTATCAAAAACAATTAAAAGAGTTAAAATAATAAAACTAATAATTAATAAAAGAGATATTTTTAATTTTTTACTCATCATATGCTCCTTTAAAAACAAATTCTCTTTGAACTACTAAATTAATAATCCAAAGTAAAGTATCCACTATTATTTTAATAATTATTACGGGAATATTAAGTAAATTATATAAATAGGTAACAAAACAACCAGATACTAACATGATTAAAATAACTAGTAAATAATATTTAAATAATGAATTAATACTCATATTTTTAAAGACTAAGTTAGAATTAATTATATAATTATAAATACTTGATACTACCCTAGCTAAGATAGTAGCAGCTAAAATTTTCTCTTTAATTTCTAAAATCCCTAAAATACTACAAAATAAAATGATATCTAAAAGGAAAGAACTAAAGGAAGTTAAAAAATATTTTAAAAATAAACGATAAATCATAATGGAATCTTTTAAAGGATTAAAATGACTATTGGCGTTACTATTTAAATAAATAGTTTCTATTTCTATTTCTTTTATTTTAATACCTTCTTCTTTAGTAAAAATTAACATATTAGTTTCATATTCATATCTTTCACCACTAATATCCATAAAAAGACTCATAAGTTTTTTGGAAAACCCTCTTAGACCAGTTTGGGTATCACTTATATCTAAACCAATAAAAATTTTAAATATATTTCTAGTTATTTTATTACCATACCTACTTTTAGGAGGAACATTTTCTTTATCAAAATCCCTTACACCAAGAATTAATTTATCACGATTATTTAAGACTTCTTTAGCCATTTTTTTGATATCTTTAACACTATGTTGACCATCAGAATCACAAGTAATGCATCCCTCAATTTGAGGATAATTATTTAAAATATAATTAAAGGCATTTTTTATACCTCTTCCTTTACCTAAATTAACATAATGTTTTAAAACAATAATATCTAATTTTTCTAAATCATGAAAAAACTCGTCATATATATGTTTAGATCCATCATTAACAACTAAAATATTCTTAAAGCTCTTTTTTAATTCTTTAATAAATTTTAACATTATTTCTTCGTCTGGATCTAAGGTTGGTATTACTATAAATATATTATCCATTATTTTTCCCTTTTTATTTTCCTTCCCATGTCATTCAACCATTCAATCTCCCTATTTTCTAAAGGCGCTTCTATGTAATTTTCTAAACCAATTTTCTCATTTAAACCAATTGCTAATTCTCTTAAAATTTTAAGAGCTTCATTATATACAGTTATATGACTATATACTTGAATTTCTTTAGCAACTTGATTTTTCTTCTTTTCTAAAGCTTCTTTTTTAGTTTGCCTATTAGCTATATTATTTTCTATTTCTGCTATATAGTCTTCATTTCTTTTTCTAAATGGCAAATGACCATTTTTAATAGTATAAGATATGCTATAAGTTCCCATAACTAAAAGTGTTAAGAGAAGATCAAATATTAATATAATAAAACTTTTAAAAAACGCTAATGATAAAATTGATAATCCTAAGGTAACAATTAATCTTAAATTAAAACCTCTCATAAATTTTGCATCTTCATTTTCTTTGATATTTTCTTCCTTAATTTTGTTTTTTAAAAGATAAATATCCAAATTTTCTGCAGCTATTTGAAATTTTAACCCATCTTGTTTTTTTATTAAATTACACACTAAGTCATTTCTTTTTTCTTCTTTTTTATTATATTTTTCATATAACACATTAATTAATTTATAAGCTTCTTCAAGGCTCATTTTCCAAACACTCCCTTATTTTTTTAAATGGCTTCTTCTTTCACCCATTTATAACCATTATTATAATATATAAAATACAATTTGTCATTCAAAATATCTTTTTTGTCTTTATAACTTACGACCATATTTTTTTCTAAATGAACTTCAACACTAAAAGCATTTTCACTATATATTGTAAAATTCTTTAATGATTCATTAGTAAAAGTAGGATTTTTTAAAGTATGATCACTTACCATGTATATATCTGGTCCTTTACTCCAAGAGATGGTCCGATCATAAAGATCTGTTCCCTCTAACATAAATGGTAGTAGTTTATACAAACCATGTGCTGAACCATTTAAATCATCGGTTAGATATAGACTATAATTACGAGCTAAATCTAAAATATCTATGTCTTCTTTTAAATATTTTTTGGCTTCTTCTAAAGTTGTTACTTTAATAAATTCTTTATTTATTTCAATATTATTACCCTCTATTTTAAAGTCTACTTCTTTAGCATTTTCATCTAAAATTTTAATATCAGGTTCATATACTAAATTATCTATTTTATAAATATTCTTTTTATCAATACTAACAAATTTAGTTAATTCTTCTAAATTATCAACATCTTTAGACCCAATTACATATTCATCACCAATTAAATTATTATTAATATATAATTTATAATTTAGGGGTATACTAATATTATAATTATATATTCCTTCATCAAAATAACTATTAAACTCTGTTATTTCCCATTCATTACTATTTAAAATGCCCATAATTTTATATTGTTTAGTACTTTTTAATGATACTCTATTTATTAAATTGTCTTGATAATAGACATCATATACATAAATACCATCTTGTTCTAATTTTTTATTTTCTTGATATTCTAAAGTAGCATTTTTATATAATTCTTTTAATCCATCTTTAATATTAGCATTTTCTTTTTCTAATTTACTAATAGCAAAAAGATTTTCATCTATTTTATTTGCTCCTTCTTTTTTTAAATAATAACCAATATAATTATCGACTAAATTTCTTTCATAAATAACTAAACTACGATATGTATAAATTAGAAAAATACTAACAAGGGCTAAAATAATAATACTAAAAATTATTAAACTCTTTTTATATTTACTCATTTTTACCTCTTTTCAACAATAAAGCCATCGGGCAAATTCCATGATGAATTAGAGTAATAAAATGTAACGGAAGTCATTTCATAATTACCATTATAGTACATACTTGAAGATGAACCGCCATCGATATTTGCAGCATTAACGGCGCCGTACTCAGCCATAATATTAATTAAATCTTTAGCAGTGGCCCCTAAATGGCCATTTTTACCACGGCCATCAGTAACTAAAAGTAAAACAGATCCATCCGCTCTTTGACCAATCGCTGTTCTGGGGTTTGCCCCACTACCACTACCTTTGGCTTCTCTTTTTTCTCCATTAATAATTAATTTAACAAAATGGTTATTCGCATCACTTGCTTCTTCTTGAAATGCGACCGCATCTCTAATTTTTTCACTTTTAATTACTTCTTCTATTTCATGAGCATTCTTGCCACTTAAATCAATTATTTGTAAAAGATTATCTTCATCAAAGCCAATTAAATGAAGACCTCTAATACCATTTGGATTATTGTATTCAATTACACCATTTTTAACTATTAATCCTAATGGACGGCCTCCTTTATTACTATCAGAATAATATAGGCCTCCATTAATGCCCGCAATAGCATCATTATCATTAACAAGCTTATCTAAAGTTACACCTTTTTCTTTCCAAGAACCATCATAAATGCTAGCTAGTTTAACTCTTGATGGATCATTTATAATAAGCATTTTAGCAAAATATGTACTTCCATATATTTCTTTTAGTTCAATCCCATTTTTATCTAACTTATTATCAATACTAATTAATTCATCATTCATTTCTTCATCAAAGGTAGCCATACTATTTTCATTAACTATTCTATCTACTGCATCATCATTCATAAGTAACCCCACAACAAATTTAAGTTGGCCAGTTTCTAGCATAGTTGTAACAAATAAATTACGAGCATGAGTACTTGGACCATAGCAAAACAAAAGTCCCATACCATAAATAGCAATAAATAAACTACCTAAAAAAATACCAATAAAACTAAATATTTTACCAATTAATTTTAATACTTTCAAAGTTTCACTTCCCTACTAATATCTATTCAAAATATTATCATAGTTATAAGTATTCTTCAAGAAAAATAGATAATGAATTTAATAAAAAATAGGAAAGTTTTTCTCTTTCCTACACTTAATTTTATAATAACTTAACTTGGTTTAGAAACAATAAATGGTGAAGTTAAAGTACCATTTCCAGAAGATATCACATTAGAATTTATATAAAATGAAGGTCGAACAAATTTAGTGTAAATGTTGCCGTCATATGTATCAGTATATAAACTTCCATCTTGCGCGATAGAATATCCTTGACATTCAAGACGTTCAAAGCCCATAACAAACTCCTCACTAATAGAGTCTTTTTCATTCCGATTCTGAGATAAATGGAGCCATCCTTCTTTGCATCTCGCGCTTTGATAAGAAGCATAAACACCTAATTGATAATCGAAACTGCATGAATAATAGTAATCTGCCAAATACATCAACGCAACTTTAGCGGATACAGGATTTACAATTGCTTTATTGTTAGTGTATGGAGGATTTTCAAACGCAAAAATGCCGTTCGCATCATACCAAGGTGAATTATCAAAAAAGTCAATGGAAGCTGGCCAACTATGAATTAATATTAAATTAGACCAAGCGGAATTAATATAATTTGAAATAAAACAATCTTCTAGTTCCTTATCTCCGCCACCGAAGTAAAGCCCTCCCGGGGCACAATTTAGTTCAGAATAAACTTTGGAATGATTCCACGCATTGTTGCGGGAGGTTTGTCCCAAAGGAAAGAACGAAAAATTGTCATAAGGAGAATTCTTTATAAGTTTCAGCTGTCCATTCTCTGTTATACCAATTATTCTGTACATTGAATCACTTGATGGTGAATTACAATCTGTTTCTGCATTTGTATATCCAAAGCATATCCAGTTATCAACATCATCTGCCGTTCCAACAAACCTATACATATCTCCTAAAACTCTATCGCTTATTCCTCGTGGTACAACTTTCAATGTTTCTTGTGCTTTCTTTTGGCCTGCCGTTAAAGACTTAATTGTAGTAACGTCTATCGTTGTACTTGTGGTTTTTCTTCCTGATCCGTCTGTTGCAACTCCAGTTATAGAATATGTTGTATTATCTTTTAAACCACTAAATGTACATGTCTTAGCAGTACTATTATATGTTCCTGTTTTTGTTTCATTATTTCCTACTGCTGTACATGTTACACTAGCTATTCCATTAGAATCACTTGCATTTACTGTTACTGTTATATTTGTTTCTGTTACTGTCCCTTGGGTTAATGATATTGTTGGATTTTGTGTGTCTAATGTTATCGATTGAGTTTTACTTTCTACATTTCCTGCTTTATCTTTAACACTTACTGTTATTGAATGGCTCCCTTGTGTTGCGCCTATTGTTATTGTACTATTTAATGATTTTGTTGGTAATGTATTGTAATTACTACAACTACTTCCATCTACTACACAATATCCTTCCATATTTGTTTCTGTTATAGTTGATGTGTAATTAACCTTTGTTGTATGGGAATATCCTGCTGTTAATGTAAATGTACCGGTTTTATTTCCAGTTAATGTTAATGTATTTACTACCGGTGGCGTTTGATCTACTGTTATTTTTGCTGTTGATTTTGTTGTTGTACTTGATATATTATTTGCCTTATCTTTTAAGTATACATATATTGTTTTTAATCCTTCAGTTCCTGTATAGGTTGCATTACTTATTGTTATTGTTTTTGCTCCATTTGTTAATGTCCATGTTCCATTACAACTGGCATTATTTGTACTTAAGCAATATTGTGCTACATCTTCATCTGTCCATGTAAATGTATATGTTACTGTTTTATTATATGTATAGCCATTAGTTAAATTATTACCTGCTTTATCTTTTCCGGTTATTCCAAATGTACTTACTGTTGGAATCGTACTTTCTTTATCAAAATATATTTTACAATACATACTTTTTTGACTTGTTACTATTATACTTCCATCTATTACTCCATTTGTTAAACTTTGTTCTACTGCGTTTTGTATTACATTATCATTTCCATATTCATGACATTCTGTTTTTGACGTATTTAATAGATATCCTGTATCTGGAAAAGTATTTGTTTCTTTATATGTTGTTCCATTTTCTTGTAAATATATTCCAAATTCTTTTCTTTCTATTTCTTTTTCCTCTGGTGTAATATTATTCATTTTATATGAATAACTCTTATTCCATGTTAACAATACCATAGATATTGTTATTATCATTATTAACATTATTGTATTATTTTTATTCTTCATAAACTTTCTCTCTTTCTTTTATCTTATCAAGGATTATTATTAAATTATTAGTTGCATTACAACTCTTGTATTGTAATTACATTTTACAATTTATATGTTAAAAAGTCAACATTTGAGTTGTAAAAAATGATAAGTTAAAAATGGTGAATTAATATGTATTATAATGAAAGGATTCAATGGATTAGAGATTGCAAAAATATAACCCAAAAAGAAATAGCGGAATATTTAGGGATTAAGCAACAACAATATGCCAGATATGAAAGAGGTATTAATATAATGCCTGTTACATATTTACCTAAAATATGTATATATTTAGGCGTATCGGCAGATTACATATTAGGATTAAGCGATAATAAAGAATTAGATATAAAAAAATAAAGGCTTCCAATTAAGGAACCCTTTTTAATTTTCTAAAGCTAAAGATATTAACATATCAAGTAATTCTTCATAAGTATATCCTAAATTTTGAATTAATTTAGGATACATACTTATTTCCGTAAAACCAGGCATAGTATTTATTTCATTTAAAATAATTCTATTAGTTTTATCT
Organism: uncultured Bacilli bacterium; assembly: GCA_947628375.1. Lineage (GTDB taxonomy): Bacteria > Bacillota_I > Bacilli_A > RF39 > UBA660 > SIG200. The sequence goes on from CANQZQ010000010.1 coordinate 11,883, forward strand.
TCAATAAAGAAATCTATTCGGGATAAGCCTTCACAATTACAAGCTATATAGGCTCTTTTAGCTTTTTTTTGAATTTTATTAATTATTTTATTATCTATCTTAGCGGGAATTAACGTTTTTGATTTATTATTAAGATATTTTGATTCATAAGAATAATAATCTTCATCAGGGATTATTTCTCCAACAGTTGAGACAATTAAATCATTATTACCTATGATAGCACATTCGACTTCTTTTCCTTTAATTTCTTCTTCGATTAAAACTTTATTATCAAAAGTAAAAGCATATTGTAGGTATTTTTCTAACTCTTCTTTGTTATTTGCTTTATTAACTCCCACGGAAGAACCAGAATTTGATGGCTTTATAAAGACAGGATATTTTAAATAAGTTTTTATTTTTAAATCAAGATCAGTAATATTAACTTCGCATTTAAGAAAGTTTTTATTGATATAATAATATTTATCTTTTATTTTTTGAATATACATACTTTTAGCTTGTAAAATATGAGCACTATTTAAAATAATTTTTGTATATACTTTATCCATACAAATAGCAGATGATAAAGTATGACACCCTACATATTTTTTATTTAATATCGAAAATAAACCTTGGATAGTACCATCTTCCCCATATAAACCATGTAACACAGGAAAAATAACATCCATTTTTTTTAAATAAGAAAAAATATTAGTAATTAATTTTAAATTTTTAATATTAAGATCTTTTTTATATTGATAAAATAAACCATCTTTATCTATATAAATAGGATAAATTTGATATTTTTTTTGATTTAAATTTTTTAAAACACTTAATCCGGAAGTAACAGATACATCATGTTCAGTTGACCTACCACCAAAAATAACTGCTAATTTTAATTTCAATAAGCATCTCCCTTTAAAGCATCAGTTATTTCACTAAAATGCATACCATTAGAGGCCTTAATAAGTAAAGAATCATTATCTTTAATTAATTCTTTAATTTTACTAAGAGCTTCTTTATTAGAATTATATGCATAACAATTATTTTTATTAAAACCTAATTTGATAGCTTCTTTTGAAATGAATTTAGAATTATCACCAACAGTTATTAAAATATCAATATTATTTTTATAAACATATTCTCCAACAGCACGGTGAAGTTTTTCACTAAAAGAGCCTAATTCTAACATATCACCTAAAATAGCTATTTTTCTAGTATTATTTAAACTACCTAAATAATTTAAAGCCGAAGCCATCGAATCTAAAGAGGCATTATAAGCATCATTTATAATAGTAATATTATGAACTTTTATTATTTCCATTCTTTTTTTAGTTAAAGTAAAATTAGAGATACCTTTTTTAATATCATCCATTGGAATATTAAAGTAACAACCTATGGCAATACCCACTAAAGAATTTAAAACAAAATGATCACCGGGAACATTTAATTTAATATTATATATTTCATTATTAATATTAATATCATAAGTACTAGTTAATTCTTCTCTTTTAATGTTTAATCCTTGATACATAGAATCTGAGTTAATACCATAGGTAATAAATTTTATTTGATCTTGATTTTTTAAATAATAATCATGTAATAAATCATTATCATTATTAATAATTAATATTTTATCATTCATTCCATTTAAGATTTCTAATTTAGCTTTTAAAATATTTTCACGCGATTTTAATAAGCCAATATGACTAGTTCCAATATTAGTTATAATACTTATAGTTGGTTTAGCTATTTTAGATAAAATATCAATTTGGCCTAATCCATTCATGCCCATTTCTAAAACTAAACAATTTTCATCTTTTAAAGATAGAATGGTAAGAGGAAGACCAATATTATTATTATAATTACCTTCCGTTTTTAAAACATTATATTTATGAGATAGGACACTTGCTACAATATCTTTAGTACTAGTTTTACCAACTGAACCAGTAATAGCTATCACAGGAATATCATATAAGCTTCTTTTATAGGTAGCTAAGGCTTGTAAACATTTTATAGAATCATCAACTAAATAGATAAAAGCATTTGGGTATTTATCTAAAATATCTTTTTTTAAAAAAGCACCATTATCTAAAATACACCCAATACTTCCCTTTTCTAAAGCTTCCATATAAAAGGTATTTCCATCAATATTTTCACCCTTGATACCAATATAAATATCTCCTTTGTTAATTGTTCTAGTATCTTTAGAAAAATTTTCTAATAAAGTATTTATATCCCCTTTAATTAATTCTCCTTTATAAATTTTTAATAAATCTTTTAAATAAATGTTATGCATTATTGATTCTCCTTAATAATATCTAAAATTATATTATATAATTTATTATTAGCACTCTCTAAATCCTCTTCTACTTTAAAAGGGGATCCAAAAGTTAATTTTAAATTATGGGTTCTAAAATGATACTTACCGGTAATAGCAAAAGGAATGATGGTGGCATTAGTTTTTTTAGCTAAAGATACTGCTCCAAACTTAAAAGGTTGTAGTAATTCTTTAGTTTTATTTCTAGTACCTTCTGGAAATATACCTAAAGCAAGTTCTTTATTTAAAACTTCTAAAGCGGCACTTTTAGCATTATCATCATGAATTTTTCTATTAACAGGAATACAACCAACCATTTTAAAAAACCATCTTGTTTTCGGGTTTTCAAAATATTCAATTTTAGCCATAAAATGAATTGGTCTTTTACTTTTTAAAATAATTAAACATTGATCCATTAAATGAATATGATTGCCACAAAAAATAACCGGGCCAGAGTCAGGAATAACCTCTTTATTAATAGTTTTATAAGGATAATAAAACTTAAAAATTAATCCTAAAGGGTATTTTAAAAAATTATACCAAAACATTCCAAATTCATTTTTTTTAAACGATTTAAATAAAATAAAAATTATATAAAAACAAATTAATATTAATACTACATACATTATCATAAAAATACCTACTTATTCATTAATTCTTTTTGCAAGGCAAGATAATCAGTTTTAGCCATTTTAGTTTTAGGAAATTCTTTTTTATAAATATATTCTCTTGGTAACATATAATGAGCTAAATTAGCTGTGGCATAATCCATTATTTCCTTTTTTACTGTATATGATTCTTCTATTCCATCTTCTAAAATTATAAAAGCTTTAGCTATCTCTTTTTTATAAGGATGAGGAATTCCTACCACACAAGCATCTTTAATCAAAGGATGATTTTTTAAAACCCTTTCAATATATTCAGGATAAATATTATAGCCTGAAGAAATAATAATTCTTTTGATTCTTTGAACATAAAAAATAACTCCATCTTCATCCATATAGCCTAAATCACCGGTCGCAATATATTTACGCCCATCAGGAAATTTTTGCAAAACTTTTTTGGTAGCATCTAAATTATTTAAATAACTATCCATTACTACAAAACTGCTAATATAAATTTCCCCCACTTCTTTTGGTTTACATTCATTCTTGGTTTTAGGTTCAATAATTCTAACTACATTACCCGGAAGAGGTATACCGACACTTCCTAGTTTATCACTACCTTTAGTGCCAAAAGTAACTGGGCCACAAGTTTCTGTCATACCATAGCCTTGAATAATTTTTGCTTTAGAATGGTGAGATGCCAAAAAATCATTAATAGCTTTATTTTTTTCAGGAGTTAGGGAATCTCCACCACAAACCAAACATTTAAGATATGATAAATTTTCTCTTTCTAAATTTTTATTATTAAGCATAGCTTCAAATAAAGTTGGTACTCCAAGTAAGAAATTAGGTTTATACTTAGTGAGTAATTTATCAAATTTTTTGGCATTAAATTGGGGAATACAAATAACTACTGCCCCTCTACATAAAGGAATAAATAAGCCAACAACTAAACCTAGACAATGAAACATAGGAATGATAAGAAGTAGGGAATCCCCAATAGAAACATCTGGAAAGAATACTTTAGCTTGTTCATTAACGCCAATAATACTCTTATTTTTTAAAACTATGCTTTTAGGAGTTCCAGTTGTACCACCACTATGAAGAATAACAGCAATATCTTCTTTTCTAACTTTAATTGTAGTATCTTTACGATAATTATTTCCTAAATTAATAAATTCTTTCCAAAAAAGATAAAAACTATTTTTAACTGGTTTATCTTCTTTTCTTCCTAAAGTTACATTATACATGGCATTTAAAAAAATAGGCATAGAATCAGAAGGACTAGAAATAACAACTCTTTCTACTTTAGTTTTTTTAATAATATTTTTTATTTTACTATAACATTGATTTAAAGCAATTAAGACTTTGCTATTGGTGGAAATTAAGTAATCTTTAATTTCCTCTTCAGCAGATAAAGGATGAATCATTTCAGCAATGGCTCCAATTTTATTAATAGCAAAAAAAGAAATCGCTGCTTCTGGGGTATTAGGAAGACAAATAGTAACGACATCACCTTTGTTTATTCCAAGAGCTTTTAAGCTTTTCGCACATTTATCAATATATTCCCAAAATACTTTATAAGTAATTTTTCTCCCAAAATAATTAAGAGCATAATTATTTTGAAATTTTTTACTTTGCTTTATCATATAATCATATAAAGATAAATCAGGTATATTTACTTTAAGTTCTTTTTTTGTATAATAATGTTCCCATAAAAAATTATCTTTTTTTTGCATTATCTTACCTTCTTTTTATTTAATTATACACTAAAATATATGTTTAGACAATGCGAATAAGTTATGAAAAGTAATTAACTTTATTTATCTTTTAATTCAAAATTTAACATTTCTTTGGCAACCATTTCATAAATATCTTGTTCATGCTTAATGGTATCTATTAAAAACATTTTATCTTCTCGATACTTTTTTAAGCCTCGCATATAGAATGGTTTATCCCTATCAAGAACGATAAAGGGCATTATATTATTTTTTAAACATTCTTTAAACATAATCATTCTCCCTACTCGCCCATTGCCATCGCCAAATGGGTGAAGGCATTCAAAGTGGTAATGGAAATCAATGATATCTTCCAGAGTTACTTTTTTTAGTTGGTTATATTCTTCTAACAAATGATCTAAATCTTTTTCGACATTTTGAGGGGATGAGGTATTAATAACATTAATAAGTCCTATTTTATTAGGAACTATTTTAAAACCACCAACATTATAACGAGGATTTTCTTCATCAGTCGTATTTTCTTTTAAAATTTTATTCATTTCAATGATTATTTCTTTAGATAAAGGCTCATCAATAATATCTAGTGTATAATCAAAAAGGCGAAAATGATTTTTCATTTCCATAAGATCATCAATTTTAATAGAGTCATTACTCTTAGGAATAAAGGAATTTGTTGCAAAAATTTCTTCAGTTTCATCTTCTGTTAAATGACTTCCTTCGATTTTATTAGAATTATAAGCAAAATTAACTTGGGAATAATGATAAATATTACCTTTAAATTTTGATTTACTTTGAGATATTAACTCTTTTTTAATTTTGCTAATTAGCATAATGCATCTCCTTTAATAATACTTAAATTATAACATATCAAAGCTTATTCTTGGGTTGTATTTTTAATAATTGGAAATAAAACTATTAATATCATAAATGATGGATAAATATAACGGAAATATAAATTCATGGGACTTAAAATACAAAAGATAATTGATAGGATACTTGGAAGCAAAACTACATAACTTCTTTTTTTATTAATCAAATTTAAGAAACATAAGATGGTTAACCAAGAGATAACGGCTAGATTAGTAAGCCATCCTAAAGGGCTTATTTCAAACCAAACTTCTCCTTCTTGTAAAAAGTCTCTTATTCCTTTAAAACACTCTAAATAATGATAATCATAGCCTACTTCAGGAAGTTCAGGATTTAATTTAAAATAGATTTTCCAGCCATTTTCAAAAGGATTAAAATAGCCAGAGATATTATTAATGGTGGCATCAACATAGATTAAAGGATTTTTAATTAATCCCTTAGCCCAAATGCTAAAATACTTAATTAAATCTTCTTTATTATAATCTTTATTAAATTTATTCTTAATGGGGTCAGCTAAATCTTCATCATAATCATTGGCCATATTTTCATAATCTAATATTTCACTAATAATAAGGGCATCTTCTTTAGTTATACTATCAGGGTTATATTTTACAGCTCTCGCTGTTTGTTGGAAAGGAATAGATAAAGCCTCTCTTATACTGGTATTTGATATACCTAAAGATGGAAGAAGAATATTATTAAAACTAACATTAAATAATAAAAGAGCTATTATTAAAATAAAGATTTCTTTTTTCTTTTTAAATAAAAGAAATAAATAAGTAATAATAACAATATAAATCCCATTATTTCGAAATAAACAAACGAGAATACTTATAATAAAGAAAATTAAATAATCTTTAAATTGATAATTATTACTATTTTTTAAATAATCATATATTTTTAAAGAAAATAGACACAAGAAGGCAGTATAAATAGTATCTTTAACTAAAGTGACACTATAAAAAAGAATTGTGGGACATAAACCGAGTATAAATAAAACAATTAGTGAATAAAGAGGATTTATTTTATTTTTAACCATATAACTAATAATATAAGAATAAATAGTAACTATAATTAAAAGTTGGATAATAGTAGCTAAATACAACCCCATATTAAAGTTATGAAAATGAAGACCTAATTTAACAGGAAGACCAATTAATAAAGTATGAATGATGGGATTAAAATTAGTTAAAGTACTATTACTAATTGGGTTAATGGCATCTAAGTATCTAGTATGAAGGCCTAAAACTTCTTTAATTTGATTGGCATTATCATAATTAATAATTCCAGGGTAATAAATAAGAGAAAATATTCCATAAAGAAGAAATAAAAAGATAAAAGAATATCTAAAGGGATGATGCGAAAATTCTTTAATTAACTTATTTTCTTTAACGTGGTATTTTTTCTTTAAAAACTTATTAAAATAATAAACTAAAGTTTTAAAGAAAAAATAAAAACCAACCATTTTAATTAAAGATAACATGAAATTATCTAAACTACCCCATACTAATTTACCAGTACTTGTTATTTCATAGCTATAACCTAATACTAAAATAAAACTTAAGATAATGGTATAACATTGATATAAAGTATTTAATTTAATATTTTTATATAATAGTTTATAAAAAATCAAGAAAATTATATAAGCAATAAAAATTAAGAAATATTCTAAATAATGATTATTAATATATAATAAAATATATTTATAGATACTAAAAGTAGTCAAAAAACTTAAAAAGAAATACTTTAAATGATTATCAATAATATAAGGAATTTCTTTAGTTTTAAAGATATAGTATTTTTGAATAAAATAATTAAGAAGAAATAAGAATAATTCGACTGGTACTTTTATAATTGTTGGATTAATAGTAATTAAACTATAAACCCTATTTACTAAAGTTGCTGATACTAACATTTGAATTATTACTAATAGATAATATTTAAAGATTGTCTTTCTTTCTTTACTTAGAAATACATGATCTTTATTTAAGATATAATTAATCAAAGAAGATATTATACGAGCTATAATAGTAGCTAAAATAATATTTTTAAATAATACATTAAAAATAGTAAATAAAGTTATATCTATAATAAAACTTAAACCCGCAACAAAAACATATTTAATAAAAGTTAAATATTTATTTATTAATCTTTTCATAATTAACATCCTTTTAAATAATTTTCTAAATCTTTTTTCTCGATATCTAATTTTATTTTATTAATATTTTTAACTAAACATTTATGAGATGTAATAATACTTTCAATATCACTTATTGATTTAGTTAGATCATTATTAACAATAACGTATTCATAATTATTTATTTCTTTTATTTCATCGTAAGCTTTATTTAATCTTTTATAAATTTTCTCAAAATCATCAGTACCTCTTTTTTGAAGACGATTAATAAGTTCTTGAATAGATGGTGGTAAGATAAATATTAAGATAGCTTCAGGATAAATTTTTTTAATATTTTTAGCACCCTCTACTTCTATTTCTAAAAAAACATCAATACCAGATGATAATTTTTCTTCAATAATATTTTTTGGCGTTCCATAATAATTACCAGCATAAGAGGTATATTCTATAAAATAATCTTCATCAATTCTTTTTAAAAATTCTTCTTTACTAACAAAATTATAAGTTACGCCTTCTATATCATTACTTCTTTTTTCTCTAGTGGTAGTAGATATAGAAAAATAACGATTATTAGTTTTTAAAAGTTCACTTGTTATAGTACTTTTGCCAGTACCTGATGGAGCTGAAATAACAATTAGTAATCCTCTTTTATTTTGTTCAATCATTTTATCACCAATTCTCTTTTTAATTTTATCATTGTTTATATTCTTTCGCAATTTATTTTCGTACTCTATTTAATTTAGTTACAGCCTCTTCTACATGACGATGACACAAACCAATAGTATCATCAATATTAATAAGCATTTCATCATCTTCTATTGTACTAGTTTTAATCAAATAAGGACATAATGATTTAATCATCGATGGTTCATCATCAAATATAATAAAACTTTCCACCTCTTTATCTTCTAACCAAGTATATATTTCTTTTTCTCTATTACCATCAAGATAGGGCGTAATATCATAAATGTTTAAATTATATTCATCTAATATTTTAATAAATTTTTGCATTTTTTTACTACGAGGAACAAATTTGTTATCCATCATTTCCCCTTTCAAACGCCAAGATGAAGATAGAACAATTACCGCACTTGTCTTATCTACTATTTCTTTTAAATAGCCTACTTTTTCTAAATCAATTTCTATTCTCGATTCCTTAGTTTTTTGATATTCTTCATAAATATCAATAAAAGTCTTACCAGTATTTAAAACTCCATCAATGTCTAAAAAAATTACTTTCATATCTTTCACCAAAATTTCTTATATTATAGCAAAATATTCTATTTATATAAACTGTTAAATTGACTAATTATTTAAAATATGATATAAAGTATTAGTAATTTGCCGAATTAGTTCAATGGTAGAACAAGGCCCTCGTAACGCTTAGATGTAAGTTCGATTCTTATATTCGGCACCAGTTACATTTCTGTTCGAACTTTTTCGAACTTTGATATAGAGAACTTGCAAAAAGTTCTTTTTTATGTTAGTATGAATATGTCAAGGGAACTTGCATAAAATAAAAAAAGGGAAATACTTAACTTTAGCATGCTGAGTACTTACCCTAAATAAGAGTTTGTACTTAATCTATTGCAGATTGAGTACTATTTTTTTATACATAGAATCATCAAAGAGACTATTAATAAAATGATAATTAATAAAATTAAACTTGCTAAAAATATAATCCCTCACATCACAAACTGTTTCACTGATTCTAATGCTGATAATCCATATTTTTCATTATTATTTATTAATACAATAACAGCAAAACTTACAATCAAAAAAATACTGTCTATAATATAAAAAATTCTAAGTTTTTTATTCATAACAACATCTATAGCTATTATACAATATTTAAAAAAACAAACAGCATATAATTAGAAAGTTGTAAATAACTACGACACTCGAACCAAATTGATAGGAAACTCAAACATTTTTAATTCTAGTTATGCTATAATTTTTATAGGCTTAATTTATTTATTTGTCAATTTAGAAAACACTCTTGCATACTGAAAAACCAATATAAGTTTGATATTTTTGTAAGGAGATGATAGTTATTAACCCTATAATTAGAAAAAGAAAAATAGAAGATTCAATTGAATTAGCCCACTCTATTGCCCTTGTTTGGAATACAACCTATAAAGGAATTGTTGATGATGATTTTTTAAAAGGGTTATTTGATCATGAAAAAGAAAGTGCTGAAAGACTAAAAAATAATATAAATGATCAACCCAATTATTACGTTTTAACTTTACAAGGCAAAATAATTGGTTGGATTTATTATACTTTAGATAGTGACAAATATAAAAATGCTGCTGAAATACATTCTTTATATATTTTAAAAGAATATCAGAAAAATGGTTATGGAAAAATGCTATATGATTATGCTATTAAAAATATTATGGAAAAAGGAATAAAAAAGTTAGTAATTGGATGTCTAAATGGTAATCCTTCTAACAATTTTTATAAACATTTAGGTGGAAAATATATAGGTAATAATTTATTTAGGGAAAAATATATAGAAAATATATACTTATTTGAACTATAAAGTTGTTGTACTCATTCCTTGAGGGCATCAATTTGATTATTATTTGAAAAATTCGAGTAAAAATAAAGTACTACTCTCATATTACATTGAAAGTAGTTTTATTTTGCTTACTTGAAATTTATATGCTATAATAAGCGGAAAATGCATATTTAATTTAAAAGTTTAAAAAAAAAAATAAAAAATTGATATAATAAAAACATTAAAGGAAGTTAATATGGATAAATTAAAACAAATGGAAAATTACATCGATAAAAATTGGCCGAAATGTGGTTTTAAGATTTTATATCCTTTTACAACTGAAAATATAAATGGGTATTTAGATTTATTTGATTTAAAAAATAAATCACTTTTAACATTAGGTTCATCATCAGATCAAGCTATTAATGCGGGATTAGTAGGATGTAAAGAAATTACTATATTTGATATTTGTCCCTTAACTAAATTTTATTATTTTTTAAAATTAGCTTCTCTATTATCTATTGAAAGAGAAATATTTTTAAACTTTTTATGCAAGACTAAATATAAAGGAAAAACATCTAATAATCCTGATTTATATAAAAATTGTACTTTTAATAAAATAAAAGATACATTAAAAAGTCTCGATTATGAATCATATGTAATATGGGATTATTTATTTAGCAAATATAAGAGTGAAGAAATTAGTAGATTATTTACAATTGACATTAACCAAATAGATAGTATTATTGGCTGTAATAGATATTTAGTTAATGATGATATGTACCAACTTGCTAGAAAAATGATGCCAGATGTTGATGTAAAATTTATTGAAGGAGATGTTTTAGCGCCAAATATTAATGAAAAATATGATAATGTTTGGCTTTCAAATGTTGGAAAGTATATGATGGGAGAAAATTTTAGTATAGTAATGGAAAAAATGAGTAGTTTATTAAAGCCAAATGGAAGTATGCTCATAAATTATTTCTACTCTACTTTAATATCTTATAAAATTGAGAAAGCTCTTGATAATTATGAGTATGAAAAAATAATAATTAGCGGTGAACCATTAAACCATATTGATAATAGTATATTGTTATATAGAAGAAAATAAAATTAATTTCCAAAAAGACTAGCAAAAGAATAATTTTATTTATTATATGTTGAATGCTTTTTTAATATTCTACAAGTTTCTCTTTCAAACTTTCCAACATTTGATATTAATTCACCTTTTTCAAGAATTATATCTTCAATACTTTTTTCTAAAACATTACCATAATTATATAAATCTTCTTGATTTTTAATTGATGCATCACATTCTGTTACAATACCCTCTGGATTAATTGTTATTACAGGTCCAATACTACATAAACCATTATCTGGATTAAATTTTCTTTTTTTATCGGCATACGTCATCAATATTTTAATAGGTCTTAAAGGAACTGTTAATTTTTCATCTAAATTAATGGCATTACCTTCTCTAAATAATTTTTGTTTAGTATTTCTATAGCCATAAAAGTATTTACTTTCTTGATATTTTCTTATGTTTTCATAAAACTCTCCTTCAATTTTTAATCGGGAAATTTCATCTAAATGATATTTATCGAAAGAGATAGCCAGTAAAGCATTAATGCCTTTACTACTTATTCCTATATAACTATTTATTTCATCTAATAATTTTAATAATCTTTCAGAATATATTGTTCCGTTTATTGTAACGGTTAATTCACCCAATTTTATATGCTTCTCTATTACATAACTTATTATTTTTTCTATTCTATCAATAGCTAAAGTTGGTTCACCACCACATATTGCCAAATTAAAAATACCCTTAATTTGATCTAAGGTGGCTTCAACTACTCTATCAGACATACAGCTATTGTTTTTCTCACCTCTTAAACAATGGGCACAATTTAAATTACATTTATTAGTAACTATCATTCCTAAGTTTTGAATATAACACTTTTCCATAATAATCCCCCTGAAATTGAGTCTATTATATCATAAAAAATGACTTTGTAAAGTTGTCATATCTTTTGAGTTGGGGTTTCTATGCTTAGTATATGATAATGTCTTAAGTGTTAGTATTTGAAAATGTCTCAAAACTAATGTAATATATGTCACCGAG